>DAXJ01000113.1:23045-32987 GCA_002506335.1 Methanosaeta sp. UBA114
GCTGAAGCTGCGGTCAAGGCCAAGTCGGAGTTTTTGGCCAACATGTCCCACGAGATACGCACACCCATGAATGCGGTGATAGGCATGACCGGCCTCCTTCTGGATGCCGATTTAACCCTCGAGCAAAAGGAGTGCATCGAGACCATAAGATCCAGCGGGGACGCCCTTTTGGCCATCATCAACGATATCCTGGACTTTTCCAAGATCGAGGGCGGAAAGATGGAGCTGGAGAGCCAGCCCTTTGATCTTAGGGCTTGTATAGAGGACTGCATGGAGCTGGTGGCGGGCAGGGCGGCTGAGAAAGGCTTAAATCTGGCCTATTTCATGGAGGACGGAACGCCAAGCCATATCCTGGTAGACCCAACAAGGCTGCGCCAGATCCTGGTCAACCTCCTTGGCAACGCCGTCAAGTTCACCGAGATCGGGGAGGTGGTGGTCTCCATCTCCTCCAGTGCGTTAGATGGCGAGTGGTGCCAGGTCAACTTCTCAGTTAAGGACACGGGAATAGGCGTTCCCCAGGACAGGATGAACCGCTTATTCCAGTCATTTTCCCAGATAGATGCCTCCACCACACGAAAGTATGGTGGGACGGGCCTGGGCTTGGCCATAAGCAAGAGGCTGGTGGAGATGATGGGTGGAAACATCTGGATAGAGAGCGCGGAAGGTGTGGGCTCTACTTTCCACTTCACGATCATGGCTAAGAACGTACAGGCCGATCTCCACCCATACCAGAGGCTATCTCAGCCCGGCCTGGAAGGAAAGAGGGTCCTGGCCGTGGGAGAAAATGAGACCAATCTGAGGATACTGGACCGCCATCTGAGGGGTTGGGGTATGGTGCCCGTGAGATCGACCTTGGATGCAGGCGATCTTATGAAGATCTCTTTGAAGGAGTTCGATGTGGCCGTCCTGGATCTGCCCGGGGTCGATGGTATCTCTCTGGTCAAGGGAATTAGAGAGCGAAGGAATGATCTGCCCCTCCTAGTCCTGACCTCCATTGGCCGGTTTTCAGCCGATGAGGATCAGGAGATATCTGCCTTCCTGATCAGGCCCATAAAGCCGTCCCAGCTCTACGATGCCCTGCTGGGAGCCTTCTCGGGGCCTTCGTCCTCCTCTGCAGTCAAGATTCAGCCCTTGCGCCCCACTGACCATCACCTACGCGTCCTCCTGGCTGAGGATAACGTGGTGAACCAGAGGGTGGCCCTGTTGATGCTCAAGAAGATCGGGTACAGGGCGGATGTAGCAGCCAACGGCTTAGAAGTCCTCCAGGCCCTGGAAAGGCAGCATTACGATGTCGTTCTCATGGATGTTCAAATGCCTGAGATGGATGGCCTGGAGGCTGCCAGGGCCATCAGGGACAGGTGGCCTGATAGAGGAACGAAGATCATAGCCATCACAGCTTACGCTCTGGAGGGTGACAGGGAAAGTTGCCTCGGCGCAGGCATGGACGATTACGTGAGCAAGCCGGTGCAGATACAGGAGCTGGCCGAGGCCCTGGGAAGGTGCATGACTGTGGATGGACCCTACTCTGAGCCGAGCTGACCCGATCTCTTGATATGCTTTAGGGTAACCCTTCTGGTCATGAAGGCTTTTCTCATAGATTTAGATGGCGTCCTTTACGTGGGGGAGACTCCTATAGAAGGAGCCAGAGAATGCCTGAAGCTTCTGGAGAAGAAGGGCTACGACTACAGGTTCGTCTCCAACATCACCAGGAGGTGCAGAAGTTCTGTGGCAGAGCGACTCAAAGGTCTGGGTTACGATGTGGGCCCTGAGAGGATCTTTACTCCCCCCTTGGCAGCGGTGGAGCGGATCAGAAGCTCGGGAAAGGAGAAGAACTGCTTCCTCCTCACCACGGGAGATGTCCATAAGGACTTTCTGGCAGGCGGAGTGGAGCCTTCAGAGGATAGCGATTATATCGTGGTGGGTGATGCAGGCGACGCATTCACTTACGACCGGCTGAACAAGGCCTTGAGGTTGGCCCTGGATGGGGCTGAGATCCTGGCCCTGGAGATGAACAGGTACTGGATGGATTCCGATGGGATGGTTCTATCCACAGGTCCTTTCGTTGCAGCCCTGGAGTACGCCACCGGCAAAAAGGCTCAGCTCATGGGCAAGCCCTCTCCTGACTTCTTCGACATGGCTTTGAAGGACATGGGCGTCCCGGCCAGGGATGCGGCAATGATAGGCGATGATATACTGGGCGATGTGGGTGGTGGTCAGAAGGTCGGGATGAAGGGGATCCTGGTGAAGACCGGGAAATACAGGGAGGATCAGGATTCACAGTTGGGGGTAAATCCAGACCTAACCCTGCCGTCAATAGCCAGACTTGTGGATCACCTCTGACCCATCTTCTAGTTATCCAGGGATTTCTTCTAGGAGAGTCTATCCTTCCAGGATCTCATCAATACATCATTTAGTCGCTTCATATTTTATTAATGTTTAAGTAGGTCTCAGCTAGAGAGTCCTGCCTTACCTACTATCCTACTTTTTATCGTAGAGCATTTATTCCTGTCCAGGGATTTCGCAGCTGCGGATGTGCTAGAGTGATTTTGGCTCTTACCCTGTGGTTGATCGGCGTTTTATGACGAATGGGCGCAGGTGGAAGAAAACCAAGCACTTTAGTGCTTGGATGAATTGATCTCGCAGGGATAGAGTATCGAACAGGTAATCAATA
This sequence comes from Methanosaeta sp. UBA114, assembly GCA_002506335.1. Classification (GTDB taxonomy): domain Archaea; phylum Halobacteriota; class Methanosarcinia; order Methanotrichales; family Methanotrichaceae; genus UBA114. Next base: position 25,717 of record DAXJ01000113.1, read on the forward strand.
CAACGGAGGTGTATATCCAATGGTTCTAAAGGCATTAAGTAGCGGCGGTATCCAACCAAGGCTCAGAATGCTAAGATGGAATCCACCGCGGGCATATGCCGATGTGTATATATCCGGGCTCTGGCATACAGGAAGAGTGTTTAGGAGAAGTTCCGTAAGGATTTATCGAAAATTCGGAGTAATAGTCTTTGAGAGCCTAAATATCCGGAAAATGGCCCGTAACCACTGCCTAGCTAAGAGCACCTCAGATGCGAATTGGAACATGCTAGTAACTACGATTCAGAATAAGGCTTAGAGTGCTGGTTTTAAAGTCGTGTTAATAGACCCTCGAACTATGTCTAAGATTTGCTCTAGCTGAGGTTACAAGGTAGAGATGCTTCTGTCAGACAGGACACACAAGTGCCCCAGGTGCGAACTTGAGTTGAGCAGAGTCCTGAATGCTAGTTTGGACATCAAATCATTGGAACTACAATGCCTGGCGAACAACGTCTAGACGGCCACGCGATTTAGCCACGGGAGTAGTCACGGCCCCTACCCGGTACCAACCAGGGTCTGAGAGCTATGATCACAATGCCATTCACGCCCAATCCGAAGCCTCGACGCTCGGCTTAGAGCGCTGTGGGGTTATGAAGGGCGCCGCTGTCTACCTGTCCAACGTGCCTTATGAGCTGTGCCAAAAGGTAGCGGATAATCTGCCTCAATGGTTCCGCCAATATCGAGAGGTCCCATCCATAAAGGTAGTAGGGGAGGCCACTGGCATCCTGTCAAAAATCAGTCCTCTTCCCTGGAACGGTAACCCGCCTCCGGTCAATCGCGGCGGTCTAACAGGTGCAACTATGGCGCCGATCAAGAGACGGGTCACCCGTAGAGTGATAGGCCTTTTAGCAGATGGTGGCTTTACCTGTCAGCTAGATAACGCTACATCCTTCATGGCTGCCGGGGTCTATATCCCTGGTGGAGAGATAAACTACTACGATGAAGCGATCGCTCGGGCACAGAAAGAGGCAACCCATGTTTAAAGGCCTGCTTTCAGCTGCTATTCATAAAGCAGCTCATCATCAAATAAGGGGTAGAATCCAGCCCCTTTCCTCTTTTTGGTCGTAGAGAGCAAAGTAATTAAGCATCCAAAGCTCATAATATAATCAATTAATTTGTGGAGTTGATCTATTGACTAGAGCCCGTGCTATCTATCTTTTATCAGGAATAGCGCTGTTACTTCCGGTTCTAGCGGCCTTCGCCATTCCGTCCCAGGCTGAGCTTGTGAACAACGATCGCACTTCCTTGAGCCCGATTGCATATGATACCGTGGTCATAAATGTGGGCTCTACAGCGCTAAATACCACCGGCGCCCTTAGCATCCAGACCGTAGCGAATGCTCCGGGAGTTCCCGGAAGGTCGGAAATAGTGAACCTGGGAGTCAGGAATAACACCTTCATCCCTGGCACCATAACTGTGACCAGAGGTGATAAAGTAACCATTTACTTCAATAACCAGGATAGCGGCGTACAGCAGAACTTCGCTCTATATCCTTACAAAAACTCCAATGACGACAGTATCTTTGTCGGCAACACGATCACCGGTCCAGCTACGACGACCTACTACTTCACTGCCCCCTCGAATCCAGAGACCTACTACTTCAGGAGCGACCCCCATCCGACGATGAATGGCCTCTTCATAGTGACGTAAAGCCTAATAAGCATCTTGCGGGCGTTGCCTTTCCCGCCCGCGCCTTTCTATTGGTAATCCATTTTTAAGATAAAATGAAGATGATATTTTGGCCCTTTGCACATTAGATGCGGACAATTTTTGCTGCCAAGGACAAACCACAAAGTCACAAAGAGCATTATGCGAACGACCTCTGATGAGATAGAGCGGAGCCCACGGTAGGTCACCTTTCGTTAATGTAACTCTGCTCTTATGATAGGGTAGGAGATAGTTCTCCCAGCCCGTCTAAGGTAGAGGCTTCTGACAAACTATTTCACCTTGGGGAACATAAAAGCCTTTGATATGCTCCCAGAAAACGAGGTTGAGGAAGCCAAAAACGGGGCCAGTAGGGAGGCTGAGGACGGGCTCGATATCGAGGTCAAAGTCGAGCCTAAGATCGAGGATATCAAAGAAGCGGTGATCATAAGGCGTTTCAAGCCCGATGACCTGGCCGATGCTCTGGAGCTTGATAGGGAGGTCTTTGGGGGATATGATCCATCCATCTTTAAGGCTTTCTGCGAGTACCATCCCAGGACCACCCTGGTCGCCGACAGGCTGGGCGATGTGGTGGGATTCGTGCTCGGGTTCAAGCATATGCCCTTGGAGGGCAGGGTGTTCTGGCTGGCGGTGAAGCCCGAGTACCAGAAAATCGGTGTCGGCAGGCGTCTTCTGACTACCATCCTTAGGACTTTCAGGCTCATGGGGGCGGTTAGCGCGACCCTGGAAGTCAGGATCAGCAACAAGAACGCTCAGGCCCTTTATACCAGCATGGGATTTGAGATGACGGGAATCTTTCCAGGCTATTATTCCGACGGCGAGGCGGCCATCATCATGAAAAGGCGCCTGTGACCTCCTATCTTTCAACCGTTTTCTCTGCAGCCCTCGGCGTCTCTGAGCATTTAATCTGCATTTCCTTATCCTGGACAGCTCTTACTCTACGCCCTTATCGGTAATCCTGAACTCGGCAGTCTCTCCGTCTGGCCTAGATCTGTGCTTCATGACCCTGGCTCTCCTTCTGCCCTCTGTTCCTGCCTTCTCCAGGCCTAGAATGGCCTTGCAAGTGTGCTCGACGGAAGTTCCTCCCAGTGGCTTGAAGGCCCCGGTCTCCAGATCGGTGTAGACCTGATTGGTGATGAGGACGGGTATCCTGTGCCTCCTGGCCAGTTCCTGAAGATCGCCTATCTGGCTAGAGAGCATTCTTCTAACCGCGCGGTTGTCCTCGGCCTCCAGCAGAATCCTGTAAAGGGAGGTGGCTGAGTCCAGGATTACCAGGCCAAAGTCGCTCCCAGCGATCCTGGCGGCGTCCTTGATGGCCGACCGCTGCTGCTCCAAGTTTAAGGGCTCAAAGATCACGATCTTGGAGGCGATATCCTTGGCGTTCTCCCCTGCGATCTGGCTGAACCTGTCCACCGAGAAGCCCTCGGTATCTATGTAGATGACTCTGTAGCCCCGGTTCACAGCCTGGACCGAGAGCTGGAGAGTTATGTTGGTCTTACCCGAGCCTGCCTCGCCGTAGAGCTGGGTTATGATACCAGTCTCAAAGCCCCCACCCAGAAGGGCATCGACTGCCTGGCACCCTGAAGGCAACCTATCTATAGAAACCATAACTTTTCAATATTACTAATGATCATATATGTAAGTACCTATCAAGCCTGTCCATGAGCCGGTCCATGGCCTCCTTCTCCCTGGGGCCGCCACAGCGATTTATGATCCTGTGCATCTTGTGGATTTCATCGTAGTAGGAGTCGGCCCTGAGAGCTATGTACCTAGTTGCGGCGATGGCGCACTCTACCACTAGGTTGGAGCCGCGGTTGAAGGCCCTGAAGTCCCTTCTCAGGAGCTCGCCCTCCACGAACTGAGCCTGGGTGATTATAATATCCGAACGCATAGGCTCACAAGTGAAGTATGCCCAGGACTCGGCATCCTTTAGGGTGGGATGGCCATGCCTAATCTCAAAGGAGCCCTCCGGGGCATCGCCAAGGGCGGTCTCGGCGAAGATCCAAGCATCGTGGGTGACATTGGCCACGAACCAGCCCGTGGCCAGTATGTTCCCGAAAGTTTTGGACCCGGCAAAGAGCCTTATGGTCAGATTATCGCCGTCCCTAATGATCCCTAAGGGGGCAGCATTCATTACGCCATCTTTCTCTGTGGTAGCTATGACCTCGTTGATCCCATCCAGTATCCCCAGGTCATCCAGGGCTTTAACGTCTTTGATCTCCATCAGAACCGCAAACCCTTCGTCAAGGCTATAAATAAAGATGCCGCAATGAGGTCCGCTGTCGATCCTGGGTTGATATCTTCCATTAAAAGCTCTCTATCCAAATTTGAGGCTGTGAGAAGCCCCTCGTCCTCGAGGGCCAAAGCTGCCCTGGCTGAGACCTTGTGGGCCACCTTCTCCCCAAACTTGGCCTGGATGAGGCTGTCTGGAACCTCTGAGAGGGCCAAGAGAAAGGTTCTTACCACGCCGCAATTGAGGCCGTACCTGGATACGTTCTCCCCCAGGGCTTTAGATAGGTGAAAGGATCTTTGGAATGCTGTGGACCACTCCCTAGCCACCAAGTCATGATCCTTGGAGAGCTTCATCAGATCCAGAAGAGTCTTTCCCTGCGTTTTAAGGGCATCCAGGGCGGTTTTATCTTTGAGGCTGAACTTCCCGACATCGGCTACCCTAGCTCCAGCCAGATCGAAGGCCCTGTAAAAATCGACGGCGTCGGCAACGTTTGTGCTCTCAAGGGCGTATTTTATTTCAATCTCCAAAGTCCCCGGCTTTCCTGCAGCCATGGCCAGGGGAATGAGGAGAGTCAAGGATCCGAAATGGGTGTTGCCTGAGAGCCCCCACTCCCTCCAGGCTTTGACCGCCTCCAGAATAAGCGCTCCAACGCCTACCTCGCCTAGGGCCGCCCGGCGAAAGATGGGGTAGGCGGAGACGGCGCTGATCACGAACTGCTGGAAGCTCATATCCCCGAAATCGTGGCATCTGTCGATGTTTCCTGGCTTGGGGCTGGAAGAGAGCTCCAGGAGCATGGAGAGCTGGGCGTTCTGGGCAATCCTATCGGCCATCATGGCCGCAGAAGGTTCTCAGCCAGGTCTTTTTTAAGGCGTATATACTCCTTTCCCGAGATCCCATACCTTCTAAGGGCGGCATCCCTGAGGTAGCATGGCTTGGTGATCTTGCAACACCACACCAGGCTGCCGAAGCACGTGCCGTCGCCCTTCTCCAGGGGAGTGCCCTTGGCAAAGGCGAGCTTTTTCTGCACAAAGCTCTCGGGGGTAAAGCCGGCCTTCTTCAGGGCTCCAAGGACCGGGCAGTGCTTGACTGGAGGACAGCAGAAGGCTAGACCTCTGAGATCACCTCCCGAGCATATGTGCTTGGGACAGTTGTACCATCCGGATTGGTCGTCGTACTTGCTTACCTGATCAGAGAGCCTTTTTGCAACGCCTGGTTCAGGAGACGGGAGGGAAATCATATCTGCTCCCATGGCCAGTAGGGCCTTGGCATCTTCGAAGTCCCCGACATCGCCCATGGCCATGATCTTCGGACCTATGGCGTCGGCGGTCTTCTTCACGATCTTCGGGCCCACGCCGTTCATTCCGATCAGGTCTAGGTGGATGATGTCCAGCCCGGCGCGGCCAAGCTCAGCCACCATTCCGTCCTGGAGGATCTCAGGCTTGACCCTGATAGAAAGGGTAGCGCCACAACTCTTTATTTTAGAAACGAGACCCTTCATCCTCTCTGGGTCATCTTCGTCAGAAAAGTCGATCTCCAGAAGGTAGAGGTTCTTACCTGCCATCCTGGCGGCATCCATGATGGGGCCGTCGTCTTCAGAGGACCTGATGGAGAACCCCAGGGGTGCGGCCTTATCCTTTCCCGTATCCCTGGAATCTCCCAGGCCTCCTCTCTGATCCCTCAAAGCCTCCTCGATCTCCTCCAGGGAGGTTCTGTCCAGGTCGAAGCTCTCCAGGAGGAAGAGACCGCCAAAGCCGGATTTGCGTCCATGCCATGGGAGAACTACAGCCACTGGGCTGCTGAGGCTGAGGTATCCTACTTCGAGCATCGAAAGGGACCATGGGTCAGGGGGGTGATATCAGCCTTTCGCCTTTAAGGAAAGTATATTTGAGATGTTTTGATCCTGGGTCGCTCTTGGTGTTAGACCACTCTTTATATCGGAGGATGTACAAGAAGGAAGCGGTGTTACGATGGTATCTTTAAGATTGGATGCTGAGGCCGCGATAAGGGGCACAGACGATCAGGAGAAGCACCCCATAGTTGCAAAGGTGAAGGGCACCGGCAAGGATGGAGGTCTCAGCATTCAGGTGTCCGGAGAAGATTCGAAGCCCATTGGCGCCAAGGTATCGGGTGACTCAGAGAGCCCCATTGCCCTGGCACCCATAACCTTGATCCCCGACGTAAAAGCAGCAGCAGAAGCCTTAAAGCTTGGAAGCCTCATGGATTCACTAGCCAAGATATCACAGGGGCTAAAGGTTGAGGTATCCAGCAGCAAGGGTGAGCCCATATCTCTCGCCCCTATAACCGTGGCCTTGGGAAAGATCCCTGTGGATATCACCATCTCGGTCTTCTCCCCAGCGGAGGAGCCCGTCTTCAAGATAGAAATCAAGGGGTCTGTCGGCAGCCACTGACCCTAGCTCTTGGATCTGTCCCTCCGGTAGCCACGCAGGATGTAGATTGCAGCTCCTATGATTGCCAGGACCACAACTGCGTCCATGAGGTGAAACCATCCTCTGAGGGAGTCCCACCTGGGGCCTAGGAGCACGCCTACGTAACCCAGGGCAAGGCACCAGGGAAGGGAGCCTACGAAGGTGAAGAAGGAGAATTTCTTAAAACCCATCCTGGCCATGCCCGCCGGCAGGGAGATATACGTCCTGAGCACGGGCAGCACCCTGCTTGAAATGACGGCCTTATCGCCATATTTCTGGAACCACTCATCAGTTAGGTCAAGCTTTTTATGGCTTATGAGGATGTATCTGCCGTAATTCTCAAGAAAGGGCCTCCCGCCCTTCAGACCCACGAAGTAGGCGACAACGGAACCGAAGAGGTTGCCCAGGGCTCCTGCTAAGGTGATGCCAAGAAGGGTCATCTTACCCTCGGAGACCATGAAGCCGCTGAAGGGCATGATGATCTCGCTTGGGAATGGTATGCAGGCGCTCTCCAAAGCCATGGCAAAGAAGACGCCACTGTAACCTGTGGCACTGATCAGGCTAACTATGAGGTTGCTGACATATTCTACGATGCTTATCATTCGGAAGAATTAAATGCTTTGATATATTGAAGCTTTTCCTATAGGGCTAATGCTTGCAAGGTCCATGAAATAAGTGTTCTAATTACCTAAAAATAATTATAAAACTAACATACATTGAGGGCGCTTAGCCAAAGTCCATAGGATGGCCACGATAAGGGGACACACAGAAACGTCCATGATGCCTCTTGGCCTAAGTTCATGCTCATGCTTTCGTACAAGGCTCAAAGTGCTGGTCGACAGCTGATAGCTGTAGATCCGCGTAAAACTTATCAGAGGTGTTCCTGCTGTGGTAGCATTGTTCAGCAAGAG
>DAXJ01000047.1:0-10718 GCA_002506335.1 Methanosaeta sp. UBA114
CCTCCTCCTGGAGCTTCTTTACCTCATCGGTGATCCTTCCGCCCATGAGGGAACCAGCAAGGACCAGGATGGAGGCCCTGGGCAGCCTGCTCACGGCGCTGACTGCGTCAGCAATGGCATTCTCCCCAACCAGGGGTATGGTGTCCACGCTTATCCTCTCGCCGCGGAGGTTGTGCCTATCGGCCTCGTTGACGGCACCCACCGCCACCTGGGCGACCTGGGCCCCGCCGCCGATGATGATGACCCTCGAGCCATAAATCTTCTCGAAGGAGGGATAGAGGGAGACCTCGAAGATGTCATCCATCTTTCGCAGGTCCTCGACCATCCTCTCTACCGGGCCATCGATCTCCATGTAGACTGAGGCCTTGCCCCTGTTGGCGCCTCTCTCTATGGAGAACTGGTGGGTGTATACGATGTTTCCTCCCCGGGCTGCCACAACCCCTGCTATGTCGCGAAGCATCCCCGGCCTATCCGCGCCGATGACGTTGATGGCTATGCTCATGCAGGTAAGGGATTAGCACTAGCAAACTTTAATATGACGAGGGAGTACTTTCCTTCCCAATGGATTTCTGTCCTAAGTGCAAGAGCATAATGGTGCCCAAAGGGGGCAAGATGGTCTGCAGAAGATGCGGAGAGCAAGTGGAGAAGACATCTACAGGACCCATGGTGAGCAAGACCGAGCAGCTCAATAGGGCTGTGCCCGTCCTGGAAGCGGAATCGTCAGGTCTTCCCACCACCAACGCCAAGTGCCCGGACTGTGGCAATGCTACGGCTTACTGGTGGCTCAGGCAGCTTCGATCTGCGGATGAGAGCGAGGTCAGGTTCTTCAGGTGCACCAAGTGCAGCAGAACGTGGAGAGAGTACGATTAAAGGGTGAATGCTCTCCCCGGAGGGGCTAAGGATGTTTAAGGCTGTAATCAACGCTGAAACTCTGCGCGACGCCATGGAGGCGGTCTCATCCTTGGTGGATGAGGTAAAATTTTCCATAACTGAGAAGGGCCTGGAGATCAAGGCGGTGGACCCTGCCAACGTGGCCATGGTCTCCCTAAAGATCGGGGCCGATGCATTCGAATACTTCAAGACCACGCCCCTGGAGATAGGGGTGGACCTGGTCCGCTTAAATGATGTCCTGAGCATGGCTGACCGAGGAGAGAACGTTCAGCTGGAGCTGGACGAGGAGAACCACAAGCTTAGGATTGGCGTTGGGTCTCTATCCTACACCTTAAGCCTCATTGATCCCACGGCCATAAGAAAAGAGCCCAGGATCCCTGATCTGGACCTGCCGGCCCACGTCACCCTGCCCGGAGGGGAACTGCGCAGGGCCATCAAGGCCGCAGAGAAGGTGAGCGATCACGTGATCCTCGGGGTCTCAGATGACGAGTTTTACATGGAGGCCAAGGGCGATATCGATTCTTTAAGACTTAAAATACCATCTACCGAGCTTCTGGGGCTCAAGCCCGGCGAGGCCAGATCTCTCTTCTCCCTGGACTACCTGGAGGACATGAGCAAGTCCCTGGGAAAGGCCCAGGAAGTTACTCTTGAGATGGGCATAGATTACCCCCTCAGGGTCAACTTCAAGGTAGGCCAGGCTATAGAGGTTAACTATCTCCTGGCTCCTAGGATTGAGCAAGAGTAATTAATCCAAGAATTATTCATCCAAGAAATATCGAAAAAGAGGCCCCATGAAGAACTCAGACTACCCCTTCACCAAGGAGGCCGCTGAGCAAGTTAGGGCCTCGGGGTCCTCCCTAGAAGCTCTTTTGGAGAAGCCCGCTTTTCAGCCAGTGAGGAGACGGGCATCGGAGAGGGCCCTTGGGGCCATCGACGGCAAGGGAATCCCCGAGGGATACATCAACCCCGACATAGAGCTTCTTTCCTACCCCCTGGCCAGGATCATCGTCTCCTGCGTTGGGGATGAGCTCTTAATCCGCAGATACGCCCTGGCCGAGGCCAAGCTAGCAAGGAGCCGCATGCAGAAGGAGAAAGGGGACCTTCTGCCTCTGGCCGAGGACCTGGGGCTCAATCCCACCTCATCAGGCGGAGTTCTGAGGCTTCACTTCGCCGAGTACCTTAGGGCCGCCCACAGGATGAAATCTCCCAGATGGAAGCTGGCGAACAGGGACCTTAGTGGCGGCCAGGTCACCGTCACCAGGGAAGAGCTGACCAGGCTCATGGAGGAGGCGGCCAGGGATAGGGTCCAAAAGGGACTGCCTGTGGAGGTGGGCGAGGATATCCGCTCGAAGCTCTCCGATTATATATCCCAGCTGAAAGCTGATCTTGGACGGGTGAGAGCCTACCAGAGGGCAGACATGGGGAAGGCCGCCGATGGTGCCTTTCCGCCGTGCATCAGTAGGATGCTTTCACAGGTGGCTTCGGGTGGAAACCTGGCCCATTCAGCCAGGTTTGCCCTTACCAGCTTTCTACTCAGGGTCAACATGTCCGTGGATGACGTGGTAGGGCTCTTCAACACGAGCCCTGACTTCGATGAGGAGAGGACCCGCTACCAGGTGGAGCACATTGCAGGCTCAAGTGGCACCAGATATAAGCCACCGTCCTGCGCTACCATGGCTACCTACGGCAACTGCCCTGGAGAGGACGACCTGTGCAGGAGGGTGCACCATCCTCTCAGCTACTATGAGCGGAAGCTGAAATCACTACCTAGAAGACCTGAAGATAAAACACCTGAAGATGGATCGCCCAAACTCGGAGAATCCGAAGAAAGAAAACCTGAATGGAAAACGCCAGAAGATATAAAGCCTAAAGCCTGAAGGAGCCCAGTTCATTCAGCGGACTCAGCCTCAGGCAAGTTCATGTTGTCTAGGCTTCTCAAAGCCTCCATCAGGGCCTTCATAGCCGGAAGATCGGCTTTAGCTTTTCTTATCACCAGATCTACTTCGTCCCAGGCCAGGGGCCTAAAGCATAGGCCAGCAGTTCTGGCAGCAAATCCTTCTCCAAACCCCAGGTCGGCCTTTCCTGCTACGATAGCTGCTGCCAGGGCTGAGTGGGTCTTGGCTATGTCTGTGGAGGTTAGCTTTCTTCCCTCCAGGGCCACGGCCATGGCTCTGCTCATCTCCGACTCTCTGCGCCAGGTGAGAGCTCTGGCTGAGCTTAAATTGTCCATGTAAAGGCAGCTCTTGGCCATGAGCCCCAACTCTCTTCTAAAGCCCCTGGCAAGTATTGTTCCATCCGGAAGGGGGATTTCCTCTCCAGAGGCGACCACGGAGGCATCGGCTATGCCGTCCTCGATCGCCACCAGTCCCTGCCTGGACCCCATCTGCAGGTACCTGACGTCGAAGGACAGACGCTCCAGCACCGCCTCCAGGATTTCGGAGGGCTCTCCGGCCAGGACCAGGTCGGGAACCGATACATCTCCCAGGGGCACCACTGTCACCTCGTCTCCGTGGTTCAGATACTCGGTGCCTGCTGGAATCTCCGCCGCCCCATCAGCCCTGGATAAGGTAGTGATGGCTCCGCTGCCTTTATCCACGGGGTAGGCCAGGCCTTCTGAGAGCCCTACGGCCAACATCTGGTGCCTGCCATCGGTCCTTACCGGCCTAGCAAGTCTGGCTTTAAACCTCCTATCGGAGGATTTGAGCCCTAGGGCCGCCCTGATGGCAGGAGCCCCAAGAAGGTCGAAGACGGTGAGGGCGCTGGTCGGGTAGCCTGGAAGCCCCAGGAAAGGCTTGTTTTCAAGAACGCCGAAAATGGTGGGCTTTCCAGGCTTCAGGTTCACTCCATGGAAGGTGATCTCTCCCAGGTCCTCCAGGACGCGGTAGATCATATCTCCGGTCCCCGCAGAGGTGCTACCGCTCACCAGGATCATGCTGTTATTCCTGGCCATCTTCTGGAGTGCTTGAGCCATGGCCTCCCACTTATCCGGCAGAATGCCGTATCTGATAGGCACCGCTCCGGCCTCCTGGGCAGCTGCAGATATGGTGTAGGAGTTGACATCGTACACTTTTCCCGTTCCTAGGGTTCCTCCGGGCTCCACCAGCTCGTCGCCCGTTGATGCAATAGCAACCGTTAGAAGCCTGACCTGGACCCTGTCCTTGCCCGATGCAGCTAAAACCCCAATCTCTCTTGGGCCTATCTTTACCCCAGGCGATAGAACCGTCTCCCCCAGGGATATGTCGCTACCGGCCTTGATGACATTCTCCCCTGTGTGAAGGGGCCGAAAGATATGGACATCCCCCTCGCCGATCTCCGAGTACTCCACCATGACCACGGCGTCGGCTCCTAGGGGCATCATGGAGCCCGTGGAGACCTCGGCTGCCTGGCCTGACCCCACCGATATCTCCGGTGCAGAGCCCATGGGGATGCTTCCGATAAGCTCCAGTGTCACAGGTATGTCTTCCCTTGCTCCCAGGACATCGGAGGACCGGACCGCATATCCATCCATGGAGGCCCTGTCGAATCCAGGAACATCGATCCCCGAAGTTACCCTCTCGCCCAAGACCCTGCCCAGGGAAGCAGCCAGGTCAACGGTTTCCCGCACGGTCAAGGGAAGGCGGCTGAGGATAAGGGACCTAGCCTCCTCGATCTCCAGGAGACTGCGGAATTCCTTTCGCATATAAAACACTACCTTGCGAAGGCCTATAAAGGCTGGGGTGAGAACCAAAAACGATCTTTGCGAGCCATTCCAGAGGATTATTCCATAAGATCTCGGATGCAAGGATGAGATGTTAATTTTAGACCACATAATGTTAGTTATACATAACATTCGTATCCCTGGAAGTTAGAATTATCCAACCTGCCTGGTGGGAAAGGCCTCTTAGAATAATGCGAGCTTCGAAGCACTTCCAAGGATATAGAGAACAGAAACCTCAGTCTTTGCCCTCAAGGTGATGATATATTGCCAAAGAATAGGACCCTGATGCGTGTAATTCTGGGAGCTATGCTGGTCTTCGCCGGCCTGCTCCTCTCCGTAATGGGCTACGATGCGAGTTCATGGCCACCGCCGGTACGATGGCCCTGGTCACGGCCTTGGTAATCCGCTGACGAACGGGCGATCAACCGGAATGCGATGAGAGGATTCAAAAATTAAAGTCCATAGCCACTATCCGCTCCTGGCTGATCAGCATAATCTTTACTACTGCTCTGCTGAGCTGCAGCTATCTTGGCCTTTTGGTCCTTCCTTCACAGACTGCCATGGAAGACGTGGCGTGGGTCATGGCCGGAAGCGCCGCCGTCTTTCTGATCTACTTCAGACTCAATGGTGACGCGGGACCAGCATGAAGACAAGGATAAAAGAGCTGAGCGCCAGACATAACCTGACCCAGGCGGGTCTGGCATCCATGGTAGGGGTGCGCCGGGAGACCATTCACTTCCTGGGGATTGGGAAATACAATCCATCCCGCAAGCTGGTTTACAGGATGGCCAGAGCCCTCGGCTCTACCATCGAGGAGGGCTTCATCCTGGGCGGAAAAGATCTTCAGATCGCATAGATTTTTAATCCATCAAGCGGGCCGACCTCTGCCTGAGGAGGTGATCTGCCAGGACCAAGGCGACCATGGCCTCGGCCACGGGGACGATCCTGGGAGGAATGGAAGGGTCGTGGCGGCCCTTGATCTCTATCTCAGCATCCTCTCCTACCACAAGATCCACCGTCCTCTGCCTCTTGGGGATGGATGGCGTAGGTTTGACTGCTATGCGACAGAGGATTGGGGCACCAGTGGAGATGCCCCCTAAAATTCCTCCGGCGTTGTTGGTTTCGAAGCCCACCTTACCTTCAGCACCTTCTACAAAGGCCAGGGGATCATTCATCCCGCTTCCCCGCATGCGGGCGCACTCTACGCCTGCTCCTATCTCCACGGCCTTCACGGCTCCTATGCTCATGAGGGCCTTGGCTAGATCGGCGTCGAGCTTGTCGAAGACCGGCTCCCCAAGGCCTGGGGGAACGCCTACGGCCAGAATTTCGGCCACGCCTCCGACGCTGTCCCCTTCCTTCCTGGCCACCTCCACTGCCTGTAGCATCAGAGCTATGGCCTTTTGGTCGGGGCAGCGTACGGGGTTGCTCTCCGTCGCAGACCTGAGATCTGAGATGCTTAGGGACGGTGCAGGTACAGCTGATATGGAAGATATAGATGACCTGACCCCGCCAAGCTCCGTCACATAGCCTACAACATCGATACCATCCTGGGCCAGAAGCTTTCTTGCCACGGCTCCTCCAGCCACCCTGCCCACGGTCTCCCTGGCCGAGGACCTGCCCCCACCCCGGTGATCCCGAAGGCCGTACTTGGCCTGATAGGTGTAATCGGCGTGACCTGGACGTGGAGTATTTCTGATGGCGTCGTAGGCCGAGGATATGGCGTCTTTGTTTCGGATGATCATGGATATGGGGGTGCCCATAGTCCTGCCATCGAATGTGCCACTTAAAATCTCGACCCTGTCCTCCTCGGACCTGGAGGTGGAAACCTTACTCTGGCCTGGCCTTCGGCGATCTAGGTCTACCTGGATATCCGCCTCCGATAAAGGAAGGCCGGCTGGACAGCCATCTACCACTATGCCCACTGCTGGGCCGTGGGACTCGCCCCAGGTGGTGATTCTGAATTGGGTGCCGAAGGTATTGCCGGACATTGTTTGGGCCTCTGAATAAAGGACTTGAACTCCACCCCTATAAATGATAGGCTTAATCCTGTATCGAAGGGCGAGGTATTTTAAAGATTGATCTAGACAGATTTTAGAGTTCATTTAGGAAGAAAGGACCTTTCAGTTATGTTGAAAACCGGGGTCTTAAAGAGATCTGCCTTACCTTATCCTGAATAACTGAATAGCATAAGCCACGATGTTTTTCTCTTGAAACACTCATGAGCCTCAGAGCGTGGCTCATGCACGTCCAACGAACGTCGAGATGCTTGGGCTGAGCGGGCTTGGTCTTTCATGGGAGAGACGTTAGGGGTATCCCGTGCGGCGATTGAGCGCATCCGTAACCGTTAGGCGCTCACCCAGAAGTTTAGTAGGCGCTATCTATAGGAGCATATCGAAGGCTAGATAAGACGTATAGCCAATCTAGATCTTGCCCAAAGGATATAGGAGATGAACAAGGCTTGGGAAAGAGGTAAGACCCTAACAACTTACGATACTGAGAACCTCATACCTCTCCTGAACTCATAAAACCCTGAATTAGGAAAGGTCTATTCAAAAGTCCTTCAGATGGTCAAATATACACCGCATAGCAGCATTGCGAGCTTGGCCGCTATAAAGAAAAAGGGATGGAACGTTTACCATCTAAGGTTCAAGGGTAAGACTTGGTACAATACCCTGAACTATAATCAATCTGGGTTCAAGCTAGGCTAAGATCATGGTTGCCCTGAAGCTGTCCAAGATCGGGGTTATCAAGATCCATCGCAAGGTCGAAGGATCTGTCAAATCAATCCTGATCAAGCGCCTTGGTAAAAGATGGTTTGCTGTAATCCAGGCCGAGCAGGAGATGGAACCGTTACCCCAAACAGGCAACGTTGTGGGGCTGGATATAGGCCTGAAATCTTTTATCGTAGATAGTGATGGGAATTCGGTAGAGAATCCTAGATTTGCGGAGAAGGCTGCAGTCAAGGTCAAGAATATCCAGAGAAGGCTATCTATAGCAGAAACGGCTACAATAGTCGCCAGAAGCTCAAAGATAGGCTGGATAGGGTTCATGTGAGGATCAATAACCAGAGATCCGATTTCCTTCACAAGCTTTCCAGGATGTACGTCAACGAATACGATATCATCTGCGTTGAATATCTGGATGTCAAAGGGCTAATAGAGATAGGTAATAGCAAAGGAACCCATAGAAACATCCATGATGCCACTTGGTCTAAGTTCATGTTCATGCTTTTGTACAAGGCTCAAAGGGCTGGTCGAAAGCTGACATCTGTAGACCCCACGTAACACTTCTCAGAGGTGTTCCTGCTGCGGTAGCATCGTTAAGAAGGAGCTATCGGATAGGGTCCATGAGTGCTCATATTGCGGTTTCTCCTCGGATCGTGATTACAACGCAGCCATGAACATTCTCTTTGCAGGGCTGGAACAGCCCGTTGCGCCCATAGAGCCAAAACCTCTACATCACATATCCGTGATGCAAGTTTTGGCTATGAAGTGGGAAGCTCTACCCTTCAGGGTAGGGTAGTTCACTCGATTGGATTATTATGCTTAACTAAGTACCCGGCTGGCTTGTAGCTCGGGCGGGGGGGCTATTTTCACAATCTCCCCTTCAATAAATGTCCGCCCAGAGCTATCCTTATAGTGTGGCAAGATATAACACTATCAGGCATATTAGATTAGTGGCAGGAGGACTATAGGGGTGATTAGATCTCCTGGAGCAGGTGGAGGAGAATGGACCTTAAAAAGCTATACCAATATGTGCCATACATATATCAGTGCGACCGGTGTGGTCAAAGGTTCCCTGTCTGGATGGCCTCTGATAGTGATTGGAAGAAAGGTATTACGGCGATGGGTATGGGTTGGGATACCACAAAGAAGTTTTGCAAGCCCTGCTATGAGGACTTTAATCCCAATCCCAGATATTTAACCTTTGAAGAGTATATCCGCATGTTCCATATCGATAGCCCTAAGGAAACTATCGAAGCGATAACGGATATATGGGATCTTCCTCCCCAGCACACCGAAGAAACGCGGCAAGAAAAGCTAAAATTTAAATATGGGAGGTCCCTCACCGAAGAAGAATTACAGGAAATGCTGATATCTTGGGAAGAGGTCAATGAGAAGCGGCGACAATTCAGGCGCTAACTCTTTTTTTCCTCTTTGATTTATGAAATGGGGCTGGATAATTTAAAGATAATCTGATCAATTACAGATAACTTAGAAGAATACCGATAGCCTAAAAGAACGCCTATGGAAAAAGTGATCTTTACCCCCATAGGCGTGGTGATCAACGCTTTCGATGAGCCCACCGATCCCAAAACCATGAGGAACTCCATATCCACCTTAGCCTTAGACCCCAAATATGCCGGAGCCCTGGAGGGCCTGGAAAAGTTCAGCCACCTCCAGGTGATATATTATTTCGACAGATCCCCAGGATATGTGGAGAATATTCACCCCATGGGCGATCCATCCATACCCATGAGGGGGGTCCTGGCCACCAGGAGCCCTTGCAGGCCCAATCCCATAGCTCTCACCCTGGTTAAGATGATCTCGGTAAAAGGGAGCGATGTGGAGGTCGCGGGACTGGATGCCCTGAATGGAACTCCCATACTGGATCTCAAGCCTTATGTGAATCACTTCGATGCTCCCGTGGGCCTGGAGAGGGAGCGCGACTCCTCCTATAAGCCTTGGGATTGTGGCAGCAAAATGTAGGGTATATAGCATAACCCCTTTATAATTTGTTTTGATCACCCTGCAGGGGCTTTGGGTCCCATAAGGGCAGCTTTAAAGTTCACCTTGGTAATAGCGCTCCTAAAGACCAGGGTCAGTTCACCTGTATCCTTCGGCTCTACGGGCTCTATCAAAAGCTCATAAGAATTGAAACCCTTAAGCTTTCCCCTGACCTCCTGTCCCGTCGTCAAGTAAATGATGATCTCCTGATTGAGCAGCTTGGGCAGAAAATAGGGTCCTCGATCTCCAGTGCGCTTGGATTTCTCTGGCTGGCTTCTCTGGCTGGCCTGCTGTCCCTGGCTTGGCTTGGCCTGGTAGCTGGATCTGCCGCCCCTTCGGCGATCGTAGTTATCTGGCGTTATATCTTATCCCCTCCATCTTTGGAACTATTCTTGAAACTATTAAGGGATTTATCTTTTTATCTCTTTTCCCTCTTCTTGGAAGATGGGGTTTTTCCCACTCTGTCTTCCTTTCCCAGATAATTTATCCATCTTCTATCTTTCTGAGAACGGGGGTTATCCGTCCCCTTGTTATCTTCGCCCTTCCATCTTCAGTTATATTGGCGTCGCTACGTAGATGTTGTGCTTGGCGCTGACAATCTTTACCTTGACCAAGCCGCTATCCACAGGGCAGTCCAGAACCGAGACTACCCTATCCCTTCCAACGCCTAGCTTTTCGCCTTTAACCCATCCTGGCCCTCGAATTTCCACCCGAGCCTTTTCGTTCTGCCTGAAGGCCATGGGAAGCATCTGCCTCTTCTCTATGCCGAAATCCCTGGGTGTGAGAATGAGCTTCACCGAAAACTCCTTCTCCCACACCTTGATATGCTGGTTATAGAACTTCCACCAGTTGAGAACCTTGACCCCTTTTGGAGATCTGCCGAGTCTGTACCTCTCGAACTTCTGTATCCCCAAAGATGGCCATTTCTTTCCAGCGCCAACTTCCAGGGCGAATTTTATGAGCTTGGGAATTTCCTCATCGTTGATCCCCGGCATGTAGACTGGAGCTACCAGGAGGTCTATCTTGCTCTCCGAGATGGCCCTTGCCACCCTTTCAATCCTCCCGATATCATACCAGTAGACCCCTGCCAGCTGCCTGGCCAGATCTGGGGATATAGCTTGCATGGAAAGATTTATCCTATCCAGCCCTGCTTCCTCCAGAGCTTTGACCCCCTCCTCATCTAGGAGGGTGCCGTTGGTCTGCATGGATACGATGGTTACTTCCTTCAGGCCTTTGAGCTCCATGACCAGATCGACAATTTGGGGGTAGATCATGGGCTCCCCTGGGGAGTCGATGTGGCATTCAACCCCTGGGCCCTTGAAATGGGCGATCTCCTTGACCCAGTCCATGAGGTAATCCAGCTCCACCTCGTAATCGGTAATGCGGGTGCGGGAGAGTGGGCC
>DAXJ01000047.1:11007-17108 GCA_002506335.1 Methanosaeta sp. UBA114
GGGCAGTTCAAGTTGCAGCTGGAGCTGGGCCTTACCTGGAGGAGGTTGGTTCCCCTATCTATGACTCCGAAGTAGAGGCATCCCACCAGGGGTATGCCCGATTCCCGGGCGACGTGAAATAGGGCCATTTTACACCTGGATCTTTGGGCTTTCGGGTATATCGAGTTTTGCGCCTACGGAGCTTGAGGCGAGCTGTCAGAAGTTAGAAGGGAAAAGTAAGCGACATCACAAGCTTGTGAGCCCTGCTCCTTGATCACGGCGGAATGCAAACGTTACAGGGCTTATAACAGTGGGATACGGCATCCCTATGGCTTGAAAACCACACATTGTTTTCTTGGCGGATCTTCAAGTCCCATTCACATTTAGGATAATGGTATATGCTCGACCCTATCGAGACGACGAAAGCTCTACTTTCAGAAAAATCTGCTGTTAGTGTGTCTGCAGCAGATATGTTTTCAAAGCCCTTAGGATCTTTGGATATCCCTTTAACATCCACCGGCTGAGGGATGTATCCTCCCCACCAGTCTAGCTGTGTCTGAACTCGTTACTATAGAAGTCCTGGAGGGAGGCGTGGACGCTCTCCAGAAGCATCCTATTGAAGTACATATTCCTATCTACGGAGCCATCGGGCTTGGAGTGGTACAGGAATGCAGACATAGTGGCCGTATTTATCTTTGACCCTTTTAACATGAGATATCAAGTTCAATATCTTCTCTGTAGACCCGCCGCCTCCGCTTGAAATTCAAGCAGTGCGGCCATCTGGCGGGAGGCGATGTAGACAGCAGCACCAGCTGTGAAGCCAGTAAGTAAGAACCGTGCTTGAGATAGGCTTCGAGGGAAAGCCGGGTCGAAATAGATAGGTTGCGATGGCGGTGAGCCCTACTAAAAGGTCCGTGAATGTTGCAGCAGCCGAACATTGATATGGACTTAAATCGAGACTTGAGTGCCTGACCGCCATCAGAATACAGAGAGATGAGGTCGGTCCCACGGGCAGTTGCCTGGAGACCCCGGTTAAGATATGGATGAACGCAGCTGTCATGGTAGCGTAGAGACCCCATCTCCGGACTTAGACCGGCTAGAGCGGCATATGCCAGGCCTTCGTGTATGGTTAAGGCTGCCAGGGTAAGGCCAGCCGTGAGGCCCATCCCCAACCATTTCCTATTATAAGAGCGCGACCATCTGAGTGTCAGAAGGGTGGGGCGGAATTTAGCGAGTGAAGTCCCTATGGGATCGGGCCAGCTTGCTCTTGCCATCGACATAATGCTCTTCTGCAAGTTATTTGTAATCTCCTCTACATCTGCTCGGCTGGGCTGATAGAGGTGTACCGTTGAGAGGGATAACTCAGACACGTGATTGAACCTCTGGTGCTCCTGCCCATCCACGTCTCTTGAGGTAGATAAGTATCAATGCCGGCCCAAGGAGCAGCAGCAATCCCATCGATATGGCCGTCGTGTAAAAGACATCGCCTCCGGCATCGAAAAACCGGGCGGTGGAACTCCGATAAGTATCACGAAAAGGCACGAAAATCCCCCTGCAGAGCCTGCGATTCCTATGCCCGAATCTCCGCCAGACACTTTGTAAGCCCTAGGCCTGCCTCTTTGGGAATAGCTCAGCTTGATGGCCGAGATAAAGTGCATTAAATATGCTATTGATAGGATCTGCGTCGTCATTACCGGGAGCATTTAGTAGTATACGTTGATGGAATGTACTGGTAGGAGAAGCATGCTGAAGGCCGAGCCACAAACCGATTGAATTATGAGTATCTTGCCCTGGGCCCGATGCATGTTCTTGTGAGAGAATACCGGCGGCAGATCCGCACTGCTGGGCTGTAACACTTAAGCCCCTCGCTGGCCTCATCATCCACGTGGTCAAAGTTGCCTTGGCTCTTAGGGCAGCCATAACTCCTATGGTCAGTAATAGAATCTCCAGGCAGAAGGGCGCCAACAGGTAGCTAAAGGCCTGCATCAAACCTGCAGCCAGGCGCAGCTGGCCGAGGGGGGGCCACGAGGGCGATGGATATGGTGTGAGCCCAGAAGGGTGAAGATAGCTCCTGATGAAAGGAAGGTCGCCCGGAGGTAGTCCCATGGAGACCTTCTAGTCTCCAAAGCATAATACTCCGACAGCCACATGCTACCCGTTTGATATGTCTATGTGAAAGACCCCTAGGGAAACGGAATATATCCTTTCAGGAAGCACCAAAGGGCAGTTCCAAGGGGGCTGCTGCACCCCGAGATAAATGACTAGGATGAACAAACGCAGGAATAAATGGATCTCATGGCCAACGTTCTGATTTACGGTGCCGGAGCGGTAGGCTCTCTCATGGGCTACATCCTCTCCCAGGTAGAGGGTAAAGAAGTAGATGGCAGAAAAGTAAATGGCAGAGATAGCATCGAGAACGTAGCTCTCCTGGGAAGAAAGAGCCACATAGATCTGGTGAGGGAAGACGGCCTCAAGGTAAACCTCCCAGAGGGTTCCAGGCACCTTAAGTTTAGATACTGCTTTTCGAAGCTTGACCAGCTTGGAGGATCGGGCTTTCGCCCTGATGCCGTAATCATCTGCGTAAAGTCTCCTGCTTTAGAAAGAGTCAAAGATGAAATTGCAAGTTTTATGTCTCGAAGCAGCGCCCTTAGGGATGCCGAGTTCATTATCCTGATGAACGGCATGGGCAATAGGGATATCCTCATCCCCATGATTCCAAGCATCAGCGAGGGTATCACCTCTGTTGGCATCAAGTTCTCAGGGGATGGCTTGATCGAACTCAAGGGAATGGGAAATACCATCTTTGAGGCAGGGATTTCTGAAAAGCTCAAAAGTTTTATTAGAAGCGCCTTCCTGGAGAAGGGCTTTGGGGTCGAGTTCGTCTCTGCCCAGAATTTCAAGGTGCAGCAGTGGATGAAGCTCATAATCAACTCCGCCATAAATCCATTGACTGCCATCCTCAGAAAGGAAAATGCGATCGTTCTCTCAGATAACCTCCGGGAAACCGTCCGGATGGTCGTTGAGGAGTGCGTGAAGGTCGCTTCCAAAGAAGGATTGGAGATCGACAGCGTGGGTGCCTTGGATCTCGTCCTCTCCGTGGCTTCTAGGACCGCCACGAACACCTCTAGCATGCTCCAGGACGTTTTAAAGGGGAGGACGACAGAGATAAATTCCATCAACGGCTATGTTGTAGCCCTTGGCAAAAAGCGCTCTTTAGACGTGCCCGTCAACGAAACCCTTTATTCCCTAGTGAAGGCGACGGAGCAGAATGTTGAGAGATAACCAAAAGCCATAACGGTCATTAATATCGATCACCACACTGTAGTTCTCTGAAGATAAAGATGTGTACTTCGGCGCAATTAATCCCGGCTTCATCACGACCGAGTAAATTTCCCATAATTGATCTTTGACCCTAGGTGGCGATGTTGCGTCCCTAAGTCAGCTATATCCATATTTCCATCGCCGATGACCACCTAAAAGGCCATTGCGCCCATGTACCATTGGTCCTAGGTAACCTTGGGCTGCCAGCTTTAATTCGTAGATTTTAAACATCTACTAGCATATCTACGGCTAGCTAGAGGGCCTCCTACGCTAAACACTCTCCCCCATCATAGAATCGATGTGCTTGCGGCCGAATCTCTTCAGGCACATGGCGCCGCTGTTGACGTAATGTCTATAGGCAAAAGCTATACGCTCCATCTGCTCAGGCTTAAGCTCCTTAAGTTGCCTGGCAGGGCTGCCTACCCATAAGGTTCCTGGAGGGACTTTTGTCCCTTCGAGCACCAGAGCACCCGCAGCAATCAGCGCCCCTTCACCAATAACGCAGTGGCCGAGCACGGTCGCTCCCATCCCTATCATGGCACCATCCTCGATTGTAGAATCGTGGACTGTGGCCCTGTGGCCGAGGGTAACTCTGTTGCCTATAATGCAAGGATGATCGGGCTCGATGTGCAGTATGGATCCATCCTGGACGTTGCTCTCCTCTCCAACCTCTATGTAGGAGTCATCCCCCCGAAGGACGCAACCGTACCAGACTGAACTATGTGCTTTCAACCTCACCCTTCCTACTACCACAGCCCCGGGACTGACCCAGGCGGAGCTATCGATGATGGGCTTGGACCACAGGGCAGTCCAATCGCCGTTATCTTTAGGGTAAGGGATATCAGGCATCGTAGGAACCGTGGCTGAGATCTTAGGCCAGCTCTGGAGGACATCTTCTTCTTTCATGTTTAAGCCTGAAAATGATCATTAATAAAAAGGTTACCCCGGAGAGAGTTATTATGACCTGAATTACATTCTGGGGATCAATGGCTTCGAGGGATCTGTTCTACCTCCAAACGATAAACAGTATAGCCTAAATCTGTATATTTTTCCTCAAAGATGGGGTTAAAGGGTAGCACATGCGGCGACCGAGAACATCCGCCACCTTCAGAAGTGCACCCAAATACTCAACTGGTAATGTCAATGACCTCGATCATTAAATATTTCATTCGGATATTTTATCCATAAGCAACTGAATTTGGGGCATTCAATCTGGATAAAGACGAATTAGCATAACAGCGATAGGATATTTTGGGAAGACAGTGCGTCTAGGAATCTCTTATCAAGGGTGCGCTCACGCGCTATGCGAGCTGTCCCTGGCCCCGCAAGCTGGGGACCTTTCAATTAGATCTACGGTGTTCAGTTGATTTGATTTACGAGGATCAACTACCGATTCCCTTTTCTCAAGGGGTAGAATAGTAGATAGGTTCAAAGCATCCTGGATATATACAGCCCTCAGAGGAATAATGATGATATACAGAAATGCAGATGCTGAGCCGGTCCAGGCTTTGCCGGGCATCGTCAGGCGAACGCTGATCGAGGGCAAATCGATGATGATATGCGAGTTCACCCTGGAGATGGGAGCCCAGATACCTACCCATGCCCATCCCCAGGAGCAAGTTGGATATTTGGTATCCGGAAAGATCAGGGTCATAATTGATGACAAGGGCTTCGAGCTAAATTCGGGAGACTGCTACTGCGTCCTGTCCAACGTGCCCCACAGTGCCGAGATCTTAACGCGGTCCGTAGTTGTGGATACCTTCAGCCCGTCGAGAGAAGATTACCGCGTCTAAGCATTCTTTGAGCGTTTCTGTTTTTGTTAATCATGATGCTTTGGATTCATAGGCCGAGACAGCAAGGCAGCGGTTCCCCAATACGGCTATGCCGGATGACTCTGAGCACCCAAAGCCGCCATTTTCATTTTGGAGGGAATCTATGAATGCACCAACCCCTGAGGGACCTTGAATTCCAAGGCACTGCGCCACTATATGGCCTGCATAAGTGCTCTCTAATGTAACAGATGTCGTTATCGGTTTTGCTACATAGTCCTTTCTGGTGATACAGTGCTTGAGAACGGCTCCGATCAGCTAGGTTCTGGCGGTTAGTTGCCGAGGCTACATGGCATTTATTACCTATCGCCGCCAGAATCTCAAGAAGAACAGCGATCGGGATACTTATGATAATATACGTTCTTCTTGAGATGCGCAATGGCAGAGTTTATGGCCCCTTGATTGATCTCCGCAACTACAAGCTCTATGCGCTTCAGAGCATCGCATAGAGGCGATGAAAAGATGATCGACCCATACGTTCCGTAGATACCGTATTTAAAGCGGTTGATGTGGGGTGTGGAAGGAATCGCGCAGATTTCCTCCAGCAAACCTCCTTTATAGCTTCTTTTGAACGTTCCATCCTGGCGACGCACCGCAGCTTTTGCATACGTCAGGCACTTCATAGCACAATAGGCGCCCTGCAGGTTGAAACTGTCGTAGCCGGAGATGAAGCGAACTATGTCGTCATCAGGAGATTCCACACCCAAGCGCTTAAAACAGCACATGGCGAAGAAGGTATCCTGGAGATTTGGCGGAAGCTCTCTCACAAAGGAGTATCATATGCCGTTATTTTCGTAAGCTTGCTTTGTATCAATGTAGTTTATTAAAGCCTTAATATCTGGCGTATAGATTACACCTATATCTTAGGAGTCATCGGCCAGATGGCGGTTGAGGGTGGACTCCATCACTATCAGCACTATACATTGTACGGATGTTGATCAAGCTGTTCGATGCCCTTATCGATGCCCTTAT
>DAXJ01000047.1:17355-23640 GCA_002506335.1 Methanosaeta sp. UBA114
ATGCCCTTATCGATGCCCTTATCGAGGTCTCTGTAAGGTGTTTCCCCATAGTAACTCTGGAATCCTTTGTGGATTAGATAGCAGGGATGGCTGACCTGCTGATGGGAGAAGCAGGCGAGGAACGCCCGTGGCTGTGATAAGATCTCTGAAATATCCTAAGGCTGGAGGCACCCTATTCGTGCCCAAGGGCGTGGATATATTTTCGAGGCTCTTGGATGGTTGAAACTATTCGATTATAGTGGAGCTGGCTGTAGCCTTAAAGGTGTAGCCTTAAAGGAATGCACTCCCTGAGAATCAGTATGCAGCGGATACAGATATGTATAGCCTTTAAACCGCCACACCTTCTTTGTTAATGTTATTAGCCTTTGTTATTACTGGTAACTTATGCCCTTGGTTTAAGCATTCGCCCGCTTCTGCCGCCTGGAAGAAAAAAGAAATCAAACCCGCCAGACGTCTCTGGGCAGCTTTGTTAAACTAATCCCTCCTTTATCTGTCGTTAGGAAAGTATCCTCAATCCCCACGACCCCTTCACCTGGATATATCATCTTAGGCTCGATAGCGATGGTCATATTGGGCTGAATTGGGTGATCAAGGGGCCCAATCACGGGATACTCGTCCAGCTCCATGCCCACGCCGTGGCCTACGAAGCCGCACTTATTATCCACAGCCCCTCCCAGCCAGTCTCCATAGCCTCTCTCTGCGCCTATGGATTCGGAGAGGTTGAAAGCATCTTTTCCGGTTCTTCCCGGGCGAAGCTCCCTGGCTATGGCCTTCTCTATCTCCAGGGTGACCTCGAAGGCGTCCTCCAGCTTTTTGGGCAGGGTGCCTATGCAAAAGATCCTGGTAGCATCGGCGATGTACCCGCCATAGATGCCCACCGAGTCCACGAAGATGGGCTCATTTCGTTTTATACTCCCAAACCCCGCCCCTTGGGGAAAGACCAGGGATGTGCCCCTTCCGCCGGTGGGGGATGCCAGGAAGCTCGGAGCCGCAGCATCGGCGCCCGACATGATGTGGCCTAGGGGAACTATACTGTTAAACCTCCTGAAGCGCAGAGAGCCCTGGTGGCCCATTACCCTCATGGCCAGCTCCAGGCGGCACATCACCTCCACCTCCGGCATGCCCTCTTCCAGGAACTCGGGGACCGATGAGATACCGGCGTCCAGCATCTTGGCCGCCTTCTTAGTGAGGCTTATCTCGAACTCAGACTTGACGGAGCGCAGGTGTTTGACCTTCTCCGAGACATCTACGAGCTTCACATCGGGCCCGAGGGCTTTCTCCACCCGGGAGTAGATGCTATAGGGGAGGACATCGTGCTCAAGGCCGATGACTGCGCCAGGCTTGATGCCGAGCTCGGATCTCAGGTTCTTGAGGCTCCTTAAGGGCTTTACATCTAGGGGAGACTCCTCCTTTGCCCTCTCCAGGCTCCTCTTGGCCATGACTATGGGTTCAGAGTCACTGGGGACGTAGACCAGGCCGTCCTGGGCCGTACCTGAGAAGTAGCACATGTCCACTGCCTGGAAGAGTATGGCTCCGGTCATCTCCCCCATCTGGCTTTGAAGCCTCTTTACTCTGGAATCTATCTCCGACCTGGGATGTAAGACGTACTCCATCGGCATCATCTGTTCTTTTTGTTCTCTTAGCTCCATCTGTCT
Source organism: Methanosaeta sp. UBA114 (assembly GCA_002506335.1). GTDB lineage: Archaea > Halobacteriota > Methanosarcinia > Methanotrichales > Methanotrichaceae > UBA114. Next base: position 19,011 of record DAXJ01000047.1, read on the forward strand.
TCTCTGCGTAATCTGAACCACAGCCTACCATCCCTCTAACTCATCCTTTAAATCTGAGATGTACCGCTTAAGAACGGCACTTCTTTTTCCAGCGAGCATTTTAGCGGTTTTTGTGTGCATGCCCGATTCAAGCCTTAAAAGTTTCGTGTAAAAATGGTCGATATTCCACTTTCTGTCATCAGGCTCCCTGGACGCGCAGAAGGGGTCCTCAGGATCATAAAGCGCCCTGCCCAGGCTTCCCCCGGTTAAAAAGACCCTCGCAATGCCTATGGCTCCCATGGCATCCAGCCTGTCGGCATCCTGGAGAATTTTGGCCTCCAGAGTAGTGGGAGTTATACCTTTAGAGAAGCGGTGAACCTTCACGGCATAGAGGATCTTCTGCCTTGAGTCCTCAGGAAGGCCTATCTTTATCAGAAAACTTTCTACTAACCTTTGGCGCTGGGTTTCCGCTTGAGATGGCACTGGTTTTGATTTGGGCTCTGATCCCATATCGTGAAGGAGGGCGGCATAGAGGAGAACCTGCATATCGGCGCCTTCCTTTACGCCGATGTAACGGGCATTGTTAAAGACCCTCAGGATATGGGAGAAATCGTGGGCAGGATCAGCCTCCTCGTACATGGGCCTTATAACTTCTAGCATGGCGTCTAACCCAAAGTCTTCCTTGGAAGGGTCCATCGCAGGAGGATTTCCCTTCCGTATAAATATCCATTCAAGATCAGTCCATCAGGCCGGGCAACTTCACACGGCTAATTGAGTTTTTACGGCAAGGCTCATTGCCCGCGCTGCCGCCTTAATGCTGTGAAGCCCGAACTTCACGGTTCCGCCAGAGGCGTTACAGGCTTCCACATGGTCTTGGACCTGGTAAGGGCAAGGACCGGCATTGACGCCGGTCTTTTTCAGGGAGAAGACGTCCGTCAAAACAGGCGCGTCTTCGGCCACAACCCTGCAAACCTCTGGACAGCCATGCTCATCCACTCTCACGTTGACCACAGCGGAAGGATTTCCTCCTGGTCAAGGATGGCTTCAAAGGTCCCATCTACTTGACCCCTGCCACCGCCGATCTCTGCGGCATAATGCCGAAGAAGGACGTGGCTTACCTCCTCCTGGAGGCAGCGGCCATACACGAGAGCCATCACCTTGAGCGCGATAACGGCCCGCCACATCACCGGCTCTATGGAGTGGAGGATATCACCAGGTCGATGCGCCATTTTCACCCGCTGGGCTATGGCAAAAAGCTGGATACCACCGATTTTCAGCGGTCTTTAGAGACGCCGGTCACACCATAGGCTTGGCGCTGATAGAGTTCTCATGTCATGGATATGGTAAGAAATACGATAGGAAGATCGTCTTCAGCGGCGATCAGGGCAGACCTGGGTCTCCCTTCCTCAAAGCCACCAAGAATGTCCAGGAGGCCGGCTACTTGGTAATCGATGCTGCTTCTGGCCATCGTTAGGGGGCCTTCCTTTTTCCTGGAAGAAATTTACCCGTATCACACGGTCCAGAACTTTGATGATATATGGCTTATATTTGGTGAAGCTGGTATGGAGCAGCAGGTGAAAATGTCCGGCCTCCTTCAAGTCTCCACATTTGGTCAAGTAGTGGGCCCTAGGCAGAAGATGTTCTTGCTGAATGGATTGATTAAGTTAATAATAGATATTGGGTATGGAATCTAAGAACTATTTATGGTTGGTATCTTCAAGGCTAAATATCCAAGTTGGGTCTAGTAGGTAAATTTTACTAAAAAGATGGGTGAGGGTGCTGACAATAGCACGATCGAGAATATCTACTTCCAAGCAGGGTGCAGAGCTCATGTATGTGGGGTTCCCAAAGAAAAGAAAATGTTGTTAGAATAGTCAGAAAATGTCAGCCGTCCGTCCTATATATGCCCGTATCACTTAGAGCCTCTTTAACAGCCAGCACGGATCGTTCCTTGTCCTTGGCCTCCAGCATTACGTCTAGCTCCATATCCGAGACAGTTTGATAGAAATCCAAGAACTTTGCCAGATCTACGTGGTCTGAGTGAGACCCTTTAGGCTTGCATGGGTTTTGATCAGAGTAGTGAATCTTCTGGCGCTCTCCATCAGGCCAGGTCTGAGCGAAGGCTTCTATGATCTCCCTCTCGCTCATCCTCGGCAGGCTTGGATGAAGGCGATGGTGAAAGACATCGAAGATTCCGGGGGCTTCAATCCTCTTGCACAGGTCCAGGATATCAGCACCGCAGACCTTCTCATCGTTCTCAAAGGCGATCCTCCTCCGTATTCTCTCGGGCAGCTCCAGGTATCTCTCCTCCAGGCGCTGAAGTGATTTGTTCAGGTCCCCGTATCTTCCTCCGCAGTGGAGGATTATCCTTGCCTGGAAGCTGAGGCCCATCAGCTCCAGGAGGGATGTATGGTAGTCCAAGTCGGCTAGCGCGGTCTTGAAGGTCGCCTCGCCATGGCTGTTCAGGACTGTGTACTGGCCGGGGTGCATAGAGAGCCTTATGCCTTTATCCACGGCGTACTCCCCTATCTCTGCTAGGAGGGGTGCTAGATCAATCTTCCAGGACCCTTTGTTGGCCGGGTGGGAGGCAAAGGGGACCATGGACGATGAGATTCGAAAGACCCTGATGTCGTGCTCGTCGTTCCACCTGAGGATGTTCTTGCAGGCTCGCAGGTTGTTTCTGGCGTAATAGCGCATGAGCTCATCAGAGTACCGTGCCAGGCGGAAGGTCTTATTAGGTGAGGACAGACGGGTGTTTATGCCTACGTATCCCATGCGTATCAGGGCTTCACCGCCTCGTAGTTATCTCCATAATAATCACCTTAAAGTGAGGCTCCTCAGGAAAGCTTCCATTCCTGATGTTTGGCTTTGTATGGCCTCGTTAAGAAAACGTTCACTAATGCGGATTCTAAAGCCAAGGGTGCTTTGGAGCCTGCCAGGATCACTGATCTCATGGAAGTATATTGAACCTGGTTAGAGATTACCGTTTCGATGAGCGGATGGAGGGCTAATTGATGAAAAGCCCCTGAAGAATAGGAGTATTTGGGGATTTGATGCTCCATACTATTTCTTCATAATCTTATGGGCTTCAGTATTTTCGCTGTATCCCCTACTGCGGAATGGGCTGCAGGGCTGTCTACTGATCGAATTATAAGCTAATGGTGTTTCTCCTGGGCAAAAGTGGCGACACCAGGGATGTTCGGGAGAGCATCATCGAGGCCAAGTGCTTGTCCTCAGCCGGTCCAGGCGCCCGAAATCAAGAAGAGCCCACTGCCAGAGAGGCCGCAGGCCTGGTATCTCTGGTTGTTGCAGCTCTGATCAGGCGCTTGAGATCTTCTTAACTCTTTCATTCTGCTCTCTTTGGTTCATCCTTACCTTCCTAGCACCAAGGTTAATATCCTCGAAGATCATCAGCCGGCAGAGGTATTCGTGAGGTACCGATATGAAAGTTACAACTATCCGCTTCCTTATCATCCCGGCCCTGATGGCTGCTTTGCTGATGGCTTCTTTATTAATGACCGTCTCTGCCCAGGAGAGCCAGAGCTCTCAGAACATGACCGTGCCCGTAGTTCCCACTCTTCACGTAGGGGGATTTAAGGAGGTCAGGCTCATCACTAATCTGGACCGATATGGAGATCAGCCGGTGAACCGTCTGGGGAAAACTGCAAGCAACTACTTCAATAACTTGGATAGGTATGGAAGCCCGGCGGTCAATAATGTTGATAGGTATGGGGATAAGCCCAACTATAACATAAGCGCTTATTCTCAGACCAAGCCCAGCTACAATATAAGTGATTACTTAAAGATACAGACTGGTTTCAACGTAAGCCAGAGGAACGGACAGGTGGCCATCTTCAACTATCGGACCGGAGGTTACCCGCCAGTCTTCAACACCAGCGCCATGGCCGGCGCAGTTCCAACCATAGTGCCCAAGTTCCAAGAGATTCAGCCGTATACCGTGGGTGGTGCCTCCCAGACCAAGAATATCACGAGCTTGGAGGGCTATCCTTCGGTTAAGGTCCAAAGCGCTATTTAGTTTTTAAACCTTTTTTGCGATGATTGAGAACAGTAAATATAAAAAAGTTAGCGATACAGCAGAGGTTAACCTTCTTCTGTACAATATCCCATGAACTTTATCATATCACCGGTATACCCCAGAGATATCCACCGCTGCATGCATGTCTCATTTATCTTTTCATCATCCAATCCGGTTGAGTCGGGTGTCTTTTCTGCTATGGTTGTATTGTTCAGTCCTGAGATGATGGTCTGATTATCTGAGGCCTCCGATGACTGGTTGCTGGCAGCAGCTGAGGCATGAGGTGTCTCTGGAACTAGGTTATCCATGCTCTCCTCCACCATGGGCTTGTTGACAAAGGCTGACTTGTAGTCTTCTACTGTTGCATTTACAGTGGTGTTTTCAGTGCCGGATGCTTCAGCAGATTCGTTCCCGGCTACGGGCACCTGGAGCAATTCAGAGGTTACGTTTTGAGCGTTTGCGTCCTCAGTGGATGCGTTGTTGGCGATCTCGGACGACTCATTGCCGGGGGTAACTACCTGTGCTACCTCTGAAGCTTGAGGTGCCTGTGCTTCCTGCGGTGCCACGATGGTTACGTTTTCAGCCTTGATAGTCTCAGTAGATTCATTGCTGGTA
>DAXJ01000047.1:23937-29224 GCA_002506335.1 Methanosaeta sp. UBA114
TGGTAGGATATACCTGGGCTGTCGTGGTGGTTATATTTTCCTCTTTAACGGCCTCGGTCAATTCATCAGCTGCGGCCTGTGCAGACTGGTTGATTGCAGGAGCACCAGGAGCTACGACGGGAGCCTCGGAGGTGGTGTTCTCAGCTACAGCGGCCTGGGCAGATTCGTTCACGGCAGAAATCGCGTTGGCTGCCACAGGGCTTGTATTTTCATTGCTGGTAATCTTTATGGATAGAGTGCTCAGCAGGTTCTCGGTGAGGTCTTTTGGAAGCTTGCTTAGGATCTCCACCTTGGTCTTTCCTGCCAGGCGGCTATAGCCCTCTACGGCCTGGCTGTCCTTCCAGTAGGTAGCCATGGTGACATTGGCGCTCATCAGGGATGCGGTATAAGACTGCATCGTTGCCTTGCTTCCATCTATGATCCTCTCTATGATGGCCGGGTTGGAGATATCCCCTGCCTTGGTCAGAGCGCTCATGAGGGCCTCTTTAGCATGGACCTCGGGGAAGCTGGCATCCTGCCAGTCTTTGTAGCTGATGATGCCTATGCCTGCTGCAGTGGTGTTGTTGGTCTTGATGTTCAGATAATACTGGCTGGACTGGCCTCCCTCAATGGGACTGGAGACGGTGACTATCGGCTCCGCAGCCGTCTTGAGTTCGAAGGAGACGCTGTACGGCCCCGTAGAGGTCTCTGTCGCGCTGGCAGAGGCCGCAAGAGCTAACATTAGTGCTAGCCCCAACATGAATAATTGCTTCATCTACTCCCTTCCTTCATCTCTTCAATTTTCTGTAATTTTATTTAGTCTGTCAATTTATTAGTATAAATAGTTTATTGACGTCTTAAGCTGTTCGTCAGTTTAATGTCATCGAAAATATGACCCTAGAGAACGAACGGTGGCTGATAACGGCTGATAAAAGGAAAATAAGAAAAAGCCATATATTTACGAAGAGCTGCAATATCCCAGAAAGGCTATCATCTCCGGCGTATAGCCCAAAACCTCATAGTTCTTCATACAGCCCCCTATCTATTACCCTATTACCGGATTCAACCGTGGCGTCTAGTGTCACCTTTTTGCTGCTTTGGAACTTGGGGTTGGTCATCTGGCTTCTGGCAGCCTTGGTCGAAGACCCGGGTGAAGGATGTGTAGGGGCAGAAGCTGCAGTGGCGAGCGGTGCGGGCACGTTGGAGGCGTTCAAAACTTGCTGAGGCACCTTTATTGCCAGGCTTCTCGGAAGGTTCCCATTCACATCCTTGGGCAGGTTACTCAAGATCTCCACCTTGGTCTTATTACCTACGGGGATGCCAGAACCCTTCGCTACCCTGCAGTCCTTCCAGTAAGAGGCTACGGTGATCTTGGAGTTGGGCTGGGGATCGAAGTAAGATTGAACTAATGAGCGGTTGCCATCTATGGTCCTATCTGTATGGAGGGGGTCCTGGATCTCTTCGGCCTTCACCAGGACGTTCATGAGGGCCTTCCTGACCCAGGTGTCATGGAGGCCAGCATCTTGCAAGCCTTTATAGCTGACTATGCCTACCGATGCCACGGTTTTATTGTTTAGCATAATGCTTACGGCATTGTAGATGGAATCGGTGCTGCTGTTGATATTGGTGACAACTGCAGGCTCTTTTGAGGCCTTCAGATCAAAGGAGATGTTGTAGGGCCATACCGAGGCCTGATTGGAGGGTGCCAGAGATGTGAGGACTATTGCGCCAGGTCTGATATAATCAGTAACTTTATAGAATTCCACCATTTTCGTTGATGCTCTTTAACTTTCTAAGAATTAAAGGGCTGGAACTATATACGGCTTCTTTAAATCGTGTTCAGATAATGGTAATTTATTCAGATCTGATTTATCCGAGCAGGCCTTGAGTATTACAATCCTTGATAGTTACTATTAAATGCAGCAATAAACGCAATCGAAAAAGGTCTCAGATGCCCGGGCATCAGAGGTATATTTGAATCTTCGTCCTCAGGGCATCCTTGGGATAGGCTCCTATAATCTTATCGGCGAGCTTTCCCCCTTTAAAGACCAGCATGGTAGGTATGGCCGAGATCCTATATTTATTAGCGGTCTCCATGTTGTCGTCGACGTTCAGCTTGCCGAAGACCACTTTGCCGCTCATCTCTTTGGCCAGCTCCTCTATGGTTGGGGCCACAGTCCGGCATGGTCCGCACCACTGAGCCCAGCAGTCCAGGATAAAGAGCGGGTACTGGGCCACAGAGGCATCCACGGTGCTATCCGTAACTTCTACAGGCTTATCAGGGTACTGAATACTAGGTTCGCTCATCCGCTTGGTCAACTCCATCATTTTTTTCTTCCTAATTTCGTCAAGCCCGTCCATTTTTAACCCTCTAGCTCATTCTTGGCCCTGAGGATCAGGGACTTGAAGTGGTCAAGATCCACCGGGACCACCTCAATGGACAGAAGGGTGTAATCGAAGAACTCCAAGAGATCCTGCGCGTAATCCTGGGCGTTTCCCAGGGTGTCCAGGAAGAAGGCCCCTTTGAATGCGCCGAGCTGGAGCCTGGCCTCTTCCTGGGACCAGCCCATGGCGCCGAAGATCTCCCTCCAGGCCTTTGCCCACCCAGGGGATAGATAGAAGAAGAGGCCACGGCTCGCCCTCTCCTCCATGCCTTTCCTGGTGATGAAGGCGTCCACGCAGTTCTGGCAATCTATGAGCGCCGCCTTGTAGGGGGCCAGAATCTCCCTGATCTTGGGGTGGCACTCTCCATAGAGCACTATGATGCCCTCGCGGCCCTTGCACTCCTCCAGCTCCGTCACCAGAGCCTTCTTGATCTTATCGAAGTCCACGTGGAGACCGGCCCCAAGGTAGTGAACCTCGAAGGGGAAGCCTAGGTCTTTTGAGATCATCTCTAACTCATCCTTGAATACGCCGCAGGCGATGATCGCATACATGACATCGGTATTTACGCTTACCTATAACATATATTGCTGCCGGATGATTCCTGTCCACTCGATCCATGCCAGGTATTGGCTTAGGCATTGTTCACATTTCTGGAATCCTCTCAAAGCTGCTCTTGTAGTACATCCCCTTAGGTTATTAAAAAATTCGCAGCATGGTCCAAGCAGCAGGAGATCGCAGTCAACCTATCAAAGGAGCTTCAGCCTTGTCCACCTGCCTAAGTCCAGGGCCTTTCTGTATACCACAGATCCCATAGGCCTACGTCATGGAGATGGCGAGGTCTGTGGAGTCGAAGATGGTGACCTCCTCAGGGATCGCTCTTTCGGAGACTTTCCCTGTCACCAGATCTCCTCAACTTGGCATACACATCCTCGGGTGATAAGCTGCCTTCGGAGATGGAGACGTTGATCTCCCCCGAGTGGGAAACTCGGGTTATGTCATCCACGACCACCTTAGCCCCTTTAGTTAGAGAAGTTTCCAGCTCCAGCTTACCCTTGGCATCGGTGCCTATGGCGCTGATGCAGGCTCCCTGTTTCATCCAGGAATCCTTGATCATGGGGCTTCGCGAGGGGTGGTGGTGACCAGGATATCACAGTCATAGGCCTCCTTTACTACGGGTATCGCCTGCAGAAAACGCCAACGCCATTCTGGCCCATGTCCTAGAACTCCAGTCAGAAGTCCGCCAGCTCCAAGAAGAGTCGGATCGAGTCCGCCAAGAGATTCAGGCTCTTCGGAACAAGAACGAGGACCTCGAAGCCGAGATCCGGGAGCTTCGGGAATCGATTGCCATTTCGCACGAGACTCTGGCCAGAGACGCAGCCTACGACCGGCAGAGACTCGCGAGACTGGAAAACCAATCTACACCGCAGGTATGGCCTCTCCCATGGTCAGGCGGGACCTCACCTACTATTAGGACAGCCAGAGCACCTCCAAGATGGACATCAGTTTTATTATCTAGACGCCGAAACGAGGGATAACCTTCGGGCAAGGCCCAGGCGAGCTGCCGACGGTGCAGGCAAAGCAGTCCTTGGTTGGATGTGAGTCCTTTGCTAAAATACGACGTTGCGGTGATAGGGGCGGGCCCTGCAGGGTCCATGGCAGCCAAGCACGCTGCCCTGGCAGGAGCCAATGTTCTTCTCCTAGAGGAGCACAAGGAGATAGGGTGGCCGGTGGAGTGCGCCGGGCTCCTAGGGTTAAAGGCCCTGGAAGAGTCGGAGATGTCCCTAGGGAAGTTCGCCATACAAGCGTTCAAAGGAGCTGATGTTTATTCTCCTAAGGCTAAAGTATCTTTCAAAGCACCCTCCATCAAGGCCTGGGCTGTGAGCAGAAAGCTTTTCGACAGGTCCCTTGTCCTGGAGGCGGTAAGGAATGGCGTTGATCTAAGCTTTGGGTCTTACGTCAAGAGCTTTCGTAGAAACGATGGAAGCTGCATCCTCTCCACGGGCGATGACCGGGAGATCCAGGCCAGGGTGGTGATATCCGCCGAAGGTGTTAGGGCATTCGTAGCTAGAATGGCTGGAATAGCCCCTCCCGATAAAATCCTATCTGGGGCCCAGGTAGAGCTTCCTTTCACGGCAGAAGATCAAGAGAAGGTGGAGCTTCACTTAGGCCCGGCCCCAGGTCTCTTTGCCTGGGTCATTCCCCTCGGTAATGACATGGCCAGGATCGGCCTCTGTACCAAGGAGAACGCCTGCTTTTACCTGAGAAAATTCCTGAAAATGGATTGGATGAAGGGCCGGATCCTGGGATCTCCAGTTGATCTGGTGGTGGGAGGGCTTCCCATGGGCCCGCCCACGTCCACAGTAGCAGAGGGCCTCATAGCCGTGGGAGATGCAGCGGGCCAGGTGAAGCCCACCTCGGGTGGTGGCATATATCCGGGATTGGTCTGCGCCAAGGCCGCGGGCAAGGTGGCCGCCGCCGCTGCTCTGGAAGGGGATTCTTCAAAGAAGCGCCTTGGGGAGTGCGACCGCCTGTGGAGGGCAAGGATTGGTCAGGAGCTGGCGGTGGGAATGAGGCTGAACAATCTTCTCACCTCCCTAACCTTGGAGGAGCTCGATGAGATCTTTGCTTATCTGTCCAGGAAGCCGGAGCTTTTAAGGTTGGTAGAAGAGCACGGCGATATAGATAGGCCTAGCATTCTGGCCTTGAAGATGCTGCCACATGTGGGAATTGATGGTCTGAAGCTGGCAAATCTTCTTAGAAAAGCCTTCTTTTAACCTTTCTCACCTGGCATTTTCGAAAATTTCCCTGAGGTTGTATTGTGTTGCGTAATTATACTATGGCACTATATCAGTAATAATACTTTTTTAAGGTACCTCGTTTATCTAAGCACTGATTATTATAATATGTAGGACGGGTGCTCTCA
>DAXJ01000047.1:29593-36107 GCA_002506335.1 Methanosaeta sp. UBA114
GATGCCTCTGGCACCAGCTGTTATAGCCCATCTCCTTGAATTCCAGAACAGCGTCCGATATCGGTTATGGCTCTTCAACCCTAATAGCATTTTCTCTTATCTTAATTCCCAGGCAATCTACTCGTTTCTCTTTAATGAAGGCGAACGCGTCATCCGTATCGTAGTCGCCCTCATATGTTTTTTAGCTTACTTCTACGCGGCTGTTGCCCATATCATCCTCAACCACTGCAATGGTATTATCGAACTGCCCCTGGACATCGCTTATATGGCTTATGACTATCACCTGGGGGAACCTCTCCTCTAGGCTTCGGAGCATCCCTATCATCTTCTCCCTATGCTCTATATCCTGACTTCCGAAGATCTCATCCAATATGAGGAATGAATAGCCAGGCCCTTCTCTAGCAAAACGCATCAGGTACTCGCTTATGGCCACCCTGACCGAGACTGCTATCATGTCCACTTCGCCTCCCGAGTAGCGGGATATGGGGTAATACTCACCGCCGTCCTCCACTAGGATATTGAAATCATCGTCGATCTTGAGAAGATCGTACTTGCCGCTGACCTCCTCAAGGATCTCTCCTGCGGTCCTGGCGATGTCGTCCTTCACCCGCAAAAGCACCTGATCCATGAATCTGTTGATAAGGCTTCTGGCGGTGTCCACCAACTCCATCCTTAGGCATAGGGCTGAAATCTCCTTCTCCAGATCTTTCTTTCTGGCAGTCTCGGTTTTGAGCCTTGATAGCTCCCTTTCCAGTAGGGCCAGATGGACCTTTCTTTCGGATACCATTTTTCTGGCAGCTTCTAAGGCGACCTCGGTCTCCACGAGGGCTTTTTTGGCTGACTGGTGAATCTCCTCGCTGTATCTCAGTTCTTCAAGCCTTCCTCTGGCATCTTTCAGCTCAGCCTCATACCTGGATAGCTCCATGGTAGCCGCCTGGATCCTGGATCTGACATCGGGCTCGGCTGCTGTCATGAGGCCTATTCGTCTGGCTTCTTCCTCGGCCTTACGCAAGCTCTTTTGCTCCAGCCTCATGGAATCGTAGCCAGCTTGATCAAAGCCCAGGACCTTTACCTCCTCTGAGCGCTTGTGAAGTGAAGAGCGGAGCTCCTCAAGCTCAGACCTCTGGGCTAGAACCTTCTCCTCCCAAACAGGTATCTCATGGATCTTCTGAGATAGCGAGTTGAATTTCTCGTGAGAGGCCTTAAGCTCTGTCAGCCTCTTCTTGGAAGAGGCATAATCGGCCTCCGAGTACCCTAGGGCCTTCACAGTCTCTCTTAAGTCATCGATCTTTTTTGTGACAGCCTGCTTCTCCCTGGCCAGAGACCTCAGCTCCTCATCCTTCTTAGGTAGGTCGGAGATCCTGACTGAAAGGCCGCTCAGCTCATCGATGATTGGGACCAGCTTCTCAAGCTGGGATTGGACCTCTGTCAGCTCAAAGGGATCGAAGGCTATATCCCCCTGGGCTTTGATAGACCCCTCAATCTCTTCCAGCTCGGGGATGACCTCCAACTGCAAAGCCGCCAGGCCCCTCAGGTTCTCCTGGAGTGCCGAGCGCTTGCTTCTCTTGGAGTTCAGGTCGTCGAAGGCAATCTTTAAATTGGACCTGGATTTGGCAGCGCCATCGATCTTCTCCTTCTGGGACTGCATCTTTTGCTTCAATTCAGCAGAAGAATCCTCGGCTTCGGTAGCAACAGCCTGATACTTTGCTAAAAGCTGCTTATACTGGTCTCCCAAGGGCCTCTCACAGGTCGGGCATACGCCTTCGGTACCAAGAGCCCTGACCTCAGCCTGGCTTTTGATGGCCCTGGTTCTGGCAGCTTCTAGAACCCCCTGGCGGCTCTTGAGCTCAGCCAGGTCATTGGATAGGTCGGTGCAGAGCTTGTCTAAGTTTCTATCCTGTTTTTTGAGCTCGGCATCCCTGGCCTCCAGATCTCCTATGGCTAAGAGATCTTTTCGGATAGAAGATATCTGGTCTGAGAGCTTTTGTCTCCTGAACTCCAAGGCTGTTCTTCTTGATATAAGGGAATCCCGCTCCCTCTTCATCTCTTTTAGATGGGTGAGATCCTCCAGGGCTTTTCTAAGCCTTACCTGCTCCTCTTTAGATGGTTGAAGCACCTTGAATCTGATAGCGGCCTTCTGGAGCTCTTTTAAGCTAGCTTGAGTTCTATTAATATTTCCTTCAAGGGAGTCGAGCCTTATTCTCTCGCCTTTAACGTTAGTCTGAATATCATGATATTCATCCCGCAGGGCCTCCATGCCCGAGAAGACCTTCTGGGTTTTCCCATACTCCTCCTCTACAGGCCTTAGATCCTCCAGGGCCAATCTATCTTCGACAAGGGAAGAGAGCCGCAGTTCCATTTCTCGGAGGAGCTTTTCTGCGCCGTTGACCTGAGCATTAATGTCGATGATCTTCTTTACGAGCTCCTCATGCTGCCCTTTTCTTGGCTCTGCTAGCTCCAGCTCGGACCTTACATCCTTGAGCCTATTTAGCTTCGGCTCTAGATCTGCCAGAAGCTTCTTGGAGGCCTGGATCTCCTTGAGCCTGCTCTCCTCAAGCCCTATAGCCTTCTTCTTCTCGGCGATGGAGATGGAAAGCCCCGAAATCCTCTCCCCCAGGAGGTCGAAGGATCTGCGCCGTTCAACCTGAATATCCAGATCATTTTTCCTATCCGCCACTATCGATGAGAGCTCTTTCTCTTTCTCCGATGATTCAGATAGCTGAGACCTAGCTGTGGCTGAGCTCCTGGCAACATCTTCCACTTTTCCTTCAGCGTCGCCTATTTCTGCTAAAGCCCCGATCAGGACGTTCTTTCTTTCCTCCAGGGAAGATCTGTCCGCCTTGGCCTGATCCAGAGCCCTTCCCTTGACATCATCCAAGCCTAGGAGCTTCAAAAGGTACTCACGCTTGCCCATCCCCCCTTCCTTGAGGAGGTTGTCGAGGTCTTTCTGGCGGGCGTAGAACGTCTTCATGAAGTCCTGGTAGCTTATGTGGAGGATCTCCTCCAGCTGAATATCCACATCTTTGGTGCCTGAGGCGACCCTGCAGCCATCTATAAAAAGAGTAGCTTCAGGCACGAGGCCCTTGCCCTTCATGGCCCTGTGGATCGAAAGGTTCCTCTTTCCCATCTCCAGGGTCAGCTTGACCTCGACTAGATCGAAGTCACCTGCGCTGGCATTTCTTAGTAGGTCCCTTTTTATGGTCGAGGCTCTGCTGCCGTAAAGAGCCCAGGCTATGGCCTCCACTATGGTGCTCTTGCCGGAGCCGTTGCTTCCCACGATGCCGGTGAGGCCGTCCTGGAAATCAATCTCTGCCCTGTGGTATTTCTTAAAGTTGCGGAGGCTTAGCCTGCTGAGGTGCATCAAGTGCCTCCGTGTTCCCGGATGAGACCGCCTTTTTTACCAGATCAGAGCCATAGGCCACTACATCTTCTTTTATGGCCTTGGGTATGCGGCCTCGGGATGCTTCGGCCTCCATAAACTTCTCGAACTCAGACTGAAGGCTGAACCTGTCTATGGGCTTCCTGTCCCTACTCTCCTTCTCATCGGCGAAGTCCACCTTCACCTTTAGATAAAGGGCGGGCGAGATGAGCCTGTTGATACTGGCCTGGTTGACGTTCTTGTAGGCGGATCTATCGACGTTGGTGAGGTTTACCCTGACGATCTTATCTTTGATGACCTCGGGATCGCAAAGCTCCATTAGCCTCTCTGAGATATCCTCTGTGGATAGGCCTGAACAGTCCAGGGGTTCCAGGTCAGCCATATATCTGGGCCTGACCTCTATGGGCTTCACCTCGCCGGTCTCCAACTCCACCAACAAAAGTCCCTTCTTATCCCTGGCCTCGCCGAAGTTGAAATACTCTATGGAGCCGCTGTACCAGGCATTGGTGGCTATCCGGGCCTGGGCATGGTAATGGCCAAGGGCTATATAATCGAAGTCTTTCTTGAGAAGGCTGTCATTGATCTCGTGCTCACCTACTGTGTGGAGCTTCCTGTTTCTCAGGGATTCCACCAGGCCGTGCATCACCAGGACGTCCTTGCCCGACATTTCTATTTTGCTAAACTGGGTAGTATAATCTGATGAGTCAAGGCAGAACGGTATACAATGGAATTTATAATCTCCTTCTTCGAAGAACTCATACTCGTATTTTCTAGATATGTGGACCCCTTTCATCCCTTGGTAAATGACAAAGGGGCTCGTTCCCACGAAGCTCTTAGGCGAATCGTGGTTACCGCTAATGATGATTACTGGAATGCCTGCCTTCTGAAGCTTTTCTAAGCCAACCTTGAAGTTATAGAGCGGTCTTATCCCTGGTCTTACGTGGTGAAACACATCTCCTGAATGGACCACGGCATCGGGATTGATCTCTATTATCTTGGCCACGGCCTGCTCGAAGCCCTGGTAGAACAAGCCCTCTACCACATTTCTGCCATGCTTATCCACGCGGCTGTAGCTGGTGAATCCCAGGTGGGAGTCGGCCATGTGCACTATCTTCAAGGTTCACCTCAGGACATTCAAGGTTTACTCCAGGACTGGTCTGAAGCCTCCGGTGCTTATAAGCCTCTCGTCTGATCGATCAATCTTCTCCAGATCCTGTAGATAGCGCTCGTATTTGTGGATCCTGACCGGCACAGGGAAGGGGATGTTCAGGGTGGAAACGATAGCTTCACCTTTCTCCAGGGTCTGTATCTCAACATCCATGGAGGAGAGATCCTGCTTGGCTGACTCCTCTATCTGGGCTCTATCGTTTTTGTCACCTAAGCCCATGACCACCAGGGTGTTGAACTGTGAGAGGAGCTGCTTATCTATCAGCTTTGGTTGCTGGGTTATGGCGCAGAGGCCGACACCGAACTTCCTGCCTTCCCTGGCGATGGACTCGAACCTGGAAATATTCCCTTGACCAAGGACCCTTTGGGCCTCCTCTATGGTTATGAGACAGTTCTTTCTGCCTTCAGGGGCATCTTCCTTATACCTGTCCATGATGCAGCGAGAGAGGACCGAAAGAAGGAAGAGCTCGGATCTGTCGCTCATCCTTGGAACATCGACAAGGACGACCTTGCCCTCTTCAATTCTGGATATGATGTTGGGGATGCTAGACCGGGCCTCGTCGATATACCCGTTCCTCTCCTTCACCGTCTTCATCCTCCTGGAGATGACCTTGACGGTGTTCTCATTGAAATCCTCGGAGATCAGTTTACCTACCCCTTCCCGGGTCTGTATCTCCTCGAACCAGCCGGCATCAAATACCCTAGGTATGGCCTCCAGGGCATCGAGCTGGGCAGGGGACCAGTCATAGAGCACCCTAACATCGGACGGTCTTATCTCCTTAGTACTTATGGCCATCTCTTCTACTCCCGGATCAGAGGCGTTCCTTTTATCGGTCGAATAGCAGGCCAGACCCTCTCGATATTTCTTTAAGTGCATGAGACCTTTCACCGGCCCCTTGCCCTTGAGGTACTCGCCATGGGGATCGACTATCAAAAGTCCGAACACGGATTTTCCGGAAGCAGCCAGCTTCATGCAGGAGGCAGAGAAGACCTTCATGAAATTCGACTTGCCCATGCCTGTTGTAGCAAAGACTCCCATGTGATGGTCCATGGCGGTGCTGTGCAATTTCACAGGTATATCCTCCACGATCTTGGAGCCGTTTCTCAGATATCCGATCTCTATATCGCCCATGACCTGGATCAGGAACTTGAACTCGCCCTTTGTCGCTTTTCGAACCTCGGAGAACTTGGTGGGGATGGTCCTGGCCTTTCTAAATCCGCCATTGATAACGCAGCCTAAAGGCTCGGCTATGATGCGGTTAAAGATTTGGTCTTGATCGAAAAATTGGGTGCCTTTAAGGGTGGTATCCCACTTGCCCTCGTAATTGGAATCGTGGACTATATCCTTAACCCTGGCCAGAAAGGTCAACTCCCCATCCTGAACCGAGAAAATTTGGCCGACCTCCACTCTTTCGTTATCGGGGAGGTTGTAAGGAATTATGAACTGGTATTCTCTGACGCTCTTGGATACTATCCTATAAGTGGTCTTTCCTTGATCTATCACTCTTCTTTCGCCCACTGGAGCTATTATCGAAGTTATTATCGGAATGGCTCTTAGAGCTCCGGTCGGAGCTTTTGCCGGAGATTCCGTTGCAGCTGCTGTGGGAATTGTTGGAACCATTTCAGGAGCCTTTATAGACGATGATTCCAGGCCTTTTGTGGGAGGACTCTTTTCCTGAGCTTCTAAAAGCTCGACCTTAGATGGCGATGGCTCCTCAGAAGCCGCATCCTTTTCCTCGAAATGAAACAGAGATCTCTCCTTCATAGTATTCTCCTTGGCCTCATCTCTATGACATCGTGATAATCCAAGAGCGGCCTTCTCAGCTCTCCTTCATTCATGCCCCTACTCCCCAGGATATCGAGAAGCTTAAGCTTCAAGAACTGTCCTTCCTGATCCTTAATTCTGAGATCTCTGTGGGCCCTGAAGAGGGCGTGGGGATAGCCCAGGCATTCGGCGGAGCAGGAATG
>DAXJ01000037.1:0-12196 GCA_002506335.1 Methanosaeta sp. UBA114
GGGGAGCAGTCACCTTGTGAGAGCAGGGAGGGCTCCGCTTTCATCCCCGGCCTGAAGACCAGTGTTTTTCGCCCCTCTCGCCTCCCCGAGGCTATAACTGAATACATAAGAGTTCGCAATCCTACAGATTGCGAACACCGATAGCAGTAGACATAATGGAGAGAATGGATTTGAGCCCGCCCGCGGGGGTTTATATACGATGAGTAACTTGGCCCCTTTTACAAACCTTTTGTTTATCCACTGCCATTATCACAGCGCTCAAACTTATATGAAGCTCTCTATGTAGCGTTCCAATTAGTCCTGACCATCTCAGCTAGGCGCGGATTGCCGAACTGCCCATAGATATCCATATCAGTGGTGTAGCCAACGAAGGGATCTACGGTGCCCTTCTCCAGGTTGACCACCCATATCTGAGTTCCTGCCTCCTCGGCCGACGCTCCCTTTTCCCGGTAAAACTTCATGAAGGGCTCCACATTCTCGGCGCTCGGTATCAGCATCACGCAGTCCTCGTCCTGGAAAGCCTTGCAATCATCAATGTTGACGGCATTGGCACTTGAGTATACCAGGACTTCTATCTTCTTATCTCCGGCCTCGAAGGTCAGTCGATTGCCTATGTGCCCTGAGATCTTGTAGCCTGCCCTTTCCATGAAGCTGGTCATAACCCAAGCGAGATTATCTATGAGGAGGCTTCTTAAGGCAGGCCTCTCCTGTGCTAGCCTTCGGTTAGCGTTATCGAAGTCCTGGCGGCCGTACTTGATGGTGTGCAGGAAGTGAAAGAGCCTACCACTCATCACCGTGTAGGTATCGAGCTTTGGAAGATCGAAGAAGATGGGAGCTCCGCTGATGACGTTTTGGAATACCCCCGCTGCTAATTGCTTATTTCCTACGAGCGCCTCTATCTCCTCTTGTTCTTCAGGGCTGAGATCTGCCTCCCTGGTGAACTGATAAACCCTGTTTAAAAGCTCACACCGAGCGATAATGCCCCGCTCCCTCAGGAAATCCCTGAGGAGACCTCCAATCTTGTCTACTGCCTTCATCGAGATACTGCCCTTGCCTTATATTGCCTTTACACTACTAAGAAGGTACATTTCATCCCTTGAAGATATAGCTTTTACACTACCTTGGAAAGCTCAGCCCTGAGCTCTCCCATGGTGGCCATCCTCTCCGCCAGGGCGTTGTGTTGATGAATGCTCTCCTCATTGATCTGCTTCAATGTCACCGCTGCGTCATCAGGCAGGTCGGGGAAGACCTCAACCACCTTCTGGGCCATGGTCCTGACGCAGTCCTCTACGAACTTGGGGTTGCTGTGGGCTTTTGCCACCACCTGGGCCTCATCGGGCCTCTTGAGGAGACCGTAGACCTTGGAGCTCATGGACTCCTCTATGATCCTTATTAGCCGATCTATTGAGACACACCTACGATCTTTGACCTCTATGGAGATGCTTCCGCGGCCCCTCTGGTTATGGGTGGCTACGGGCAGGCGCTCGGCAAAGGCCCTGGCCTCCTCGCCCTTCAAGCCTATGGTCTCCAACTCCTCCATCACCTTGCCCCTCATGATCTCCTGGGCGCAGGGGCAGGCGGTGGTGCCAAGAACCTCAGCTCCCACAGATTTCCTGAGATAGGAAGAGGTAGCCATGGCCTCGGCGAAGATGTCCACCACCTCCTGGCAGTTGGACTTGGTAAAGGGTGTCTGGCGGCGAACTATATACTCGCTCTTCATGTGCACCTCCGCCCTGGTGGCGTACTCATGCCGGTCCAAAAGCCTCCTAGCGATCTTTCCGCAGAGCTCCTCTATCTCGTATACTGGGCGGTTTATCTCCTCCTCCACCACCTCATCTATGACCTCGAAGTTCCTGGAGAGGTTGGCACCTTTCCTGTCCGAAGGCAAATCCACGAAGACCTCGAAGCTGGAGATGAGGATCACGGGGCGTTCGTCCCCTCCACGCTCCACCTTGACCAGCTTCTTTACACCGGTGACGCCAACCCTGGTGAGGTTGATGGGGTAATCCGGGAGGCAAGCCTGGACGTCGGGCAGGCAGGCCTGGGCATCGGGCAGAGAATACAAGGAGCTCACTCTTCGCAGCGGTCTTCCTCTTCTATCTGATCCATTTGAATGATCAGATCGTCCACTTCTTCGAGAAGGGTCTCCAGGGTGTCACTTATGGCCCTGTCGCGCTGATCCAGATCCCTTAAAGTTATCTCCATCTCAGACAAAAGCTCCTCGTTTTCAGGGTCGAGAAGCAGCAGCTTCATGCGCTCTTCTATGGTCCCATAGGAGTCGAGCATATGAGTTCTCTTGCTGGCCCAAACGTATTTGAGGCTTTGCTTAGCGGGCTGCGACGGTTTTCAGTCAGCTATATCTATCCGTAGATCCACTCCAGGGTTCAGGAGTTATGATGATCAGGCGCTGTCCTCAACACGGATTCTTCAGAGGAGAGATCTGCGAATGCGGCCAGACGGGTCAGATCGTGCTGGAGGAATCCAAGACCGATCAGCTGGGCAGGCTCGTGGCCGGGGCTTTGAGGCACTTCCCCAGAGATTTAGGCCTTACCATGGATTCCAGGGGCTGGGTCGACCTGGTGGCCCTGGAAAAGACCATTCACAACAGGCACCGCTGGGCCAACCAGGAGCTGGTAAGAGCCCTGATCCAATCTGATCCCAAGGCCAGGTATGAGATATCGGGGACCAATGTAAGAGCTCGTTATGGCCACTCGGTGGAGGTCGACCTTGATCACCCCGAGAACCAGCTTCCTAAGCTCTACTATGGTGCGAGCGAGGAGGAGGCAGATAGAATCCTAGAAGTCGGTCTCAAATCGGCATCCCAGCGCTACGTTCACCTCTCGATGACGCCCGAAAAGGCCTGGCACGTCGCCACCTTCAGAACTGGAAATCCTAGGGTGATAGAGGTGAATGCAGTGGTGGCTCAGGCCTCAGGGGTGAAGATGATGAAGGTCAATGAGGATATAGTCATATCCGATCCCATACCTCATAAGTGTCTGTCTATAGTGCTGTCCAAGGATATAAAGAAGGATCTGATCTAAAGAATTAAGCTAAATGATCTGATCAGGAAGGACCTGAAGAAATTAGCTCTAGATGATCAAACCAAGGCTAGAATCAGAAATTAGAATCACTTAGTTAAAAAGCCAAGCTTCAGGGTATCAAGCCCCAAAGCGCCTTTGTCTCTTTTGATAATCCCTGATAGCCCTTAGGAAATCAACCCTCCGGACCGATCTCCAGTTAACCTCGGTGAAATAGAGCTCAGAATAAGCTGCCTGCCATATCATGAAATCAGAAAGCCTGTTCCCCCCCGCCCTTATTACCAGATCAGGCTTCTGGCTAAAGCGCAGGTTCGATTCCAGGATACTCTCATCGATCTCCTCAGGCTGCAAAGACCCATCCTCCACCCTTTCCAGGACCTTTCTCATGGCCTCAGTCACCTCCTTCCTGCCACCAAAGCCCAGTGAGATGGTCATCTTGAACTTTCCACCCCTGCCCAGGTCCACCACTCCGTCGCTGGTGTGAAGGCTCACCTTTGCCGGAGCATTAGAGAGTCTAGAGGTGATCCTATGATAGAGCCCTGCGTCCTCATCTCCTATGTAGAGGGCCATCGAGTGGATGCCCACCGCCTCGCTCCAACCGAGTAGACTTCCTAAGGTCTCCAAGCCCGCTCCATCCAGGTCCCCTTGGTTGAGCACCACCGCCACGCATTGGGGCACATGGCCCAGGAGGATCCTGGCCTCCAAGATCATCTCGTAGAAGTAACGAAGCATCTGGGGAGGAGATGCACTCCAAGGCAAAGTATTTTTGCGATGGGCGATGGACTCTTTGACCTATGAGACAAGAGGAAGTTGCCAGGCTTATCCTGGGGCTGGTCGTCATCCTCCTTCCCTGGGCCGGTCCCTATACCGTAATTCCCCTGGCTGCCCTCGCTGCAGTCTTCCTCTTGGATAAAGAGTCCAGAATTCTATCGGGGTCTTTGGGGATGCTGCTTCTGATGAGGCTGGCCCTAGGATGGGCTCACATAAATCTGCCTCTGTACATAATCGCCATCTCCTTCGCGACCTCCACCTTTGCCCCTCTGGCTGCTAAAAGATTCGATACCCTGGCAGGAAGCATCATCTACCTTATGACCGCCGTTGCCCTGGGCTATCCTGCCGCCTATGAGGCCTCGTTCGGCATCATCTCTCCGGAGAGGATCCTCTTTCTCTGCCTCCTGGGAGGGCTGTGCGGCGCCTTTCTATTCCACGCTTCCAGGGAGAGGGACTTTGCCGTGCCCTTCGGCTCAGCCATGGCCATGTGGCTCTTCAGCTTCGACTATCCTCTGCCGGAGCTGGGAAGGATTCTCATGATATGCATCGTAGCCCTGGGCCTAGGCCTGGCAGCGTACTGGGCCAAGGCCGCAGACTCCGATGCAGTCCTCAGCGAGACCCTCATCTGCCTCCTGGTCGTATTATTCAGCGGCCCGGCCTGGTTCCTCCTCCTCCTATCCTTTTACCTCATGGGAGGCGGCTTTACCAAGTATGGCTATACCTACAAGCAGAAGCTGGGCATCGCCCAGTCCAAGGGCGGCGTGCGCGGATACAGGAACGTCTACAGCAACAGCCTAGTGCCCCTGATCCTCGCTGTGGCCCATGGCGTTTATGGGAGTGATATGCTGGTCTTCGCCTTCATCGGGGCAGTGGCCACGGCCAACGGCGATACCCTGGCCAGCGAGATAGGGGAAACGAGCAGGATCAGGCCCATCATGATCACCACTCTCAAGCCTACCGATGCGGGTGTGGACGGAGGAGTGACCCCACTGGGAGAGGCTGCATCCATGATAGGCGCAGCGATCGTGGGTCTCCTTGCGGCAGCCACGGACATGACAGGCATTCATGGCGTCCTGGCGGGGGTTGTTGGAGGATTTCTTGGAACCAACTTCGATAGCTTCCTTGGAGCCACCTTGCAGAGGAAAGGGACTCTCTCCAATAACGGCGTCAACTTGCTGGCCACGCTCTTCGGCGCCTTGGTGGGAGCAGGAATCTGGTGGGTGCTGAAGTCTTTTTAACCAGGAAGTCTCATCCCCTAGCATGAAGATCTTCGCTGTCCTGGGAGATCCCATAAGCCACAGCCTCTCGCCGGCCATGCAAAATGCAGCCTTGAAGGCCCTGGGCCTCGATGCTCAGTACCTGTCTTTCAGGGTGGCCAAGGAGAACCTGAGAGATGCCCTCATGGGCGCCCGGGCCATGGGCTTCTCTGGCCTCAACCTAACCATACCCTTGAAGG
Source organism: Methanosaeta sp. UBA114 (assembly GCA_002506335.1). Lineage (GTDB taxonomy): Archaea > Halobacteriota > Methanosarcinia > Methanotrichales > Methanotrichaceae > UBA114. The sequence continues at coordinate 5,266 of DAXJ01000037.1, forward strand.
AAACTGCCTTGGAAATAGTCATCGCCGACGACCTGGCCAGAGCAATAGGGGCCGTGAATACAGTCTCCTTCGGCGGTGATGCTAAAAATGAGATCAAAGGTTACAACACCGATGGATTTGGAGCGCTAATGGCCCTGGAAATGGCGGGGGCGAAGATCAGGGATAGCAGGGCCCTGATCGTTGGCGCAGGTGGTGCATCAAGGGCCATCGCTTACACCTTATCCCGTAAAGGCGCCCAGGTCTCCATAGCTAACAGAAGCCGGTCCAGGGCTATGGAGTTGGCTGATAGGGTCGAAGGCAAGGGTTTCGGCCTCGATGATCTGGATAAACTGGTACCCAGGGCAGATATTTTAATCAACACTACCTCAGTTGGCATGAAAGAAGGAGATCCTAGCCTCATCGATGAAAGCTGGCTCCGACCGGGCCAGATAGTCTTCGATACAATCTACAACAGGAGGACGGAGCTTTTGGAGGGTGCCTCCAGGGCTAAAGCCGTGGCAATAGACGGAGTGGCCATGCTCGTTTATCAAGGGGCCAAAGCTCTGGAGATTTGGACAGGCCTCAAGGCTCCGGCCGATGTGATGGATAGCGCTGTCAGGGATGCCCTGAGGGAAAGAGAAAAAGCGAAGGCTAGCTAAATGAAGATCAGGATGAGAAAAGGAGGAGATGAGGACGACCAGTATGCTCATCATCGGCGGGACCGGTGGAACCGGCTCGCAGTTCGCCAGGTTCTTCAAGAGCAAGGGCTTCGACCTGACTGTCTGGGGCCCGAGCAAGAAGGTTGATGTGGCAGAGAGGATGGGGGTAAGGTTTGCCCACGATATCAAGGAAGAGACAAAGCTAAGCGATATCGTTCTCCTGAGCGTTCCCATTGAGAGAACAGTGGAGGTCATTGAGGAGTTATGCCCGGGAATGGAGCAAGGAAGCCTCCTCATGGATGTCACATCCCTAAAAACCAAACCCATGGAGGCCATGGTAAGGTGCGCCCCCCCAGGAGTCGAAGTTCTCGGAACCCATCCCATGTTCGGCCCCACCATGACCACTTTTAGGGGCCAGACCGTCATCCTTACCCCAGCAGAGGGAAGGTGCAAGAGGTGGCTTCCTATCATTAGGTCGATGCTGGAGGAGGACGGCGCCAGGGTGGAGATCTTAAGCTCCGAAGAGCACGATGAGATGATGGCTGTGGTCCAAGCTCTCACTCACTTCGCCTATATAGGCATTGGGTCCACACTGAAGGCCCTGGACTTCGACGTATCTCGATCTAGGAGATTCGTAAGCCCTGTCTATGATATAATGCTAGACTTCGTAGGGAGGATATTGGATCAGAGCCCCGAGCTTTATGCATCCATCCAGAAGAATCCCAGGGCAGACACGGTGAGGAGGACCTTCATAGATGAGTGTAAAAGGCTGTGTCAGGAGGCAGAATCTGAAGGTTTTGAAGGATTCGAGAGGATAATGAAGGAGGCGGCCGAGCACTTCGGTGAGACTCATCAGGCCCTGGAGAGGTCCGATGGTCTGATAAATGGAAGGATTGGATATCAGAGCAAAGGATTAAACAAAGGGTAAAAAAGACCGCTGGAAGTAGAAACTGCTGGAGGCCAAAGGCAAGACTGCTGGAGGAATCAGCAGTTGATCCTTCATTAACCTAGTATAGCTTGCCGGAAGTCAACCGCGGAATCAATAGCAGCGCTCACAGAGCTATTAAACGATTTTGTTTACACCACATTCGATGAAGCTATAAAAATTGTGCAATACAATTATCAAGGGTTACACCGCAAAAACTGTATTGTATCTCCTACAGGTCCTCACCACCTGCGTCTCCCAGAGACAAAAGGCCATTCCCCTGATCTTTCTAATGCATCTATCTTTTTCGTAGGCACAGCCACCATCATAATGAAGATCGCAGGTTTTTCAATCCACACAGATCCAAGCTTTCTCCACGCAGAAGAGCACGCCCACCTTGGATATGGCATGAAATCAAAGCGCTTGATGAACCCGGCTCTGGATATCAAGGATCTTCCATCATTGGGACTCTGCCTCATCTCCCACATGCATGGGGATCGCTTCGATCGGGTGGCCAAGAAGCACCTGAATAGAGAGCTGTCCATAATCACCAACCTTCAGGCGGCGTCGGATCCCAAGCGCTGGGGTTTTAAAGGCCCTCACGGCCTCAGGACCTGGTAGCACATCAGGGCCGACAAAGGAAAACAAGCCTCAGCACCACTTCCGTACCGGGAAAGGATGCCACCTGCCCCATTTACCACGCTATGCCTCAGGTTATGGGAAGCCCTTCTAGACTTCGAGGCCAAGGATAGGGATCTACTGGGGATGCATATCACCGATGATACCATTTTTGTAAACGACCTAAAGAAGGCGCCAAATCACTGTACCAATGTAGATATCACGCTCCTGCACCAGGGAGGAACCAGGGTTCTTGGGCTCATGGCCATCATAGTCGATAAGTGAGGTCTGAAGGTGGTGAGGCTGATTCAGTCATGGCTGACGATACCGATCCATTACAACGATTACACGATATTCAAGTCTCCTCTGGAAGATTTCCATGAGGCAGTTGGAGGGGCAGATCTAAGCGCCAGTGTGACTCGCCTGAAGCATGGTGATGAATACAAGTTCAAAATAGAAACTTAGGGTAGAAACATAGTGGGAAGTGTTAGACAGATAGAGCCTATATACCATCACTCAACATTAAGACTTATAGTGATACCGTATGAATGTGAGATTGCCAGTTGCATCCGTGGTAATTGCCATAACTTGTCTCCTAGCATTGTGCTTCACATCTTCGGCCATCAACGTGGGAAGATGGGCCACCTCCAGCCCTGAAGCTGTGCCCCTGAGCAGGCCGGCCATCAGCACCTTTAACATCCAATACCAACCCGAGGGTTATTACCTGGGGGTTCCGCCCATTCATGTCTATGCAGGAGGCACGAACTTCTATGAGGGAAGGGTAGTGACAGGGCTATATGGCTCTCAGATGACAGGCAGGGGAGGTTATATGCGCTACTTTGGCCTGAATACCCTGATGGAGCCGGTGGATTCCAACTATCCTGGAAATGCCTTCATAACTCAGTTCCTGGCAGATCCGTGAAAGAATTTGGCGGATAAATAGCCATGTATATGAGCACAACCAAGCGATAGAAGGCACTGCTGTGAGCATGCCTTGACGATGAAAAGATCCTGAATTCCGGAGGGATGAGTTCTGTAAAAGGGAAGGACTTTATATTCCAAATCCGAAGGCTAGGGTCTTCACTACTCTCCACCTGCCCTATGAGATAAATGCGCAAACTTAATCTCCCATGGCCAGGACTTAAACTATCATGCCCCCCAGGGTACTCTTCAGCACCGTATACAGGAATGGTTCAGAACCTTACGATTACATAGGCTCCAATACCAGGACGTGGTTCAGGTTCTATTGGCCCAGGATTCAGTCCTTCGGCCTGCGGTTCCTGAAGCAGAACATCCCCGAGCTAGAGATCATGGAGTTTCCCAGCTGGGAGGAGTATACCAAGAAGCTTCAGGAGGGCTGGGATGTAGTGGGCCTTTCGTTCTACCTGAGCGAGACCCACGAAGCCCTGGAGATGGCCGAGGCGGCAAGAAAGGCTGGCGTCCCCGAGGTCTGGGCAGGGAACTACGGGGCTTTAACCCCCGAGATCCAGGACAACTTCGATAAGATCTTCGTGGGATATGCGGAAAACGAGGTCGCCCCCTACTTCGGCAGGGAGGTTAAAGACGTCATCCACCCGCCCCTGATAGAATACCTGAACTCTCCTTTCAACGTAAAGCTCAATATTTATGGAGTGTTGTTCACAACCCGCGGCTGCCCAGTTGGGTGCAACTTCTGCCAGACCCCGGTCTTCTGCAACAGGCCCAAACTTATCCCAATAGAAAGCATAGACAGGGTCCTATCCTTCTACAAGGATCACGGAATAAACGTGGTCCTCATCGAGGACGAGAACTTTGGCTGCAACAGAAAGCATGCCGATAAGGTGGTAGAACTCCTGGACGAGTACGGCATGGTTTGGGGATGCATGGCCAGGGCCGACTATCTCATGGGAAAGATCGATGAGTGGGCCGAGATGAGACGGGCCAAAGGCAAGCACCATGTGGCGGGCTTCGGAGGCGCGGCCATAGGTATAGAAAACCTACATCAAGAGCGTCTGAACAGCATAAAGAAGAATGAGGGCACCGAGGAGATCCTGGGAGCCATCCACAAGCTCCAGAAGTACGGCTTTGGCACGGTCGGTTATTACATGATAGGCTTTGAGGAGGATACCAAAGAATCCCTCAAGGAAGATATCAAGAAGCTAGCCGCCTTGAAGATCGATATAACCCAGATCTGCGTCGTCACTCCTCTGCCCCAGACCCCCTTATGGAAGGAGATCGAGGATAAGTTCGGCATCTTTGACAGGGACTGGCACAACTACGATGGAAAGCACATGACTTGGAACCATCCCAACATAAAGCCTGAGGATTTCCCAGGAATCCTGGACCGGTCCTTCAAACAAACCTACTCCTGGAAGACGCCCATTATAACCTCGGGCAGGGTCTGGTACAACGCTTACCGGTATGGAGGCGTGGCGGGCTTAAAGGAGGTGGCAGCCTACATATCCAAAGCCAACAAATTCGACTGGAACTATGGGCCCAGGTTCCTGGATATGAACTCGGACAAGAAAACAAAGGCCGGAGAGAAGGTTATTGCAAAAGAGAGCGCTTCAGTGTGAAGGCAGTATGAAGGTCCTCCTCCTCTCGTCCCCGGTAGTGCAGAAGGATTTCGACAGGATAGCCCGGGTGCCCAACCTCGGTTTGGCATCCATCGCCGGAAATGTGGATGACCTCTGCACCATTCACGTGGCTGACCTCCATTCCTTGAAAGATCCCAGTGGCTACGTCAGGAAGGTTGTGAACGGCTATGACCTGGTGGGTTTGACGGCTATGAGCTTCCAATATCAGGAAGCGCTAAACCTTGCCAGGATAGCCAAGGAATCGGGAGCTGAGACGGTCTTTGGAGGCTATCATCCGACTCTCGCCCACCAGGAGATCGGCCAGAACGAGGATTCCAAGCTTATCGATTACATCGTCAGGGGCGAAGGCGAGGCGACATTCAGGGATCTTATTCGAACTATTCAAGCTAAGACTGGAGGGAACGTAAAGGAGATCGGTTTAAAAGAGGTCCTGGGCCTCTCCTATCATCAGGAAGGCCAGGAAGGAAAGATGATCCACAATCCACCCAGGCCTCTTCTGGATGTGAGCCAAATAAAGCCGCCCAACAGGGATTCCAGGCTCATCAGAGAAGGGTTCACCAGCTTTGAGATTACCATCGATTCGGTAGAAACCTCCAGGGGATGTACCCAGGGGTGCAAGTTCTGCTCCATCAATTTGATGTATGGAAGACATTTCCGCAGGTTCCCCATTGAGCGAGTTATTGATGATATTAGGGATGCTGAGGCCCACGGTGCAGGGGCGATATTCTTCCCCGACGACAACATTACCCTAGATGTGAAGCGGCTGGAGAAGCTCTGCGATGCCATCATCGAGGCAGGTCTTACCCACCTGAGGTACAAGACCCAGGCCTCGGCCCGCGGAATTGCCTCTAGCAAGCGCTTGGTCGATAAGATGGGCGAGGCGGGGTTCGACGGCGTCTTCCTCGGGGTCGAGAGCGTCAATAAGAGAAATCTGGAGTTTCTGGGCAAGGGAAGGATGTCGGATGATGCGGACAGGGCCGTTCAATATCTGCACGATAACGATATCATAGTCTCCACCGGCCTCATCGGCGGAAACCCGGATGATGATGAGGAGGATATGTGGGAGAATTTTAAGCTGGCTAGGAGGCTTAAGGTTGATTTTCCCATATTCTATATCAGCACTCCTTATCCTGAGACTCAGATGAGGGCGGAACTTGAGGAGATGGGGCTCGTTACTAATGATGATTTTACTAAGTATGACGGGCTTCATGCTAACTTAAAGACCAAGCATCTGAGCGATGAAGAGGTGCAGTATATCACCTGGCAGATGAACGCCACGTATTATGATTTTGAATGGTTCAGGTATAACAAGGTGAAACGGCTTTATCCTAAGTGGTTTGCTAAGGAGATGCTGAGGCTTGCGCCTTTCTATGCCAAGAGGAAGATTAGCCTGGCTTTGGGGTTGAAGAAAAGAAAGGATCTCTTTAGGGAGGATTTGGCAAGCGGCGAGCTGTGTAAAGGAGTAACTTAGAAATTAAGAGATCTTCATCCGGTTCATATGACAGAATCTATTCAGATCTCTTCTTACTTGCCATAATTTCCCATCTAATTATATATTTTAAAGCTTGTTTATCCCGTTTAACGCTCTTCACTATGAGATAACCAACGTGTTTTTGGCTCAGGTACCCTATAAGCCATATAATGGAAGCCAATTCCAGGATAGGGGGCGCCATCCCAAGCGTTCTGCTGATAGGTACAGCAACAGGGTGAGGGGGTTTACAAGCCCAGGGCCGAACTATGATGAAAACTAATTGATATCCGTGCAAAGATAGTTGCCCCTTGAGAGCAGCTTCTGAATTGGGAGGAGATTGAGCGGTAGGTCTAGGAGCGTAGAGGCGAAGCAGAGTGAATTATAAGGAGACATTTATAGGTCCTTGAGTACACATAGCCGCAGCTCGCGGCGACAGCGAACGATCTAAAATGGCTATCTCAATCTTAAATGGTCCTCCTAGGAAGTTTATCTCAAGTCCTTTTAGGCAGTGTTCCAAATTGGCTGTAATTTTATCTGCTTGCTATTCGTGAATCGGCCTCTAGATATTGTTATCCCTTTGAACCTCATGCAATTTTTACAGTAAATTCGATGTGCTACCGTGTATCTGCGGTCACATCTACCCAGGCCGCGGCCCGAATCGATCACGTTAGGAAAAATTCAGGGCTAATCCCCGCGACTTCAG
>DAXJ01000037.1:12478-12673 GCA_002506335.1 Methanosaeta sp. UBA114
TACAACCGTAGGACTTATCGAGATCATATCCATTATTTTCACGTTGCAGGGCACAGGACTATAACCCTGCCAGGCATGACTCTCAGACGAAATGATCTACAGAAAGTGCCTAAAGGTTCCTGTCCACTATAACACAACCGCATCCAAAATCTATATCCTGGATAGGCTCACTGCCAGGATAACCTACGGCATCTC
>DAXJ01000066.1 GCA_002506335.1 Methanosaeta sp. UBA114
TAGCTGGCATTCCACCTGAAACCCCCTGGTGGAAATCAGATTCCCGTCTACGCTATAGTCTATGTACGTTCCGTATAGTTATAACCTCGATCCTTGCAGCGTTCTTAGCTACGAGTATAGAGAAATTTACACACAACGTACTACGATGCTAAAACGCGCCTAAGACTATTAGAGCCCAGATGAAGTGATAGATGGCGTTTTATTTATATCAAAAAATATTACCACGCGAGAGGTCTACATTCTCCTATTCAGCCATCTTAATATTCTGATGGGAGCTGCGGCGGAGAAAAAAGGCTTTCCAGTCTTATTGACATCAGTGAGGAATGAGTTACAGGTAAAAGGTATTCATCTCGGGATGTGGGTTGAGCTGTGAAGAATACAGAGCTCGGCCAAATCACAGAAATTTCACCACGCTAACTATTGCATCCCGTAGAGCCTTCGATCCAAAATACGTATCAGCGATAGGATTGGCTCTAATTCTATAGGATTCTTGTGGTAAATGGGATGTATTAATTCACAAGGTAGATATATCATTAAAATAGATTATTTATAGGCGAGGGATAGATAATCAACACCCGATTCATCCTCCAGCCTCACCCTTCGTCCTTGCCTCCTGGCCCCTGTAGGGGATTGATGCCTGCGACTTGGCACCATTAGGTCGCGTTCGCCCTAAGATAGGTAAGCTAAGCCTCAGGCTTCGTCCAGATCTGGGCGAAGGCTCTTGCAAGGCATGGCGTGCCCGATATACGGCTCTGCGAATTTATTGCCATAAGAATATATCGCCAATTAGTGAGAGAATAGATAAGCACCTACTCAAAATACGTTCTTCTTCTCGCTCCATTCCTCCAGGACATATCTAGGCTTAAAGCTTTATATCATCTAAAGGGGAGTGACAATTGGCAAGGGATTGGGTGATCGTTCCTAGTTAGACCCTTCGCTTTTTCCCCCCACAGGTGCCTCCAGGTTACGACTTAGAAGCTTCTGATCTATCCAGGGCCTTGAACGTGTGGTAGTATAGCATGGCCATTAGCTATTATCGAGTTTTGCTCAGGGGTCGAGGACCTCAAGTCTTTTTTCCTAGAAGATCGACGCACGTTCTGGCTATATCAAGTAATAGACCGAGTAACTTTACTAAGAGGCCCAGAATAGGCAGCAGTGATTCAATCTTCGTGGTATCACCTTCGTGATACCGATAGGATATATGATTCGATTATATAAAGAAGAGCAGGGTTGAAGGCGAAAGTGTTTGATGTGACGAAAACGATCAGCGCGTGCTCATTTGATATTTCTAGTATAACCGTTAAAGGTTCTCTCGTTCAGCTAGGTAAATTTGACTGCAGTCAACAGTCACGAAATCACATTGCCTCCAGGCACGGGTCAAGCGCGTCAGAAGCTGTTGTTTTCGGTAATATAGGATCTGATGCTAGAATCGTGGTCTCGAAGCTCGAGATGTGTTTATATTACAATCAGTATAACCTTGAGATATCATAGAACAAATTGCAACATAAGCTTCGGCTATTTACATTATCACAGTGGCGACAGTTTGAGAGCAACAAGTATCACCACTATATATGCCCGGGGTGCAGTCGCCATTTGTTACAATGGTGATCTAGCCATTACCTTCGATAAGGACGTGAGGATCAGAGACCACTATTACCCACAGGTCTGTCTGGAGAACCACGTCAACGGTCATATTTTCAGTAATTACTGACTACTTTTACCCCTTTTCCCCTCAGCTCTGGCTTATCATTGGCGGCCTTGCCCACGATCGCTATGCTTTTCCCCACCGCCTACAAGGCCAGGTTTCAGCCCATCTTTCCCAGCCCCAGGACCCACAATTATATCTCAGGCCTTATCCTTCCATCATCCCTGTAAAAGATGAATATTGATTGTACATTATCGCAGTATCGGAGGATCGGCGGATCCGTGATAAGAAATTTTACATTCTCTGCTTAGTTTCGAGGTGCTCTTTCAAGGCCATAGCGTTATTATGCGCTTCATCTTTGGCTCCATACAGCAGAACAACGTCGACCTCTTTCGTTTTATCAGTGATCTGATCTACAAGCTCTTTCTTTCGATCGGGCTCTTGGAAGTGCTTTTTCCTAAAATCATCCCATTTATCGGGGTCATGTCCGAACCAGTTTCTCAGCCCATCGCTAGGTGCGATATCCTTTAGCCAGAGGTCTACCTTTGCCTCATCTTTTCTGATGCTTCTTGGCCAGAGCCTATCCACTAATATCCTGAAGCGGCGGCCGTTAGGAGAACTATAAACCCTTTCAATCGTCAGCATTTAAGTTTCATCTGAGTGACCTTTATCGCGTTTTTACATATTAAAGATGTTCTAGACTAGCCCTGAACTCATTCCTGTGTCCCTTCTCCCCGCTTAAGGTATGCTTTAATATGCCGGAAAATTAACTTCCTTACCCAAAGCGTCACGTTTCTAAACTACCATCCCGTTCGCCTAGCTGGTTCGGATAGCTCTGCCATCCCAACCTAAGCAAATTTGCCTCTACGAAGATGCCGCCGAGATAACCGAATACACTCCCGGACCTTGAGGAATACAGCCCATAAGGCTATGGTGTTGCTCTACTCGCATGGCTTAGATCTCTCAATGAGGACCTGATTGAGGCTACAGTATAGGGCCTTCTATTTCGGATAAGGGCCCAGTGACTCACCAAGGATTCTGGCGAAGGCGTATCCCGAGTTAAGGAATTAGATGGCTCGGAGGAAGCTCCGATGAGGTGGCTGGTTAGATGCTCACAGCCCAGGAGGGTTGATACTCAGATACAATCCAACAACTTTGGCCCCCCCTTCCGTATATTCTGCTTAGAAGGCTTTGTAGGGAACTTCCTTCAACACCTCGGCCACCAGGGAGCAGCTAGTAAGATCTCGTTCGCCTTCACCCTAAGTTGGGAAACAGCAGTATTATCATCATGTAACTGACGGCATAGCTGCTCATAGTTTGTAAAATGATGCCGCCCATAGCTGAGTAACTGCTGAATTGAAGGGTGTGGGGTTTTGTAGTACCTAGCAGCTTCATTGTAGAAATCTCTAGGCGTGGCCGTTATCTTAACATGGCAGTTGTATGCCCGCATAAGGGATTTAGAATCATATGACGGTTTCACAGGCATGTGTACCATCCCTTTTTAATTAGCCATCTCGGAGATACTAAGACTCTTAAGGATTCTTATCGTCTTAAATCCTATTACCTGTCTGTATTCAGACCATGAGGACGTAGAGGAGAAGACTCAGGCTAAGGTAGCGGAGCTGGAAGGGCTCTACTAGACCTATATTATCACCTCACGTACTATTGCCACCCCGAACAACGCGAAACGGTTAAAACCATTTTAAACTACATTTAGTTGTTGATAACATCTTGAGAAGCCTCACTTACCTTACCATTTTCTAGATCATCTTACCTTTTCATTTGAGTGATCTGCCCTTAAAATCAATGTTCTCTAGAGAGCCACTCCATAATAATTCTAGATAAGGCTCTAATGCCTTATTTCCATGAAAACATATTATTAATTGACGCTGAGATAGATGATTGGATCGTGACAACTCTCCGATATTCCCTTCTCGCACCCCTTTCCAAAACATATTCAGGCCTTATGCCGAGAGAGCTTTGCACTTATTCCGCCATAACACTGACTCCTAGCCTCGTCAACCAGGCTCAAAGAGCGTCTCGTAGTGCATACCCCGTGGTTTCCAAAGCCCTGTAAAGTCATCGATGACCGGTACCCCGAGTTTCCTACATGCCATCCTAGCTTGTTCATATTGCCGCTCCCAGGGATCAACATTACAAAGTTCACTGGCTCACAAGCACGCGTGGGAGAGTTTGTAGCATTGTGAGGCGCTGGATATTATCGCATATACCAAAGACCCACGTTAGGTCTTGTTCGTCAAAGAAATACGGGATTATATCTTTAGGCTTGACGAATGGAAACCCAAAGAGGAACCTCCTCGCATTTCATGATAGCTCTTAATAGCAAAGCAATAATTATTAATAGCGCCAATTGAGGGATCTCTATTAACTAGGACCGTTCGGGAGTTAGCAGCGCCTTCTACTGTGGGTTCTTCAGTCCTTGCGAACTCCAGGCATTTACTGCCCGAAAGACATAGGATTCAATGGTAGATGCTCTTAATCCGATGTCAGCCAGGTAGCGCCTGAACCGCCTCAAAGCCGGCTTGAGATCTTCTGCCTTAACATCCCC
>DAXJ01000042.1 GCA_002506335.1 Methanosaeta sp. UBA114
TCCCCCGACTGGAGTCGCGGGGATTAGCCCCGAGTTTTTCCTAAAAAGGCGCCGTGATTCTATGCGTATCCTGTTGGTTTACCCTGCTCATTTGTTCCGTTGATTTCATCTGTCGGGTGAAAGAAATCTATTATTAAGGGAATCTTGATCATCCATTGACTATAAGGCCGCAATGTATAGCGGCCGCGATGCCATCCATATCCTCTACAAGGAAAATCTCCATGAACACCAGGTCCGACTTTAGATCTCTGGAGAGGCATATGACTTCCGCTCCGGAGGAAGCGATTGGCGGAGCTTCATACCCCATCTTTCCTAGACCTACATGGATATCCAGGGCCATGGATGTACTCGTACATAAGGACGTGGATGGCATATGGCTTGTAGAACTCAGGCCCGGTCTCTTTTACCCGCTTCAAGGGGATCTTATTCATGACACTTATGTTGGAGCCCCACAGAATAGAAGGCGCCCAGAAAGGCCTTAGGCGAATTGCCGAGGTTGGCCATGCCAAGCACGAGGCCCGCCCCACCTCTTGACAACCTCGAAGATGCCGGCCAGGGCGCCCGCTTCCTCCAGCTGCTGCCTGACGTCCTTGCTCATAGTAGAGACTGCTCAGGTCATCTATTTAGCACTTTATATTGATGATAACTTACCGAGTTCCTGCGGATTGCTGGGTATTTTCTCTAGGTGATACTGCGATCCTTGTACTTAAATTCCTTGAAGCTGATCTCAAAGCCCAGTCCACCGGCGCTGATAACCTCCATATCGCCGTGAAGCTGATTGATCAACCCGCTTACCACCTGGAGTCCCAATGTCCTGGATTTGGAGAATGGCTACCCTGATGGAGACGGGCCTGTCAGGACTTCCGGCATAGAGATGTAGAGCTGATAGGGCTCGATATGCCTGATAAGGCGGGCCGGGGGGAGGGGAAAGGTGCACTTGCCAGGGGCTCTTTTTGGCCCAGGGGGGCAGAACAACCGTGGGGGCCATCCAGAGCAGGGCCCTGCCATTTATCTCCCCGACGTTGATGATGACGGCATCAAAGTCATCCCTGAGGAAAGCGTTCTCCGCATCTTTTAGGGATGTCGTCACCGGTGGCACCATGCCTCCGTGAGGGGTGAGGGTACCAAGGACCGTCTGGTTGGTGGCATGGCCCTACACTACGATGACTCTCCTATCGCTAAGAGGGAGAGGGCGGATCTCTCTTCATGTAGCCATTCTCATCGATTTTAGCCGCCTGGACCTATATGGTGAAGGAGAACGTAGAGCCATTCCCCGGCGTGGAATCAGCCCAGATCCTACCGCCCATGAGCTCAACCAGGTGCTTGCTTATGGCTAGGCTGAGGCCCGTTCCTCCGTATTCGCGATGGGTAAAGGTGTCGGGTTGGGGAAAGGGCTGGAAGAGCTTGTTCGTTTTGTCCCAGGAAATGCCTATGCCGGTATCCTCGACTGCGAAGAGGAGATCGGAGCCCAAGCTCCACGGTCCTGGACTGCGGCATTCACCTCGCCCATCTCCGTGAACTTGATGGCGTTGTTTAGAAGATTCGCCATGGCCTGGCGCCAGCCTGGTGGGATCGCCTACGATGGCCTCGGGCATACTGTCGGCCATTGAGATACGCCAGGTTCATCCCCACCTCCGCAGCATGGGGAGCTACCAGATCCATGTACTTTTCTATGCACGAGCGCAGATCGAAGGGATGACACTCCAGCTCCATCTTTCCGCCGCCGATCTTGGAGGGATCTAAGATATCATTGATTATGGCCAGAGGTGCATCACCGCTGCTTCTTATGGCCCCCACGTACTCATTCTGCTTAGGGATGAGATCATCCCGCCCAAAAGAATGCAGGTCATGCCTATCACTGCATTCATGGGGTTCTGGCCTCATGGAGCATGTTGGCCAGGAACTCCTACGCCGCCCTATCAGCGGCCTCGGCATCTGCCTTGGTGAACTTGAGTTCCTTAGTATCCTCCTCACGCTCGACCATCCTCACCAAGGTCCTCATTTCCAGCTCGCCCTTGGCCGCCTCGAGATCGCTCCCCATTCTTTTGCGTTCCGTGATAGCCCCTCACCACCGAGAGCACCACAACCCATCCTCTGAGGTCGAAGAATGTTGGGTGTATCTCCATAGGAATTCTCTTGCCTTTCTTGGCAAAGAGGATCTTATCAAAGATGATGCTTCCAGCGTGGAGGGCCCTATGATCCTATTCAGGCAAGAATTCCGCCCCATCCACCTCGTGGATCTGCTCAGGCGTGAGCTGGAGCCCATCCGCCCTGGATTGACCGGAGAGCATCCTGCAAATGGTATCGTTTTATCTGAAGGAACCTGCCTGGCAGGCCTTCTGGGTTGATGCCGTAAAAGGTGATGCCATCGTTGGCATTCTCAAAGAGGGGCTTGTACATCCCCTCGCTCTTTCTAAGAGCCGTCTCCGCCATAGTAAAGGATATCACCCCGGCCATTACTGATCCCTTGGAGTCCAGAGTAGGGGGCTAGATTGTCACTATCACTCAGGGGAGCCATCGCCGAGGATAAGGTAGATCTCCTCGTTAGATACCGCCTCGCCCCTCAGAAGAGATCTCATCAGGGACATGCCTATTTTATCGTAAGGCCTTCCGTCATGGCGGAACATGGGGAGGCTGGCGTAATCTACTAAAGCATCCATGGAAAGGGGGAGGGAGCGCAGTATCTTTTGGGCCAGCTCATTGGCCAGGGTGGTCTTTTCCGGAGGCTTCACCGCTACGATCACCCCGGCAGGCATAAGCCTCAAGGCCTCCAGCAGCTTGGCGTTCTGATGCTCCAGCTGCTTCATCATAGACTCCCGCCCCACCCCCAATCTCTTGCGCTCGGTGATGTCCCTGCCACCGATTGTACGCCCATGGGCGTTCCCTGGTTATCAAAGATGCCGCGATCGATCAAGCGTACTTGATTGCCGTTCCATGGTCCGTGGAATGGCACTTAACTCAAAGAGGTAGTTAGGCAGGTTTTAGGAGAGATCTGATCGTTATATAAAATAATACATATAACAGGCGGGCGTGGTGTATACGATACGGTCTTGCGACGTACAAAAACGTACGTCGGGGTTCAAGTGGGAAAGTAACCGTATACTACAGAGATGGTTAGGTGCCAAAACGTTTACACCTCACCCTCCAGTATTTTTGCGACGTCATTATAGTTGCATACACGGTACTTCGACTCGATATGTCGGTTCCAGGGACGATCCACTACGACTACTTGGTCGTACGAATCGAAGTACGGATAGTCGTCGAAGAGCAAATCGCCTGGCTGCAGATGCCTCAGCTTGTGATTGGCTAATGGTACGTGTTGGATAGACGTTTTAGGCACGGTCATGTTCTTTTTTATCCAACTTATTGTATATGGCTGGTATTCCTCCTTCTGAGCAGTCAAGAAAGTCACACGACTCAAAAGGTCGTTTATAGCATCGCATACGTACGTACGCGGAGCAATGGCGTATATCTCAGGATTGCGCTCAACTATCCTTTTATATATAAACTCGTCTAGGTACTCATACTCTTCTATGTCGTCCCCATTTTTTCCAATCGCGGCCATGCATATAGCGCGTGTAGTTTCATCCAAATCAAAATAAAAGCTCATGTATGACCTCCATGACATACAACTCTTTGTGCATCTTTTCAACAAACGTCAGCCGAGCCACATATCATCCGACTCATATCAACTTTTGAGCCTAAATTTATCTATTTATCACAAAGAGGTGTCCCATCAAGATTATTAAAGCTTTCGTATATACTTTATTGTTCCCATTTACCTGTTAAAAAAGTTACTATATATACGGGTACTTGGCCAACCATCCTCTGATAGATTAGCATTACGATATATCTGTCGAAGAGGTATATCTCAGAGACAATTTCCGGATAAATTTATAATATCGAGAAAAGATTAGATGAGGACGCATTCATCCTACATCGGACAAAAACGTGAAGATCATCTCACACTACCAGAATTTCCACCACTGTCTGGCCCTAGCTTCCTCCTCAGACATCGGCAAGGCCCTGGGTATCTTATCCGATAGCTGATGGATGGTCGCCCTCAGAAAGCCGATCTCATCGTCTTTAAGCTTTATAACTCCACGGCTGTGCTCCAGATCAGCACGCAACCCCTGAACACCTTCATTAGCCTTGGCGGCCTCATGCTGAGCCTGGTTTTTCTCGACGACCTCCTTCTCGGCCTTGGACTGAGCCCCCTCTAGGCTCGTCTTGAGGCGATCAATCTCAGCCTTAAGTCCATCTATCCCTCTTTGCCTCTGTTCTGCCAAGGAGACTGCCTGGTCATAACTAGCCTTGAGGGCCTCCACCGTGCTGGCGTCGGGCTTCTGGCCTTTGCAGCTCATGAAGTGGTTTAGAGCTTCCAGAAGGAACTGGGACTTGCTTATGCCTCTTTCGCTAGTGATACGTTCAATTTCCGTGGCGGTTTGGTCATCGGGCTGTGTGCAGACGCGCATGGAATCATCCCTGGCAGGGTCATAGCCTCCGGTCAGGTCATGACTCTTACGGTCCCCATGCCACAGCCCATCAACTGGGCCATGGTATAATAAGGAGATAATAAGGCCCGAAGGGATTAAATCCGTTGATCGTCGAACGTTGTGGTGGCAAAAGCCGAAAGACTTTAAATAAGTCCTCCCAATCCCTCCCGCGCCCACGACTTTTGCCCCCTTTACAGGGAGGCATTTTATAAAAGAGGCAGCTTTGCCCAGAATAACTTCCTAGCTACGGACATTCTCGCCAAATTTTCTGGATTGACGCTGGATGGGAGGTGAGGCCCCCAACTCCGTTCGCGCCGGTCCCGCGCGGACGGCCCTCCCGATACATCCTGAGCACAATATTTAGTACAGTATCGCGGATGCATTGATTCATCTCGATACGCATTAACCCCGAATGTTGAAGGTTTGGCGTAAGTTTATAATGGAGGTGAGCCTAACGCATGTCCACGATTTACGTAGATGAGCGAATATCAAAACCTTTATATTCGTCGAACGCCGCAATAAAGATTGTCTAAAAGTAAGAGGATAAGATGAAGATCAGAATCGTGAGCTCCAAAGACGAGATCAGCGTCCTCAACCCCAACGAGAGATTGGTCCACCTGGCTTTCAGGGCGTCCAACGTGGATTTCTTAAATCTGATGAAGAGATGCCCAAGGGTTAGGGCGATACAGATACCCAAATCCTACACAAAGACCTTGTCCGATGCCATCCAGGGTTTCCTGGAGATGCAGGGCATAGAGCTCCTAGAAGGAGACGTCTGGGGCCACAGAAAGGACCTTGACGAGTACTTCGTGGTGGATGACGCTACCATGGAGGAGATAAGGGCCCTCGCCGCTTCTGGCGCCGATGCGTCCCAGGTAGCTGAGGACATCAAGAGGAAGGCCAAGATCTCTCCTGACCTGGTCAAGTACATCTCCGGGTCAAAGGCTTCAACCTAAACATTTCACGTTTAAACCCATATCTATTAGGGGGAGGAAAGGAAAATTTCCTCAAACCTGCCCGTTTTTTGATCCAATATCTTTGAGCTACGCTCGCTTATTCCGTATAGCGTATGCTTTGGCGGATCTGTTTAAAAGAGGGGTTTTACGATATGTGCCTTAAAGCCCTGGCTTCAACGCGGCATAAAGATCTTCCACTGTTTGCAGCCCTCCGCCCTTTTTGTAACAATGCCGAGGATGGCATTTTGGCATGGTGTTAAACATAATTGCTAAATGCCCCTCCGGAGAAAACATGCCTATGCAAAACTTCTTAAATCTTACCGTGCCATAGGCTTAGCCACGCGGGGTTCTGCATGGAGGACATATTACAAAATATTTCAGATCCGCAGGTGCGGTCTCAGGCAGAGAAGGTCGCTCCCTTCCACGGATACCTGAGCACGGGGGCATTTATAGGCATTCAGATGCTGAACATTGCTAAAAGAATTCTCGATATCAAAGAGAGCGATAGGCTCTTCGTTACCTGTGAGACCTACAACTGTCTACCCGACCCATTCCAGGTACTGGCCGGCTGCACCATAGGCAACAAGGGATTGAAGGTCTTGGATCACGGCAAGATGGCGGCCACGGTGACCAAGCGGGGACCGGCCGGGTCCAAGGTCAAGGCAGTGAGAGTTGTCCTCGATCCATCCAAGACCCAGAATTACCCCAGGTTCCATGCCTGGTACATGAAGACCGCCAAGGTCCCTCACCCCGAGGCGGTATCCTTGCTCATAGAGGCGGGAGAGAGCGTCTACTCCTATGAGGTTTTAGAGCTAGAGGTGCCGGAGAAGCCAAGAAAGCAGATAGAGATTTGCCAAAGATGCGGTGAGAGCTTTGTCCAGAAGGAGGATGAGTGGGTCTGCCAGCCCTGCTCGGCCTGCTCTGGAAGATCGCAATAATAAGGTGCCCATCATGCCCAAAAAACTTATACCTTCAGTTTGCCCATACTGTGCCGTAGGTTGTGGTTTTTATCTGGCTGTGGAGAAAGGCAGGGCCACAGGCGTAGAGTACATGCCCGAGCACCCTACGGGAGAAGGGTCCCTCTGCCCCAAGGGCAACGCCGTCCTGGAGATTTTAAACCATGAAGAAAGGCTGCACTATCCCTTGAGAAGGAGGGGCGATGAGTGGGCCAGGATCTCCTGGGATGAGGCACTGGACCTGGTGGCCAAAGGCCTGCGCAAAGCTCTCAAGGCCCATGGCGGAAGGTCTCTGGGATTTTTAGCATCCTCCAGATGCAACAACGAGGAGAACTATGCCATGCAGAAGCTGGCCCGGCTCATTGGCTCCCCCAACGTGGATAACTGCGCCCGCCTCTGCCACTCCCCAACCGTCGTAGGCCTGGGAGGTTCCCTGGGTACGGGAGCCATGACCAACAACATCAGGGATCTGGCCAATGCCACCTGCATCTTTGCCATAGGCACGAACCTGGCCGAGGCCCATCCAGTGGTCTCCAGGTGGGTTCAGAAGGCCAAGGACAAGGGCGCCAAGATCATAGTGGCAGACCCAAGGATCACCCCGACCTCCTGGATGTCGGAGCTGCACCTGAGGCTCAAGCCTGGAAGTGATATCGAGCTCCTCCGGGGAATGATGAAGGTGGCAGTCGATGAAGGATTAATTGATAAGAACTTTATCGCTAACAGAACCAAAGGCTTCGAAGAGCTTTTGAGGAGCCTGGAGGGATTCACAGTGGAAGAGGCCTCGAAGCTCACGGAAGTCCCTGCCAAGGACATCATCAAAGCGGCCAGGATCTACGCTAAATCATCATCGTCAGCTCTTCTCTACTCCATGGGTATCACCCAGCACGTCTGCGGCACCGATAACGTCCGGGCCTGCGCCAACCTGGCCCTCATCTGCGGCCAGATAGGAAGGTCGGGAGCTGGCATATGGCCCATGAGGGGTCAGAACAACGTTCAAGGCACCTGCGACGTGGGTGCCATAGCCGAGTTCTATCCGGGATATAAGAGGGCCTCGGAGCCGTCGTCCCTGGACTTCTTCAAGAGCGCCTGGGGCGCCTCGAGCATTCCCTCGGGGCCAGGCATGACCTCCACTGAGATGATGGATGCAGCCCTAGATGGAGGCATCAGTGCCATGTACATCATAGGGGAAGATCCTGTCATCTGCGACCCCAACACCTCCAAGACAAGGGCGGCCTTAGAAATCCTGGATTTCCTGGTAGTTCAGGACATCTTCCTTACGGCCACAGCCAAGCTAGCCGATATCGTCTTGCCAGCCGCTGCCTGGGCTGAGAAGGATGGCAGCTACACCTCCATGGAAAGAAGGGTCCAGTGGGTTGACAGGGCCGTAAATCCGCCAGGGGAGGCTAAAGAGGGGCTTTGGATCATAAGGGAGATTGCCAGAAGGATCGGTATTGACTTCAACTACTCTTCCGCAGCAGAGGTCTTGCAGGAGATCAACCGCAATGTTCCCCAATACAAAGGAGCCACCAGGGCCAGGATATCCAAGCCCGGCGGAGTTCCTTGGCCGTGCCCCAGCGAGGATCATCCTGGCATGGAGATACTGCACACCGAGAGGTTCTCCACCCCTGATGGCAGGGCCAACATCTTCGCCGTGAAAAACGTGCCACCGGCCGAGGAACCGAGCCCCGAGTATCCCATCCTTCTCACCACGGGAAGGATAGTCACCCACTACAACGGAGGCTCCATGACCCGCAGGAGCCCATCCCTCCAGGAGCTGGAGCCTGAGCTTTACGTGGAGATTAACCCCGAGGATGGAAAGGCACTTGGGATCGTCGATGGCGGAAGGATTCTGGTCTCCAGCGTCAGGGGAAAGACGGTGGCCAAGGCCAAGCTTACCGATAAGGTTAGACCTGGAGTGGCCTTCATGCCATTCCACTACCAGGGCGCTAACCTGGTCACCTCCGACGCCAGAGATCCCATCTCCAAAATTCCCGAGTATAAGATGGCTGCCTGTAAGATAGCGCCTGCTGAGTAATTGAGGTAAAACCCAGAGGATAGATGACAGAAGGTTGGCACGTCGAGAGGATAGAAAAGCCCAAGAGCTACTGGAAGGAGGAGAGCCTGGAGCCCGATCGCACCTTCCGCTCCAGAAAGTGCCTTGAGATTTCTGAAGGCAAGAGAAAGATGATGGACCTGGACGTGGCCGTTGAAGAGAATCTTTCCATCGTACTGAACGGCGGCTGCGTGACCACCCTGGCGGCCCTGCCGACCCAGCTAAAAGAGCTTGCAGTCGGCTTCTTGATCTGCGAGGGGATGGTAGGAAGCTTTGATGAGATAAGCTCTGCCAAAGTGGAAGGGAACATCCTCACCTGTGAGACCAAAGACCACAAGGCTGTGCCCTGGAAGGGCCACCAGTGCTGCTCGGTTGGAGGAAACTCCACGGAGGGTCTGAGGCCCATCACCTCAGACCTGATGATAAAGGCCGAGAACCTTCTGCAAGCGGTGGATAAGCTCAACCAAAACGCTAAGCTTTGGAGGAGGACCGGGGCTACCCACATGTCCATTATATGCGATGTCCAGGGAGAGATTCTGGCCTCCTGCGAGGACGTAAGCAGGTCGAGCTCCGTGGACAAGACCGTGGGATCTGCCTTGCTCTCGGGTGTGGATCTATGCCGGTGCGCCATCATCACTAGCGGCCGGTTGTCGGGCGTCATGGTAGCCAAGGCTGCCAGGGCCGGGTTTCCCATACTGGTGAGCAAAGGCGCTCCCATGAACTCAGGGGTGGAACTGGCAGAAAAGATTGGGATGACCCTTGTGGCCTTTGCCAGAAATCCCAATATATACGTTTACACTGGGGCAGAGAGGATCATCTAAATTTTTTATTGATCTTTGAACTCATTGTTTGATCATGATTACCATCTCCACGGCTGGCTGGCCAACAGCTAGAAAACACCAGTTCTAGAGGGGGCGTTCCTGCCCTCAATACTAGAACGTAACCCAACATCCAAAACGTAATGTACGATATATCTCCTGAGTATAACTGTTAGTACGTTCAATAGTAAAAGATTATTTATTCCATTGGAGTCATAATTCCATTGATTTTTCACTAAATCTGTGGAGTTGAGATTAGATTATGGAGAGGTGCTATTGGATTATTCTGTCGGTACTGTTGGTATCGATGGTAATTTTACCCTGCTGTTCCTCACAGCAGGCAAGCTCTATGGTCGCGGCGAATCAAACTGTTGAAATATTCGACACCGCCTTCCAACCAAATGCCATCAACATCAGCATGTGGTAGGGGGTCGCATGGATCAATCAAGGTAACATCACTCAAACGGTCACAGCCAGAGACATGATATTCGATTCCGGAAACTTAAGCTCCGGCCAGAGGTTCAATCATACCTTCCTTCAATCAGGTACCTTCGATTACTATTCCAGGACCCACCCCCAGGTGACAGGAACGGTTTATGTGACCTCAAGCAACGTAGCCACAGGTAATGCATCCACAGTAAATATGGCTGCAAGCAACTCCGCAGCTAACATGGCTACAGGTAATGTATCTGTAGTCAACGTCTCTAACGGTAGTATAGCCTCCGGTAATATGACCCCTACAGGTACTACTGGGGTAGTTGCATCCCCTATCCTGGTACCGAATCAGCCGGAGGTCACAAAAGCGACAGCTAATTCCACAACCACCGGATCTCAGGGGGCGATGTGCACGACACAGACGCCGATTATCGTACAGCAGCCGCCTGTGAAGGTCCAGAGTCCTCAGATAGCGATGGTACAGCCAGTTTCGTCTCAGATAACTAGGGGGCAGCCACAGGCGAGGGCTATACAGACTCGGCCCATCGTCTCCAATGTGATATCCAACGGCACGAGCAAAATGGTGATTGCCCCCTCAGAGGTCATAGTAACTGCTGCCTCGGCCAATCAAACGCCTGTTATTGTACAGCAGAATCAGTCGGTATTAGTTAGGGAGCCTCAGGCGGTGGTAGTACAGCCAGAGCCTGCTCAGATAATAGTTGAGCAACCACCTACCATCATCATACGGACACAGCCTTTAGTCTACGTAGTAGGCCCCTCCGGGACAAATGAGACCGCCGTTGGATCGGCTCAATCTGCTATCGTTGTGAATGCTACTGGCCAAGAAGTATCTGGAACATCTACAGGCACCAATGCAACAATAGCAACCGCGATAACTGATGACAATTCCACCGTAGGATCAGGCCAGCTATCCATCGATGCGAGTGATCAGAGTGTAGCTAACAATCAGGTTGTCATCGATCGGGTCTCCAGCATCGTGCCGGCATGGGTGGTCATTTACCCTAACCTGCAGAACACCCCTGATTCATCCCATTACCTGGGCTTTGCTCACGTCAACAGCGGCATCAGCAGGGACGTAGTCGTTCCCTTGACATCCACCTACGGAATTGGTATTTCATCCCCCGTTCTTTGGGCAGTACTGCAAAAGGATGCGGACAAGGTAGGCGTCTTCGAGTATCCGGGCCCGGATGTTATCCTGAGCAATGGAACTACCAGGATTGCAACGTCTTTCCGTGTCGTTGACAGCGATTAGGCGGCTCCTGGGAAGACAATCATCCAGACCATTCCCAAGGACTCTGCTACAGGGGCGTAAATTGACCAAGATCTAAAATGTATGCATCGGTTGTGGAGGGCCTTTAGACTGAGCCTTCTAGATACAAGGGCCTTTTTAAAAAATAACTATCCTCGCAGCCAGTACATTAGGATAACCACGCCGTTCGGAGCTATGAAGCCGCCCACCAAATTAAACTCATTCGTGCTGTCTTGTCTATATGCCCGCCCTAAATAATCGATAGACCGATGAATATCCCGCCGTAAGCAGCATAGGCCCTGCCGAAGTTAGTAGGCTGAAAATGCATGATTATCCCCTAAATGGTCAGCACCAGAGAACCGGTCAACTCAAACCACCTACGTTTATCATCCCTGAACCACAACCATATCAGGAATCCCCCACAGATCTCGCATAACCCCTCCAGGATTAAGAAAGATAGCGGTTTGAGTATTCCCATTATCGACAGCATATAGCCCATTCTTATAGGGAGGGTATCCTGCAGGATATTGATCTAGCTTGTTTGCCATAACTTGTTTATCCCGCTTTGTTAATCCTACCCGCGAGAAAGTCCTACCACGGATAGGGTATTAGGTGACATTACACCCTGGCCATATAGACTTCATAACATTTCAGCTCCTTTCGAAACATGCATTTCTCCTTTACTGCTCTTAGGGCAGCCAGACCCACAACGATCAACCCAGGTACGAAGCTATACCAGGATCCAATGAGAAGGGGTATACCTATGGCGAAGAGTATGAATGCTGAATACATGGGGTAGCGGACGTATCCATGATGCCACGAGGAGACCTCCGTGTGCCCGCGGCCACTTTGTATGCGTACCACCGGTGAGAGGTAGGAGTTCTCTCTGAAGGTCAGGAAGAACAGGTAAAAGTAGCACAGCAGAATAATTGCCCCTGCATCATAGAGCCATAAAGGCATATGCGATCATCGATAACGAATGGTGTCTAAAGGTATCCGTATCAGCCAGTCAACGAAGAGGATCTGGGTCAGGAGCAAGAATGCTCTGTCCCAGGACTGCTGGCTAGCTTTGAATCCTATCATGCGCTCCTGGAGAGGTCCTGGATTGTATCTGAAGGGTCACAGGTTGATGGCAACCACACAACCAAAGAACAGGGGGTGAAAGGCCCAGCCTGCATACCAGACGATGGTGCCGGCTGAGAGAAACACGGCCAAGGTGAAGGCCAGAAACATGCCGGCGATCTGTGCTACAAGGGATCTGGTATTAATGCTCATATTTTTAAGGGCTCAAATTCCCCAAGGTGGTTCTCGGTTCCCACATTTATTTCAGAAGAGCTCTTATGCCTAGGCCTTATTATTTGTTTTTGATGCGGATCAATGCTTTGAATAAGAACATTAATCTAACCGCCATCTTACCGATTTCCCATCAACTTCCTATAGCATTCACCATCTAAGAATCCAGTGGTTAATACCCTAAATCCAGAAAAAATATTTACCTTAATGAAGCTAACTTGTAAATTAGTTTTAACAGGATAGTGAGTTAAGCGCGGAGTATGAAGCCGTGCTGTAAGACTATACTATCGATACAATTAATATCAACAGCGCACAAGCTATGTGTTTCGGCAGAGCAGGCAAATCAGATGGCAGTGAATCAGATATCGATGAATAATACACCGATGACTCAAGGATCTATGATGGACTCTACCGTGGAGGGCCGATCTGTCGGAGCGGAGAATCATAGCATTGCCAGCAACCAGACTGCTGCCACGGTAACTCCATCTGCTAACGCTAACGTTACAGCAGATCAGGTGGCCGATGCCACAGACCAAACCCCTGCCGTTGATGTCCAGCCAGCAGCCAATGTCACTGCTACCCCATCTGAGAACGTCACCGCTGTTGCAGCGGGTTCAATCAAGGTAGAGAACCATAGCATTTCCGGCAACCAGGTGATCATTACCGAGGTAACCAGCAACACTCCTGCATGGGTCCTCATTCGCCCGAGTCTGGGCGTCACCCCAGATACGACGAAAACCCTCGGTTATGCTCACATCGATAGCGTCACCAACAACAGTGTGGCCGTTCCCATCATCAGCCTCAACATGACCAGTGAGTCCACCGCAATGTTCTGGGCAGTCCTGCAAAAGGACGGTGGCAAGGTGGACCTCTACGAGTATCCTGGGCCTGACGTGTTCTTGAGGGACGCCAACGGCCAGTATGTCGAATCGTCCTTCCAGGCCACAGTGGCTTAATAACTCTTGTAAAAAGAGCTGATAGATCCAGATACTATCAAGGGCCTGGGTTCAGCTGGTGCTTCGAGCTTTGGCTAGCCATTTCCTTTTTGCGCCTTTTGCCAAAGCGTCAGAGTATCCATTGAGATGGGCTTATATCACATCTTATCTACCCCGCCCATCTTGGCCTGGGCCTTGACTAGTTCACCGTAAGCCTTTCCTGCTTCGGTGAGGGTAATGGTGCCGTCTTTAACGTCGATCAAACCTGCTAGCACCAGCCTGTTCAAGTGGTAGTCAAGCATATTGGGCCCTACGGATTCGGAT
>DAXJ01000059.1:0-12433 GCA_002506335.1 Methanosaeta sp. UBA114
GGAATAATCAAAAGGTTAACCCTAAGAATGGTGCCCACCGGAAAATGGTTTGCCTGTTTCTCTATAGAAACTGATGTAATTCTCCCTCCTAGGAAAGAAGGACCTATCGTGGGTATCGATGTGGGCCTGGAACGCGTTTCTATGCGATCCAACAGAGATAAGGTCGAAACTCCGAGGTTCTTCGGTCCGAGGAAAAGGAGCTAGCGAGGGTTCAAAGGAAGCTCTCTAAGGTCCCTAAAGGAACTCCTGAAAGGAATAAAGCTCTTAAGGTGATTGAGAGAGTCCATGAGAGGATTGCTAACTGCAGATTAGATTTCATCAACAAGGTTAGCCATGAGCTTGTAGACCGTTTTGGCATAGTAACCTTCGAAGGCCTGAACATCAAGAAGATGCTTAAAAGCCATAACCTGGCAAAGTCCATCTCAGATGTTGCCTGGAGGCTGCTGGTAATTGCAACCGAGAGCAGAGCAACATACTCTGGCTCTGAGGCTGTGCTGGTAGATCCCAGGCATCTCAGATGTGTTCCTGGTGTGGTCTCATAGTTAAGAACGGGCTGTAGGAGTGAGTCCGTAGATAGGGATCTAAACGCAGCCATGAACGTTCTGATATTGGGAATGCAATCTCTTCGTAAAATCGATGGAAGCCCCGCGCTTTAGGACGGGGAGCAGTTACGCAAGACCTCAAGGTTTAAGCCTTCAGCCTTAAGGCTATCATCCTCTCTGCTTAATGCTTTAGCCTTAATGCTATCCTCCTTTGGGGTTGTAACCGCCGCTGTTAAAATTTGTTTTCTGGATATATTAGTCGTTCAATCTCATCAACAGCTCTTTTATAGTCATCTTTCTGATCTTGACGCCACTGAAGGAAGGTTTTTACTATACCTAAACGTTTGTTCATTTCTTGTCCCGTAATATTATCGATATCAATCGACTGCGCTGTATCGGCGCCTGTATCCCATCTTTGACCAACATAAAGATCTCCTCGTCAAAGGATATGAGCCTTCCGTACGCGTAGTTGATTTGCGCTCCTTCAAAAGTAGAGTAACATACCCTTACCGCTTTTCTCAGCTTATTTCTGATAACCTTACCGTTGATCTTGTACATTATAATCCTCCTTTCTCAACAGTTTGAGTGCCCTGGAGGTATCTCTCCAGGACTCGATATTTGGTGATAAGATGATAGCATCCGGCTTGATACGCCGGGTGCTATCTGAGGCACTGGTTTAAGCGGCTCAGCCGCTCAGATGACCGTGGCGCCCTTTATGAGGGACGTTGTTGAAGGCATGTGTGGTGGAACTACAACGCTCACGGAAAGATGCGCTTGTGTATCTTCACCCTCTGTTGCGAATTTTTTGAGAATAAGCTCGCTGTGGGTTGCTATAAGTGGTTATTTCAGGTCTTGGATAGCCTATGTTCTGGCATGAGTTCAGCCGGATCCTACGGTATGCCTAGCCGTGGTCCTGGAGGGTTTCGTTGGATATAGCCTTAGCAATCTGGCAGATATAGAAGATGACCGCATTAGCGCTCTGTAACGAGGGGCATTCCTGGAAAAGAGGAAGAGAAAGATATTAGCAATATCATTGGTAGCCTACGGACTAGTTCTGGTCATGATCTGGTCGGCTTGAAGCGTGGCTTTATTGGCGCTTCTAGCTTCCAAGGCTGTGAATGCCGCATATAACCATAAGCTTTATGGAATGCTCCGCTTGAAAGATATTACTGGACTAAAACCCCTGGCCATTAGTGCCTCGTGGGCTATACCATGCGTTGCTCCACCTACGGTCGAAAAACCTGAGATGTTCCTACCCGTATTTATTTTGGTAACACTGATGATGGGGATAGAAGCTAAAGCTGGCGATATTCAAGATGTGAATGAAGATAAGGCTGCGGGGATAGAAACGCTGCTGGTAAAGTTTGGTCTCCAAGATAGGAGGCATCAAGGTCAAGCTCCCTAGGATAATCGAGGGGACCATCAAAATGTTTTCTATCCCTAAAAAAAGCTCCGTAACCCCTCTGGCCATTAGACGCCATGATCGTCAGGGCTAAAAGGAGTCCGCCTCACATCTAGAATGAAAAATATTTAAATAGACGGAATCTATTAGCAAAAGCTAAATAGCCTCGTGCTCAGTACTCCCCGATGTTCTCCGGCTGGGACGAGTACCGCCTTATCAATAGCGAGATAGTTGCGCTTGTGGATCAGCTTCCCAGGTCGGCCCTGGGTGAGGCCGTGGGTTACATCCTCTCCTCCCCCGGAAAGAGGGTCAGACCTCTCATTTTGGTCTCCTCATCCCAGGCATTTGGCTGCGATCCCACCACATCGGTGGACGCCTCCTTGGCTGTGGAGATGGTCCACGCCGCCTCCCTGGTCCATGACGACATTCTGGACTGGGGCGTGGAGAGGCGGGGCATGCCCAGCGCTTTTGAACGTTACGGCGATGAAGTGGCTATCCTCTCGGGTGATTACATGATATCGAGGTCGATCGACCTTATCTCCTCATACAGCCATAGGGTGATAAAGGCATTCTCTGGGGCATGTATGGAGATGGCCGAAGGCGAGCTTCTGGACCTCACCGAGGTCTCGTCCCCTGAGGAGTACTACAACTGCATCTACAAGAAGACCGCCTCCCTCTTTGAGGCCTCGGTCGAGATCGGCTGCCTCATAGCCTGCGCCCCTGACGAGGACGTGGCCAGGTTCAAAAGGTACGGCTCCAATTTAGGCCTGGCCTACCAGATACTAGATGATCTAGAGGAGTACCTGGGGATAAGCCAGGGCAAGGAATCGAGCAAGACCTCTATGACCTTACCCAGGATCTACGGCGACATATTCTCTCCCGAGAACTCCCTGGAGATATGTTCCAAGGCCATCAAAGATCATTGTGCTGAGGCGAAGAAGGCCCTGAAGGAGAGCTCAGGCGATGGCCTGGCCCTGTCCAGGCTGCAGGAGATCGTGGATTACATGACCCAAAGGGGGCTTGAAGAGTGCAGATCGCTGAAAAGCCTTTGCTGAAGATTGAAGCATCTTACGAGGGTAAAGGGATAAAGCTCAGCCCTAAAGGTCCCCTCTCTCCCTTGGCCAAGCCTGCGATGGGCCTCATAAACAGGGTATTCTCTGAAGAGAAGCCCATAAGATTCGGGCCTGACAAATTCATCTTCTCCACATGGATTCCCCCAGCCCCAAGCTTGGCCTTCGATAGAATGCTCTCTGCCCAGATGGGAGCTCTCCTGGGAAAGAAGATTCCAGACCAGCTATCCATAGCGGTTATAAATGCATGCCCCAATCGCTGCATCCACTGCAGCGCCCCTGCCCGCCAGGGGGAGATCCTGAGCCCCGATGTGGTGAAGAAGGTCATCGGCGATGGCTTGGATATGGGATCTTATCTGGTAACCTTCGATGGCGGGGAGCCCATGCTACGCCAGGAGCTGCCCCAGATGGTGGCCTCGGTGGATGGGAGGGCTGTAGCCACGACCTTCAGCAGCGGATACGGTCTTACCCCTGAGAGAGCTGCTGAGCTTAAGAGGGCAGGCTTATATGCAGTGAGGATAAGCATCGATAGCCCTCTAGAGGCAGATCACGACAGGGTCAGGGGAAGAGATGGAGCCTTTGGCGATGCCCTCTCGGGCATAAAAAATGCCCTGGAATCTGGTCTTTTGGTGGATATGTTCATGGTGACATCACCCTCCAATATAGATAACCTGGAGGAGGCTTACTCTCTGGCCACTGACCTTGGAGTTCACGAGCTATCTTTCTATGAGATCGTAGCCGTGGGAAGGTGGGCCTCTCACCTGGACGAGGTTCTATCCAAGGATGATGCAGAGAGGCTGGAGAGGTTCCAGAAGGATAAGAACAGCAAGGTTGATGGGCCCAGGGTCACTGCCTTTCCGTATCTTTTGGGCGAGAAGATGTTTGGGTGCTTCGCCGGAAGGCGGTGGGCTCATATTGACGCCTCAGGGGAGGTCTTGCCCTGCGCTTACATGCCTTTGAGGTTTGGAAATATCAAGGAGAGGCGCCTAAAGGACATCTGGAAGGAGATGTCTAGGTACAACTGGTTTGGCAAGAAATGCTCATGCCAGATGAAAGATCCATCTTTCAGAGAGAAACATATCCAGGTCATAAATCCCTAGACTTTTTTGATAAACGGAGGGGCTCTACATCCTGTTGCGGCTACGTCGTAACGCCCATTAATTCTTCGAATTAATGAGACCGGCCTAAAGGCCGGGTCTTTCGCCCCTCTCGGCTCCCCTAAGCAGCTAGCACGGATTACATTAACTGTTCAGCCTGGTCGCGGCTAACAGGATAGCGATTGGGGTAAATGCAGCCAACTTGCGGGTAAACTCATGGACGGAAAATCCAAGTGCATGTGGGCTAAGCTGCGCAAGCAGCGCTGAGATTGAGGTTCCAATTATCAGAGGTAGGTACGGCATTCATCCACTCCTCTAAATGGGGGTCTAATGCCTGCGTTTCTATAATCTCGTCTCGCTGATATTAACGCCTATCTCTACAAATGGTCTAAAGGAGTCTTAAGGACTCCACCTTGGTGCACCTTCCGGCAACGACGCTGTAGCCCTCCTCGTCTAGGGAGTAGGCTACCTCATCGTTCACTGCCCCAGGTTGCATCCAGAAGGTCTTGAAACCTTTCGCCTTGGCCTCCCTGGCCACCTCAGGCAGGGCCGAAGGCCTCCTGAAGACATCGATTATGTCTATCTCCGCGGGTACATCTTTTAAGGACGCATAGACCTTCTCCCCCATGATCTCCTGGCCTGCATGGTTGGGGTTGATCAGGTAGAGCCTGAAGCCTTTGTCCTTCAGGATACGGGAGACGAAGTAGCTGGGCTTGTAAGGATCGGGGGAGATTCCAATGATTGCTATGTTCTTGCATTCTTTAAGGGCTTTTCTTATGATCTCGTCCTCGTCAAGTATGGGCATTTTCTTGTCCTCCATTTAGGCTCCAACGGGAGTATATGTGCGCTCCTACCAAAACAGTTTTGCCATGGGATCAACTAGATATGGAATGAGAAAATGACATGCTTCTTCACTTAAACAAGCCTGCCCTCCGCGTCTTGGGGATAGCCGAGAGCTTCGTTAGATCCAGGCCCAGGTCCTGTCTGGCTGGTGTGGTGATGCGTGGCGACTTGAAGATCGACGGCATAGCATTCTCTGAGGCAACAGTGGGGGGCGATGATGCAACTGATGCGGTTTTAGGTATATGGGACCAGCTTTCCAGAGAAGACGTTAACGCTGTAGTCCTGAGCGGCGCGGTGATAAGCTGGTTCAACATAATCGACCTCCAGAGGGTCCAGGAGCGCCTTGAGATGCCCCTGGTCTGCCTGACCTATGAGGAGTCCCCTGGTCTGGATCTCTACCTTCAGGAGCATTTTCCTGGGGATGAAGGAAAGCTTTCGGCCTACCGTCGCCTTGGGTCCCGGGAGACGATCCTCCTTGCCACGGGCTACGAGGCCTACATCCGTCCCATAGGCGTGAGCCTCAACGAGGCCTTAGCCATGCTGAACAAGTTTATTTTGGACGGACGGCTGCCTGAGCCAGTGCGCGTGGCCAAGCTTGCTGCCAGGGCAGCCATTAGGTTTGACAGCCTTGAGCCAGCCTTATAAAAACATTTGAAATCGTAGTTTGGAAAAATTGAAAGACTTCAATAATCTATCTCAACATCGCAATCTAATATAAAAGACGAGGTGGCCAAGCGCCGCCATTTAATCTTCAGTTGAATCTCATAACAATCACCTCTTTTAACCTAATTCGGTTGTTAAAATTATTTGAGTTAAATCAATTGAATTTGAATCGCACCGCTGCGCGTTGTTTCCTGTGTTGCAGCAGGCCTAAGCGCCTATGATCAGCCAAAAAACGAGTCGTACTTGCTGCCTTGAAATAAAGGAACTGCCTCTCTTCTCAAAACTATCCGCGTAGCCTAAAGTCCGACAGTACAAAGTGGGCTCCTATATCTTTAACTCGCAGAAGTAGGGAGGGCAGAGTGGGAAGACTCCGGCCTAAAGGCAGGAGCATTCACCTATCAATCAAAGTCCATCTCCACGGGACCCTCACTATACACATCGTGGGGCGCTTTATTACCGTAAATCTGAACGTTCTTCCCGAAGATAAGCCGCCCATATCTGGAGTTACGGATAGATGAAGTGTTGCCAGCACTGTTCCCGTATATCCTGACGTTTTTCAGGCTTAATATCCCCGCGTTTCCGATGGCAGCAAAATCGCCCTCTACCTGGTTATTGCTAATAGAGACGCCATCCATAGTCACCGTGGAACCGACTGTAATACTAATGCCCGCCACATCACCATCGACTTGCTCACCTTTGTATAGGACACTTAGAGCGCGGTTGCCCGTGATAGTATAGCGATTCATCATCACATTACAACCTCTCCCAATAGAGATAGCAGGCGCATAAAGCGCTTCATTCCCCTCGATTAGTGTATCGTTCAGCGTTACATCCGAGCCACCAAAGCGCAAACCAGCGGTAATTCCGCCAAGGAACGTGGGCGTCATTATCAGCGCTCTGTTACCTTTGATGATGCAGCGGTCGATTAGCGAGGTACTATTTTCACATACTATGGCTCCACTAAAGCCAGACCCCAGGCTATTATAAGGTCCTGGATTATTGGAGACGTTGTAATCCATAATCAACACATTTGCCTTATTTGGTTGATTACTGTTGATATAGATGACATGAGACCCGGGGTTCTGAGTAAACTTTGAGGGTTCCACTTGCATATCTCCGCTATTGTCATAGATGGCGGCACTCCATATGGTTGCATTGTTGCCTTCAAAAGTTGAGTCCGTAACCTGTAGATTACCACCCTTCTGGTAAATGGCTGCACCATAATTAGCCGAGCTATCTAAAAACCTACAATCACGAATGATCGATGATTTGGCTTGGCTGGCAATAGCTCCGCCATAGTCTCCGCTGCCATGCATAAACAGGAAGTTCTCCATAGCCACGCTTGCCTTGGGGTTATCTATCTGTAGTATCTGACTAGCCCCCTGAGCATCGATATATGCGAATGGCGAGCCAACCAGGGTCATATTTTTAGTAATATGAAGCGGTCCACTCAAAACATAGCTGTTCAGAGGTATGCGTATGGATGAGCCGCCGCTGGCATCGTCTATGTGCTTTTGTAGAGATACACCCAATCCTGGAAGGGAGCCGAGTTCAGTACTGTTCTGATTGGAACCAACGCCAGTCGAGCCAGTATAGATGCTCTGATTATCTTGGGCGCACGAGCCGCCTATTAGAACGCACGCGGTTAACGCTAATAGCTTTAAATCCATGCTCTTTCGCCTCCTCCATTATCGTGGGTCACAGTACACATAATCGCATCTTCAATCAGGGTCATGTCCGTTCCTGCGGCCCTCGTAGCAACACACATGATGTGGCCCACCGCAACAGCTAGACACATAGCATGATCCACACAAGTAACAAGTCCCGCTGCGGTTTGGACAATTGCAGTTTTCGCCATCGAATTTTCCGCAGTAATCAGCTGCGAGAGAACCACAGCATGGTACCGCGCTTGAGTTCTCCGCAGGCTGCAAGACAAGGAGATAAGCGGTCTCGTTCACCTGTAAGACGTTAATGCCTGGGAGTTCGCTGAGCTGATTAAGGAGATCCTCTGCCTCTGATGCCTGAGCCGACCCTAATACTAGAAGCACTAGGATCACACACTAGGACCGCTCGTTCTATCATGGGTCGTTGTCTTTGGTGTTAGTATTTTAGATTGTGCAAAATCAGCATCTTATAAAACAGGGGTGCCGGTGGCTGCAGCCACCAAGGGTCTGTAGGTTATACACAGCTTTTCTAGGTAGTAGGACTGATGTCTCTACCCCTCAACAATATTAACACCTGTTATGGTCATGTTTTTGATATTCCAAATGCTGTCTCCGATTGAGGCTTTGTTATTCTTTATCTCTCCGCCTATCAAGGTTAGGTTACATTCGTTATAGATAGCGCTGCCACGTTCCGAAGCGGTATTTTCCTCTAACCTTGGGCCAATGGCGGTCATTGTTCCAAACATCCCGTCCACATATGCCTCCCGCGTATTCATAGGCGGTATTATTGATTAATACAACTCCAGGATTGATAATCGGTGTTCCTGCTTTGCGCAGCGTTTCAGCTCTGCGCTCATCACCATTGCAGCCTTGCGTCTCGCCTGTTAAACAAAACCGCTCATCACAAAATCCTCCTGTCCCGTCATAGATACCGCCCCCGAACTTGGTTACATAGTTATTGACTATGAGGCAATCTCCAATCTCCATATGGCCCCAATTATTAACAGCGCCGCCTATCACCGCGGCATTGCCAAATAATTTGCAGCCGTTAATGGAACAATCATCTCCATAATAATATATTCCACCCTCACCGTATCGCGCTTTATTTTTGGCTAGCTCGGTGAAACTGATGACCAGGTTCTCACTGAAGCTGTTAATGACAGTGCCCGTGGCAGCGGTATTATCAGAAATTTCGCATCCGCTTATAATGGCATCTATATCCACAGAAAGCTCGATTGCACCACCGTCAGCGGACGCATTATTATCTGCAAATTTACATTTATAAGCCGATATGCTCGTATTGGACATACAATCTATGCCTGCACCATATCTTGCCTTGCCATTCCTAATGGTCATATCCTTAAAAGTCACGCTTACTTTCTTATTTCCGTTAGGAGTTATCGCGAAGACGGAACTCTTGCTCATTCCATCTACGATGGTCTTCTCTATACCAGCTTCGACCAAAGTCAGATTCTTGTTTATGACGATATTTTCGCTATATACTCCCGCTGGGACATGAATTGTACCGCCATCGGGCATGTCGTCTATCTGAGCCCGCAGCCCGCCTTCTGAACCGCTGACTGCCATAAAAAGCAGGTTTAGACCTAGCACTATCAACTTCAAGTTGCACATCATTAAGGTAGACTTGCCCTACATCTTCGTAGCTAGCCCCGATCCTTTATCTTGCAGCTTTTGTTTTTGTTAGATTGTCTCTTTGTTAAGTTATTACCGATCCTCCCGTGATGTTTTCTCTAATAAACCTATCATATTGTTCTTAAATAGTTTTGAAGACGTTTTTTCAGAACCTTAACCTTTAACCCTGACCGATACACTTATAACGTGGTACATTGCAGCACGCTAGCACGCAGCACAGGGCTGCGAGGGAGACCTTATGATGATGACAGCTAGAGGCGAGGGCATCAGGAGGGCGTTGCCGTGCTTGGCGTAGACGATCCCTGGGTCTGGGGCGTATACCTCCTGTGCATCTCGAGCACGCTTATCTGCGTTGTTTATGGCGTGCTCAACTGGAACAAGGGTGATGAGGTGGAAGATTCGGAGCTCTCTGAGGAGATCGCCTGGGTGGAGCAGGAGGAAAAGATGGAGAATGAGGAGCTGGGGTTGTGATATGAACCTGCTTTTATTAAACGTTATTATACTTATCTACCTTCTAATCACCATCTACTTGGGTTATAGGGGCTGGAAAGGTACCAAGAGCTCAGAAGATTATATGGTGGCTGGCAGGCGCGCCCACCCCTATATCATGGCCATGAGTTATGGCGCCACCTTCATAAGCACCTCGGCCATAGTGGGCTTTGGGGGGACAGCAGGGCTCTTTGGCATGGGCCTCCTGTATCTTACTCTCCTCAACATCTTCATGGGCGTCTTCATAGCTTTCATAGTCTATGGAAAGAGAACCAGGAAGATGGGGTATAATCTGGGTGCTATGACCTTCCCAGAGCTCTTATCCAAGAGGTTCAACAGCAGGTTCATACAATACTTCAGCGGCCTGGTAATCTTCTTGGGCATGCCTCTCTACACCTCGGTGGTGCTTATAGGCGCTGCCAGGTTCATGGAGACTACCCTTAGCATCGACTTCGATATAGCCATTCTAATTTATACCGTGATCATAGCAGCTTATGTGATATGGGGTGGTCTAAGGGGTGTCATGCTGACCGATGCTCTACAGGGTACTATCATGTTCTTGGGCATGTTGGCCCTTCTGATCATGACCTA
The DNA here is from genome assembly GCA_002506335.1 of Methanosaeta sp. UBA114. GTDB lineage: Archaea > Halobacteriota > Methanosarcinia > Methanotrichales > Methanotrichaceae > UBA114. The sequence continues at coordinate 10,015 of DAXJ01000059.1, forward strand.
CAGCCATTTGGGAGGTATAGTTGCAGCTCATCAGGCCTTGACAGATATGGCCTCCCTGGTTCCAGCCAAGTTGGCAGCCCAAGGTCATACTGGCTGGACATCGATGCCCACCGCCGGAAGCGCGTGGTGGTGGACCTTGGTCTCTACCATAGTCATGGGCGTGGGAATCGGAGTCCTGGCCATGCCCCAACTGGTAATTCGCTTCATGACCGTTAAATCTGGAAAAGAGCTGAACAGGGCCGTCCTTGTTGGCGGTGTATTTATCCTGGCCATGACCGGCGTCGCTTTCGTGGTAGGCGCTCTTTCCAATGTCTACTTCTACCAGCACATGGGAAAGATAGCCATGGATGCAGCTGGTGGAAATTCCGACAGCATAATTCCTGTATTCATCAACTCAGCCATGCCTGAATTTTTCGTCTACATCTTTATGCTGACTCTACTGGCTGCGGCCATGTCCACCTCCGCCTCCCAATTCCACGCCCAGGGCACGGCCATGGGCAGGGATATCTATGAGACCCTAACACAGAATAAAGGCCGGAGCTCTATACTGGTGACAAGGGTGAGCATAGCTCTGGCAGTTATCATCGCTGTGGTATTGGGATATCTCCTGCCAGGAAATATCATAGCCAGAGGTACTGCCATCTTCTTCGGGCTTTGTGCAGCCGCTTTCCTGCCCATGTTCACCTGCGGGCTCTTCTGGAAGAGGACTACTCCAGCCGGTGCCAAAGCCGGTCTGGTGACAGGAACCTTGGTTACCATCATCTTCTACCTCTTCATCCACAAGGCGGAGTCATCGGTCCTGGGCATATCCAAGCTTCTCCTGGGGAGGGATGTCCTGATAACTCAGATGCCCTGGCCGGTGGTGGACCCCGTAGTGGTGGCTCTTCCACTGGCATTCCTGGTGACAGTGGCAGTGAGCCTCTTCACCAAGGAGATGGACAAGAAATACATCGATAAATGCTTTGAGGGCATAAGATAGAATCAGAGATTCTGGAACTAGGCATTTTCGAGCAGGCCTCCTTCCAGCATTTTCCTCTTTTTCCTCATTTTCTCATTTTTCTCTCTACCGGCTGGGTATGCCATCCCCATTTCGTTTGATCTGGAGATCGAGTGTAGGCACGATCTACCTGCGATGGGATCTCCTTTATTTCTCAGATCACCACTTGGGCCTGCTCCAACTTGCCCGTCCTCCGGTGGCATGGGCGGAAACTGGTGAAAGTATCATTACTGCTAAACGCCCTTTGGTATTATGGCAATCTGGGAAAACGGATAATACACTAAGAGCTGAGGTGGATCCGTGTCCGAAGGAATAACCGATGCAATGAACTCCTATGAGAACACGGCAGGAAAAATTCTGAAGGCCAATCCAAAGCCCCCCTAAGAAGAGTAAGATGCTGCCAGCATCGTCAACCTGATCTAATCCTTCCTGGCATTCTTGAAGGATTTGTACATCCTCCTGCAGGACCCCATGGCCCTGTAGCACCTCTCGGCCTTCTCTTTGGCCTCCTGGAGAACGGCCTCCTGTTGAAAAGGATTGCCCTTGCTTGCGGCCTCAGAGTATGCCTTGAAAGCCTTCTTGAAAGCCTTTCCTGCCCTCTTGCAGTTCTCCTCGGTCTTCTCCATCTCCGAGATGGCGAGGTACGTGTAGCCCAGATCTCTCATAATCTCGGCGTTGTGGAAGGGCTCTTTTTCTAGGGTATAAACCTCTAGAGCTCGTTGATACGCTTCCAGGGCTTTTCTGCGGTTGGTAGCCCCCTCCTCGATCCTTGAGAGATTGACATATGTATATCCGAGGTTCTTCTGGGCTGCAGCCCAGGATGCGGAGTTTTTCTTGATATCCTTATAATAAATATCTATAGCCCTCTGGCAGGCCTCTAATGCCTTTTTGCAGCTCTCAGCCCTGGCCTTATCATCATCTTCCATCTCAGCCAGAGCCATATAAGCCCCCCATAGGATCTCCTGGATCTCGGAGTGCTCAGAGGGATTTACCTCTGCCGTATAGTAGCCCAGGCCCTCTCGACAGGCCTCTACAGCCTTACGGTAGTCCTGGGCCTTATCCTCGGCGGAAATCTCAACCTCGGCCAGCATGCAGCATACAGAGGCCAGGTCCTTCTGGTGAGGTGCCCTCGATTCCTCAGTTTTGCATGCCGAAAGAATCTCTCGGCAGGCGCTGGCGGCCAGAAAGAGGTTTTCCCATGGGTACTCAAAGCCTGCCAGGGAGGCATGAGCCATCCACAGAGTTCCTTGCGCCTCTGCGTAATCTTGTGGAAACTCTATGAGGTTAAAGACCTGGAGGGCCTGATGGCAGGCCTCTATGGATTTCTTGAAAATTTCAGACTGACTTTCAATCTGGCCCATGGAAAAGTAAGCGTTGCCCAGGTTGTTCTGGGTGGTGGCGTACTGGACGGGCTGCCCCTCC
>DAXJ01000059.1:12766-19097 GCA_002506335.1 Methanosaeta sp. UBA114
CCTCAACATCTTCTTCGATCTCTGCTAGGCTCATGTAAGCGTTGCCCAGGTTGTTCAGGGCGGCGGCATAGGGCAGGCTCCCAGGAGATCTGAGCTTTAAGGACGCGTGGCACGCCTCTATGGCCTTTTGGCAGTTCTCGACATCCTTCTCGACCTCGAAGAGAGCCAGGTAGGCTGCGGCCAGGTTGCTCTGTAGAGCTGAGTGCTGGGCGGGAGAGCTTTCTGAGGAGATGATCTTCAGGGCATCCGTATAAGCATCGATGGCCAGGCGGCAGTTGGATGCCTTATTCTTTGCTTCGGCCAGGGTCAGATAGGAGCTTCCAAGACATGCCTTGGCATCGGCGTACCCAGCAGTGGAAGCCTTGAGACCGAAGACCTCGAGGGCCTCCAGGCAGGCCTCTACCGCCTTTTGGGCATTGAGAGCTTTGTCCCCGACATCGGCAAGCCTTCTGTAGATCCTACAAAGTTCCAACTTAAGGTCAGCGTACTGGTGGGGATATAGATCCTTGGAGTAGAAGCTTGAAGCTTCCTTTAAAGCTCTCACAGCCTCCGAGCAGTTAAAAGCCCTGTCTTCTATCTCGGAGAGGATATAATGGATGAACCCAAGATCCAAAAGAATCTCTGCCCTTTGAGTTGGAAAGTGCTCTTTGTCATATATCTCAAGGGCAGATCTGTAGGCCTCTACGGCCTTCTTCCAGCTCTCCCTGCGGCCCATGTGCTTGGAGATCTCCGAGTAAAGGTCCCCTATCTTTCTGTAGATGCTGGCCCTAAAAACGAGGTCCTTCTCCAGGGCCAGGACCCTCTCGTAGACGCCCAGGGCCTTATTGTACGCTTCGATGGGATCTGCAGAGTCCAATCCAGCACCCCTCATTTCGTCAGCTAATGCTCGGGTTGGTATAAAAATGAAGCGGTATATATAGCAGTCTTCTTTTAAAAACCTTTGGAAGAAGGACGGAGCTAATCACTCCAGTTTTAATAAAGGGATCGAGGGATACAGCCCACGCTTTTTATTGCCGAAGCCTTTTATTATTGAGGTATATTATTTCTTTATCCATTGCCTGAAGCTCTCATGAGGGCTTTCACTTCTTCATCCGTAAGCTGGGGAAACTGCTGGTAGTAAGCTCCCACTGCCTCGAAGTACGGCGGAACCTCCAGGACCACCAGCTCATCTGCAACCTCCCTGAGCTTCTCTACAGCGTCCTCTGAGGCCACCGGCACCGCCACCACTACCTTTCTTGGATGGCGGTCTCTGAGCACCTGGACTGCCAGAAGGAGGGTGAGGCCCGTTGCCACTCCATCATCCACCACTATGGCCACTTTCTCCTCGGCAGGAAGGGGCTGTCTTCCGGCCAGGTAGGTCTCTCGTCTTCTCTTTGCCTCCATTATCTCCTTCTGGGCCTCGGATTTAATCCAGTCATCGCTGATGAGGGAGATTCCCGATCTGTCGCAGATCATCCTGCCCTCCTCAGAGACGGCACAAAGGGCACACTCGGGGTTGCCGGGATATCCGATCTTTCTGGTGATGATCAGATCCAGAGGGGCGCTCAGGGCCCTGGCGATCTCATAGCCCAGGACCACGCCGCCTCTTGGCAAGGCGTAGACTACCACATCTTTGCCCCTGTAGTTTTCCAGGGCCGTGGCCAGCCTCCGGCCTGCGTCCACCCTGTCCTTGAAGTGCATATATCCTAACTATCCTTGAAAGATTAATATGGTTTGTGGAAGTTTGTGGAATTGCACGGATTCTTCGCCTCAAGGCATCTGGTATGATAAATGAAGAAATGGCTTTTGGGTAGAGAGGTGACGTCTCTTTCTACCCGGTTCCCACTCCTCTACTTGCCCATGAAGACACAGGGAATTCAAAAATTTTTGCTAATACTCCTAGCATCAATCTAGATAAACACGCCATAACCCTACACCCTGATAAAACATACTAGATGGTATGCCTTGGGCTTCCTTGGATCGCCTTTAGAAGAATCACCGGTATGCTTGGTAGAGGAAAGGTACCACATCTATCATGGTAAGAGCGATGGTTGCCGCCATCCAGTAGAGGAGCTTATCGTAATACCATGCCTCTTTGTTTCTGGCGTAGATGTACAGGATATAAGGAATCAGGGGAATGAAATCGATGATGACGTTGGGCTCCACATTGAGGATATATGTGAACAGGTAGCCCTGAGCTAGGAGACAGGCGATGGTGACCAGAGCCACCATGGCCTGATTGGAGAGTCGCATGGGCGGTCCTTTTTCCCAAGAGTTAATAAGCCTTTCATACCCGGGTGGCATGGATGCCCTCGATAAAGGCACCCTTTGCAGAGATGCTTTGGCCAGCCTCTCAGCGGTTCATGACCGTGCTATATCTGTCCAGCCAGCACCTCTCATCTTCAGGTTTACAGGCTCCTTCCCTTTGAAACATGGCCAGATAGCTGTAGGGCCCCACATCGCCTTCAAGGTTTCTCCTGAAGCCATACTTGCCAGTCAGCCTGTCCAGATCTTCAGGGATCAACCTGATGGACAGAGGAGGGCCCACGGGACTCTCCTGCTTTTTGAACTCTATGACAACAAGCCTTCCACCGTGCATTGTCACCCTAGTAACCTCTTCCATCACCCTATCGGCCTGGCAGTTGGCTACAAAGCCATGGAGGATGTTGGACATAAACGTGATATCTATGCTCTCATCGAAGAGGGGCATCTTATTGCTGGCATCGGTGACAATGGTATCGATATTGGGGATCTCTTTCTCTCTGATAACCTTCTTTAAGGCGTTAATGGCATCTTCATCTACATCCAGAACATAAACCCTTCCCATATCAAGGCCTACATAGGGCGATGCAGCCAGGGAGAAGTAGCCATCACCACACCCTACGCCCAGGAATGTATCTCCTATTTTTATGCTCAGACCATCGATGATGCGGTTGGCGTCTAAAATTAAATTTTACAGGGAAGATTCGAGTCGCCTGGTTGACGGCTTATTGACGATTTATTGGTGGTTTATCGATAGCTTATAGACGGCTCAACCATCTCAAAAGCTCCTGAAGGCCCATGGCGTTGAGCACATCTCCCTTCTCCAGCCACCCGCGCCTGGCCACATCCACCCCGTACCTCATGGCTGTCATGTGGGCTGCCTGGTGGGCATCCGAGTCTATGGATAGCTTTATGCCTATCCCCTTGGCGGTCCTGGCCCACCTATCATTTAAATCCAGACGATTGGGGTGGGCATTGATCTCCATGGCCGTGCCGTTCCTGGCCGCAGCTTCCAGGACCGCAGCCATATCCATCTCATAGGGCTCGCGCTTCCCAATTATCCTCCCCGTAGGGTGGGCAATGATATCCACGTTCCTGTTCTCTATGGCTGATATTAGTCTACCAGTGATGATCCTCTCCTTCTGCTGCTGGGCCATGTGAAGGCTGGCCACCACCACGTCGCACCTGGCCAACAGGTCATCTGAGTAGTCCAGGGTGCCGTCGGCCCTGATATCCACCTCGGTCCCAGAGAGCACGGTTATGCCTTCCCGGCCATCGTTGATGGCTGCTATGACGTCGATCTTCTGCTCCAAGCGCTCCGGGGACAATCCCCCTGTGAGGCCGATGCTGGGAGAATGGTCGCATATGGCTATGTACTCATACCCCAGGCGCTTGGCGGTCCTGGTCAGCTCATCCACTGAGGATCTGCCATCGGCCCAGGTGCTGTGGATGTGAAGGTCCCCTCTTATATCTTTCAGATCAAGAAGCTTTGGGAGCCTATGGTCCAAAGCAGCCTCTATCTCGCCGGTGTCCTCCCGGATCTCGGGCGGTATGTGATCCATGTCCAGGGCAGCGTAGACCTCCTCCTCCCTAGGATAGAAGAGCTCCTGGCCATCATCCAGCCTTTTTAGGGAGTACTCGCTTAGGGAATAGCCTTTGTCCAGGGCCACATTGCGAAGCTTCACGTTGTGGTCCTTGGACCCCGTGAAGTACTGAAGAACTGTGCCGTAGGATCTGGGCTCCACGATCCTCAGGTCCACCTGGACGTTATCCCTGACTATGACCGTGGCCTTGGTGGGACCTTTGCCCAGGACTTCCTCTACCATGGGCATCCTGGCAAAGGCGGATATCAGATCGGCAGGATTGGCTGAGGTGGCTAGGATATCTATGTCCCCCACAGTCTCCTTCCTGCGCCTGTAGCTTCCGCCAGCGGTGATGTTTCCCAGGCCATCGAGCTCTTTTAACCTGGATAGTACCTCATCAACTATGGGCTCTGCCACATAGAGGGGAATCCTGGTGCTCCTCATCCTATGCCTCTCTATGGCCTTGAGGATATTTTTCTCGCTGGTGGGCCCCATCCTGGGCAGGCGTCGGATCCTGTGCTCCTTGGCCGCTTTCTCTAGGTCATCGATACTGGTTATGTTAAGCTTCTCGTGGAGCATAGCGATGGTCTTAGGCCCCATCCCCGAGAGCTGCAGAAGCTCGGTCAGACCCTTGGGCGTCCTGGAGAGGATATCGTCAAAGGCCTTGATCCTTCCTGTCCTCAGGTACTCTTCGATCTTTTCAGCTATGGCCTTGCCTACCCCTGGGATGTCCTGTAGGAGCCCTTCGCGGCAGACATGCTCTACATCTTCCTTGAGGGACTCTATGGATCTGGCAGCCTTCTGATAAGCCACGACCTTGTACTTGTTCTCGGCTTGCAGCTCCAGAAGCTCGCTTAACTGGTACAGGTGCTGGGAGACCTCGCGGTTCTTCACTAAATGATCAAGGATCGCGAAGTATAAGATCCTCGCGCCGTCCTTCTAACCGTGTCCCCTGTCTGTATGAATAATTTTTAATAGTTAAATGAGAATATAATTAATCTGTGGCAATGGACCTGGAAATGGAGCCTGGAAAGAGCGTCGGTGACTATCTTATAAAGAGGATCTACGACGAGGGCGCCAGGCACGTCTTCGGAGTGCCCGGAGACTACGTGCTCGGCTTTTTCAAGAAGCTGGTACAAAGCCCACTTTGGGTCGTCACCACCTGCGACGAGCAGGGCGCGGTCTTTGCCGCCGATGCATATGCCAGGGCGAACGGCTTTGGCGCCGTCTGCGTGACCTACGGCGTGGGCGGCCTCAATGTTACAAATACCACTGGCCAAGCCTACGCCGAGAAGTCACTGGTCCTGGTTATCAGCGGCTCTCCGGGAAGAGACGAGCGCCTCATGGATCCCGTGCTCCACCACAAGGTACACCAGTTCGATGATCATATGAAGATCTTCGAGAGGCTGACGGTCCGCCTCGGGTGAGCTTGGGGACCCAGAGAGGGCATTTCAAGAGATCGATAGGGTCATATCCGCGATCCAGCGCTACAAGAGGCCCGGATATCTGGAGCTTCCCAGGGATATGGTATCGGCCGTTCCCGCTGGCTGCAAATCATACATCACAGTTCAGGCAGAGGAGTTCAGGGACCAGTCATCCTACCGGGAGGCCCTATCGGAAGCCATCGCCATGATCAACTCATCGGACAAGCCCCTGATCCTAGTGGGAGTAGATGTTAAGAGGTTCAAACTATGGGATCAGGTGACTGCTCTGGCCAGTAAGGCGGGGATTCCCATAGCCGACACAATCCTTGGCAAGACCGCCGTACCCGGGGATGATCCCTTGTACATAGGCGTCTACGCTGGAGTGATCGGGAATGAAGAAGCTAGGCGCTATGCCGAGTCCTCCGACTGCATCATCATGCTGGGTGTATTTCTCACCGACCTGAATACAGGCATAGGCACGGCGAAGCTCGATCCAGGCAGGACTATATATATCACAAGCGAGAGGGTCGCCATAAGCAGGCGCTACTACCCCGGCGTGGGCCTGGACCTTCTCTCCAGCCTGGCAGAGGCGGATCTTCTCAAGCGCGATCTAAGATATATTCCACATCTCAAGGCCCCTGAGACCTTCTGCGATGTATCCTGCGATAAAAAGATTACTGCCAAGAGGCTCTTTGATGTCGTCAACACCTTCATTGACGAGAAGGCCGTGCCCATTCCCGATATAGGCGATGCCCTATACGGCTCGGTGGAGATCACCACCCACGGTCCCAACCACTTTCTCTCCTCAGGCTATTACGCCTCCATGGGGTTTGCAGTTCCGTCTGCCATCGGTGTCCAGGTAGCGGACAAAAACTTAAGGCCCATGGTTCTTACGGGTGACGGTTCCTTCCAGATGACCGGCATGGAGATTTCAACGGCCGCCAGGTATGGCCTAAGCCCCATCATCGTGGTCATCAATAACGGAGGATATGAGTCGGAGAGGCTGATAGTGGATGGGTCCTTCAACGATTTATCCGTCTGGAAGTACAGCAAGATCCCCGATGTCACAGGAGCAGGCAAGGG
>DAXJ01000059.1:19388-26563 GCA_002506335.1 Methanosaeta sp. UBA114
GGGCGCAGACCGAGGCGAAGAGCCTGACCATTCCCTGCATACTGGAGGTAATCCTCGCACCCCATGATGTGTCCAGGGCACTTCAGAGGGCGGGGACGTGGCTGGCCAAGGGCGCGGCTTAGGTCCCAAAGTTTAAATCCCTTTTTTAGCTCTTCTCTGTTTTGTGCTGATGCTGAGAATAGAGAAAACCATTAGGTAATCTCATCTAAATGCTTCATCTCCGATATATCCGTCAGGCCACTTATAGATTCGTTCTTAATGTCAATGCCCTCTTCCATGGCTGCCGCCACCAGGTTGGTCCCTCCCACTAAGGCCACCCCCAGGCGATCACGCTCCACGGAGACTCCTAGGACATCCGCGTTGGGCTCCCCAAGCTCCAGTATCCCCGTAAACTCGGCCTGGGCCAGGTAATCTAAAACCTCTTCGATCCTCTCCCTGGCCAGCATGGGCGCCTCTTGAAGGTTGCCCAGGACCCGGCCGCTCCCGGTTCTCATCATGCCCGTGACATCGGTCAGCTCCTGGGAGATGAGGATATCTATGGGATCTATGGTGGTAGCCCAATACATGAGCAAGTCGATGAACCTCATGGGCTGGCGCTCCACAACCTCTACGATGCCCCCACCCTTGGGCCTGACCGGGATTCCGTGCTTTACCAAAACTCCATCTATGGTCAGGCTACAGGCGGTGTGGATCACAGTCCGATCCTTTACTTCTTCTATCTTGACCCTAGGACAGACTGCAAGGCCGCTTTGGATGGTGTCTTCGAGGATCTCCAGGGCATGGCTTAGGTCCTGAGGATTGACTGTGATGGTGTTGGTGATGATCTTTCCTTCTCCCTTGATTGGATCGAAGCTGACCTGGTGTATGAGGTTCTCGATCCTGGCTAGGGTGAAGATCAGGGGTCCTGGAGCTTTCACGCCCTCCTCTCTACATCTGGGGGTAATTATTCTTTGCGAAGAAGAGCTGTCATATACATCCTCTGTCATATTTGCACTGGATGTTGCGCCAGAGATTCGTCCTCGACACCACGGCCCTGACTGATTCCTATGCCTGGGAGAGCGAGGGGTATAACACCATCTGTGAGGGGATGAATGCCATCCTGGACAGGATTGCTCAGGGCCGGCTCAACCTGGGGATAAGTTGCTACGTGCCCTATCCCTCGGTCTACAATGAGATCAAGGACTTCGCCAGGCATAACAATTGCGACCCTCAGGTCATGAGCAAGGTGGATACCTGGCTGGTAAAGAAAACCCCTGACAGGTATAAGGTCAAGGTCCCTTCCAAGATCTTCTACGAGTACGTAGATTTCATGCGTAGCAGGATAAACAAGGGCATGAACGTGGCCGAGGAGGCCATTTGGGAGTCGGTCTCCAGGTGCATAGTCCTTTCAGAGAGCGGTATGGATCTTAAGGCCATGAGGGCGGAGCTGGAGAGGGAGGCGGTGGGGTCCATAGTGCGCAAGTTCAGGGAGAAATACAGGTCTGCCCTTCGCTACGGCATCCTGGACAGCGCCCCGGACATAGACGTCCTACTCCTGGCCAAGGATCTGGATGCAGCCGTGGTCTCTCAGGATCTGGGGATACAACGGTGGGCGGAGCAGCTAGGCCTCAGGTTCATGGAGTCCAGGTCCTTTCCAATCATGATAAAAGAGTACATGAACGCTCTGCCAGGGAGGACGCCGGAGGAGTTCGAGGAAGACAGGATGATATGAGCTTCTTTTCTTGCCCTGCATTAAGATGCTATAGTCGTCGACTTTCCAGTTCTTATTATCTAATCATTGGCTATTTACTAAATCGCTTATCTTATCATCCACCTATATGGGCTTTGCGAGGTACAAGGCTTGGAGGGTCCAAGAGCCATAGTGGGCAGAAATTGCAATGTCGTCTTCATGAATGTGCAGATGCATGTGATAGACGGTCTGGAAGCTACCGGGGGTATCCGCCAGAGCCTTCCCAAGGGCCAACAGCCCTATATCATAGCCCTTACGGCGTATTGCTGTTCCCGGGCTCGGGGAGATGTGCTTTGAGGCGGTGATGGATGGCTATCTTGTCAAACCGGTGAGGTGGTGAGAGCTTCAGGAAGCTCTGTGCAGATGTAAAGTTCTCCGGCACGCTGTTGTGCTTTAAAACCGATGTGCTTTAGGGCAGTAAGGGGCGATGGCCACCTTGGATGGATCTATATATATTCCAGGGAGCTGTGCCTCAGTGCTTTGGATCTCTTTACCTTTCTTTTAACATGCATGTTAATGCATTATTAATGATAGTCCTCCCTCTCAATCAAAGCAAACCTTTTAGGAAGAGATAGATGATGTAAATCAGGGCCAGGAATACCACGAATCCGGCGATGGTCCAGAGGGCCTTGAGCAGAAGAATGGCGATGATGACTGCCAGCACTACCAGGATCAGATTCTTGATGTCTTTCTCCAGGGACATGTCCACCTCTATGCCCTGTTATTTTATATAGGTATTTATTATCGGATGTTTGAAGCGATTCTTAACCCTTTTATCGTAAAATATATCTGTTAAAGTATTTCGCTATTAAGGTTCGTTTTACCGCCTAAAAAGGTAGAACGCTGCATCCCCGTGGTTCACAATCCTTCTGCTGAATCCTTTAAGCTCAGCTACCTCTGCGCCCAGGGGCCTTATGATGATGTCGGCCCCAACCTTCATGGCCACGTCTCCCATGGCGATCTGGATCTCTAGGGGAGGGCGTATGGAGTAAAGAAGGCTTGCTTCCCGGTAGATCTTCATTATTGGGTTGAATATATCATCTCCTAGGACCCGCAAGCCCCTCAGGTCCCCTGTATCCAGATCAGTGATCACCACTTCCAGGGGCTTCGAGCTGCGGGCTGAAAGCGAGGTAATTTTGGAGGATGATTGCTGGGTTTGGACTAAACGCAAAGCTACGTCAGGCATGTGGCCGACTCCCACCTCCACGACCTTCCCTGAATAGTTCTTGAAGATGAACTCAGCCAGACCATTGGAGCCTCTGAGAGTCACGCCTACCTTTGTCTCCTTCACCATAGTCATGACATGATTGTGACACGGTTGTAAGTATGGCAGGCTCCCCAATATTTATGGTCTATCCCTCAGAAACCTTATACAGGAAAATTACCAACTTAAACACTCTACATCTCCATCTAAGAAAGCAGTGAGGGGCCGGGCGATGCCTGGCCCTTGAAGGGGAAAGGGCTAACATTGATGGACTCGTGGAATTCATTATCCATAGCTGACGGGGATGGGTGCTGCGACGAGGGCTGTGTCTTCACTCCCAGTGTAGTGGTGGCGGGCTGTGGCGGCGCCGGGTGCAACACCGCCAGCAGGCTGGTTCGCATGGGCCTGGGCGGAGTTTTTACTGTAGCCATCAACACCTACCGCAGGTAGCTGGCCATGGCCGAGGCGGATACCAAGATCCTCCTTGGAAAGATTCTCACCAAATGCCTGGGGGCCGGAGGGCAGACCGATGTGGGGAGGAAGGCTGCCGAAGCCGCCAAGGGCTTCCTGGAATGTATCTTTAAGGGAGCCGATATGGCCATGGCCTTCATTACTGCGGACATGAGCGGAGGGATGCCGGAGCTGCCCCCGTGGCGGCCATGATCGCCAGGGGGCAGGGGACCATAGTTGTGGGCATGGTCACCACTCCCTTTCACGTGAAGAGGGCCAGGATGCTGGCGGCAGAATGAGGCATAGAGGACCTGAGGGCCGAGGCCGACACATCCCTTTTCATAGATAACAACAGGCTCTTGGGCCTGATGCCGAATCTCCCCTTGGAGCGCGCCTTCTCGGTGGTGGATCAGCTCATGGCCGCGATCATAAAAGTGGCCGCGGAGGCCATAACTGTACCCCCCTCGTCAACCTGGATTACGCCGATGTGAGGTCCATCATGAGCGTTGGAGTCCCCTCCTTCATGATAGTCGGGAAGGGTTGTTTGGATGAGCCTCCTGAGGATATCGTTCGCTCGGCTATCAAGCAAAATCCTCTTCTAAATACCGATTACATGGGGGCTAAGGGATGCCTTCTCCACATAACTGGAGAGCTTGGCCTCACCCTCAGTGATGCTGCGGCCCTGGCTGGGGCCCTGACCCAGGAGCTGGATGAGAAAGCCAATGTGATATGGGTGGCTAGGATCAGGGATGACTTTGAGGGTAAGGTGAGGATGATGGCCATCATCACCGGGGTTCGGTCGGTCTAGATTCTGGGACCATGTGATGGGATCAGGGATTATAGTGTCAAAGCTGATGAGGTTAAAGCTGGAGTTACCAGGCGAATCCTTTAAAAGGTATATTTAAAGATATAAGGGAGGCGATCGGGTTGAGCGATCTGGTATTCCAGCTTTTGGCTCTGGGGGCTGGCCTGGTGCTGGTGCTGGCCACCCTATACAGCGTGCGCATATACCTGGAGATCTGAGAGTTCAAGAATATATATGGGAAGGTACAAAGGAAAACCACAGAATCACAAATGCATAAAGGGTTTCCATGGGATGAAGTAATTAATCCCCGATATTAAGGATCGCCGTGGCACCATTGGGTCTTTATAGTTGGCGTTTATCGTTTTACCCATTGTAGCGCCAGAGGATAAAGAAAAGATCAGATGAGCCTGACGGCATCTCCGGATTCAGCCAGGGCTCCCGCCTTCTTGAGCTTATTCAGAATCTGATCGAGCTTATCTGGGCTGATATGGATCTCGCCCGTTTGGGCCAAAACCTCCTCTCTAGGCGCAATCCCACCAAACTTCTCCTCTACCCGCCTTACTATATCGATGGTTGAGAGCAGCTGTTTCCAGGTTGGCCTATCCGGCGCGAGGGTTATGAGCTCCGAATCTAGGGCATCCAAAAGCTTCTCCTCGGCCGAGAGGCATGGTGAAGATATGGTCGTCCCCCCGCCTATCACTGAGCTTATCTGGCCCCAAAAGAGGGAGTCGAAGAGGGTTCCCAATCTATCGGCATCCCTGGAGAGCTTATAAATCCTTTTCTGGATATCAGAGGTATCTGTCTCCATCTCCTTTAAGCCGTTCTGGAGGTAGCTCAGGTGATCGCGCAGCCTTACCAGGTCCCTCCTGGAGACCCTGATATCAGCCAGGCTGTTGATGTTGCCGGCACACTGGCTATCCTGTTCATTTGTCACGAAGATCCACCTTATGCCTTCTGCTTTCCACCTATACCATATGCTTTTTCAGCATTAAAACTTTAAGTAAAAATCATCTCAATACGACCCTTCCCTCTTTAGGATGTAGCGGAGAACTACGCCGGCCAGGAAGGCTAGGCTCAGCAGCACGGCGGCATAGACGATAAAGGAGATCTCATCTCCCCTTACTGCATGTAAAAAAGGATTGGTTATATCGGTCAGCTCTATACCGTAATAGCTGCCGCCGTTGATAAGAAATGATGCAGCCATCATAGCAAAGAATATACTCAAGGATGCAGATAGCTCCAGGGCTGTAAATATTGGCCTTTTATCTAGCGAAGACCTCACATCAGGTAGGGAAATTTTATCGTTCTCCAGGCATTCGTACTCCCTTAAAGATCAGGTAGACATGCCCAGGGATAAGACTACGAAGCCGGTATATGCCCCTCCAAGGACCCTCGTACGCCTGGGTATTCTTTTCATGATTCCTTGGATCTCTCTAAAGACGGGGAAGACTGGGTAAAAGAGGCCTGCAGTAAGAGGATTACCCCCTTCCTGGATGTAGGCGAAGGAGGAGGCTACTATAATCATATAGGTGCCCATTAGTCTCCTATCTTTAGATATAGCAAGGGCCATGAAGGGAAGGGACCAGAGATACCACTGAGGATGCCAGAACGTGGTGAAGTAGATGATGGCAAAAGCCGCTAAAGGCGGCTTCCATATGCTATCGACGGATCTCTTCTGGCTCACGTACATCACATAAAAGTAGGAAGCGAAGATGCCTAAGAGGAAGATATAAGCACTGTGGTTTGGTGCCACATCGAAGGAAAGATGGGAAATTCTCTGGGTCTGATTCGACATGGGGCCGCCTTGCGAAAGGCCTCAGTGCTCAGAAAGGGTAACATGATGGCGATAAAAGGAAATGATCCTATTGCCATCAGCTTTATGAGATTTGATGTGCGGTTCCCCGCAAGTCCCACAGCGAAGATGGGAAGGAGGAGAATCTGAAAGTTTTTGAAGCAGACGCCCAGTCCCATGGCGAGCAGAGATAAGGCCTTGCCCTGTTCAAAGAAGATGCTGAGGAATTTGCTGAATTTAATGAAGAATTTAGAGGGCCCTCATCTAGGCACTTTTTGGCATAGTACAGGGCCAGGGCAACAAAACGATATGATGTAGAGCGTTAGCCATAAATAATTTTGTAGGTGTGGCCGGGGGTAATAGTACAGGCTTCCTTTATAGAACTCTGAACTCAAGGCTTGCCCCCGGGCATCACCCTCTGGAACTTCCAGAGCTTGTCGAGCTTGGCTGTGGCATTCAATCCCACCTTTGTGGTAATGCCGTTAAAGCTCCTTGGATCAAGGGTGCTACCCCGGACTCCGGGGTATAGTATGGCGTCTTCATCAGCTCTAACCCTGGTGGCAACGGCGTACTCCAGGTCCCTGGGATCGTAGATATCGATGTCCTCGTCCACCACCATCACGTGCTTCAAAGATCCGTGGGCTTTAATGGCAGCCTCTATAACCTTCCTTGGCTCATCCTCGGAATTTTTCTCTATCTGCACCACGGCGTGGAAGTAATTGCACCCCCCCTCAGTCAATATGACGTCTTTGACTTTGGCTACCTTGGAGGCCTCCTTGAAGATAAGGGGCTCGTAGGGCACTCCCATGAGCATCTTGTGCTCTCCACCCGCCGGCATTATGCCGTGGTAGATGGGGTCCTCTCTGGTCATCATCTTGGTCAGGCGTATGACAGGCTCCTTTCTCACCAGGTCCCGAGTGCCGGTGATGTCTACGAAGGGGCCTTCATCAGCCCGCTCGGCGGTGATGTACCCCTCCAGAACGATCTCAGCGTGGGGCACTGGAACGCCGTTCTCTAGGCGAACGATCTCCACAGGACCTCCTCTGAGGGCGCTTGCATACTGGTACTCCATCTCCGAAGGCACCCTGGTGCTGGCGGCTATGAGGACCGCAGGATCTACGCCTATGGATATGGCGATGGGCAGTTCCTCGCCCGCCTCCATGGCCTTCTGGTAGAGCTGGTGGGTGTGCCTGCC
>DAXJ01000061.1:0-168 GCA_002506335.1 Methanosaeta sp. UBA114
ACCCCGGCGACTCCCTTTGGCTCTTCCTTTGGCTCTTTTTTGTCCAATTCAACACCTCCAGGCTTTATTCATCCAGTAATGCCGTGGTGCCCATCTGATTTAAATGCACGCTAAGGCTCTCAATAATCTGGAAGCGATGGGGTACGGCCTAATCGGCATCCTGTTATC
>DAXJ01000061.1:558-9192 GCA_002506335.1 Methanosaeta sp. UBA114
TCTTGGGTGGAGATAAAGCCTAAGATCACCACCGCCCTTGAATCCGGCTTCGACTGCATCGTGGTAAGATCAGAGTATGCCGCCAAGGTAAGGGAGCTTGGCGGGATCAAGGTCGCAAGCTTTGGGACCGAGAGGGGTCCCGAGGATATTCTCCTATTGGGCAAGGGTGGCGAAGGCGATGGGTCCATTCCCATGCCCCAGGACTTCTCGGCATCCATGGATATAGCCCTGGCCAAGACCGTGGAGGGACAGAAGGGCGCGTATGTAATCATCGCCGACAAAAGGTACGAGCAGTTCGCGGTGGAGATGGGAAAGCACGTCGATTACCTTCTGGCCACTGGCACCGACTGGAAGGTTATTCCACTGGAGAACATCATAGCCGGCCTTCAGGGTTCTAAAACTAAAATCATCAGCGGAGTTAAAAGCGCCAAGGAGGCGGAGCTAGCCCTGGGAACCCTGGAGAAGGGCTCTGACGGCGTCCTTCTGGACACCTCGGATCTCTCCGAGATAAAGCGGGCCAGGGAGGCTGCTGAGCGCTCCGGAAGCGAGCATCTGAACCTGGTACCGGCCACGGTGACCGCTGTAATGCCCGTGGGCATGGGTGACAGGGTTTGTGTGGATACCTGCAGCCTTATGAAGATCGGAGAGGGGATGCTCATAGGCTCCCAGGCCAGGGCATTCTTCCTCATACAGAGCGAGGCCGAGGACAGCCCCTACGTCGCCTCCAGGCCCTTCCGGGTCAATGCCGGGGCCGTTCACGCCTACGTCAGGGTGAGGGATAAGACCCGGTACCTCTCCGAGATTAAATCGGGGGATGAGGTCTCCGTGGTGAGTAAGGATGGGTGTTTGAAGACCGTGGTGGTCGGACGATCCAAGATAGAGAAGCGACCTATGATATTGGTGGAGGCCGAGTACCAAGGGGAGCGGATGAGCACCATCCTCCAGAATGCCGAGACCATAAAGCTGGTGGGGGCAAATGGATCTCCGATATCGGTGGCCGAGATCAAGCCCGGGGATCAGGTTCTCGTCTACCTGGAGGGAGGGGCCAGGCACTTCGGCATGCGCATAGATGAGACCATCGTTGAGAAGTGACGGGAATCAGAGTGATAGGATGAAGCTCAAGCCTCGGATAGTGGCGGCCCTGGGATCTAAGGCGGTAGAGGAATCTACTAGGGTAAAGGCCCTTGGAGCCGATATGGTGGAGATCAGGATGGACTTGGTGAAGGGAGATCCCCTGGAGGCAGTGGGCACTGCTGCCTGTCAATCCGGACTGCCGGTAATCGCTACCAACAGGATGAGGCTCGAGGGAGGAGCCTTTGTCGGAAGTGAGGAGGAACGGATAGATCTTCTGCTGGAGGCCTCGGCTTACGCGGACTTCATCGATATTGAGCTTAGGGCGGAGGCCAGGGACTGGCTTCTGAAGAAGCTGGACCTTCCCTCTATCATCTCCTATCACGATTTCAGCGGTATGCCATCCCCAGATGAGTTACAATCAATCCTAAATGAGATGGCAGAGGGTGGGGCCCTCATATCCAAGATCGCAGTCACTCCCAAATCTCCGAAGGATAACCTGAATCTTCTGGAGCTGCTCACAAAGGCAGATATGCCTCTTTGTGTCATCGCCATGGGGGAGATGGGACGGCATATGAGGGTTATGGCGCCCATCTACGGCTCAGTTCTAACCTACGGCTATGTATCTTCGGCCACGGCGCCGGGGCAGATGAGCGTGGCCGAGCTTAGATATGTCATGGAGATTTTAAGGCTAGGAGAGAAGAGTTCTCCTTGATCTTATTTTAAATAATTGGGTTTAATCAACACCATGCCATCAGAATAGCGGTCCTAGGAGAATTTATTAGCCATATATCTATCAAAGGACTGCTAGGGAGTGTATCAAATGCTAAAGTGGCAGCTTATCCTAATGGTCATGTTGATTCTGGCGTTGTGTTACATGGATTGCGGAGTAGCTATCGATCCTAGAGGCGAGCAAAGGGTTATTCACCCAGAAGAGATCGTTGATCAGGTGAAGGTCGGACTCTCCGTTAATTATGGACACGCCTATGCAGATGTGGATCTGACCCCACCTTGGGAACCCATGAGCATCGATCACGCCGTAGCCTTCAGGGATATCATAATAAATGGATCGTTGGCAGCCGATAAAGTGGCCTTTAAAAGAGAGGTTGGCATTGAAAGACCAACCATCCCGGGGATGCTAGCGTCTATAGTGCTGGTTTCGATGAGAACCTTTCCCGAGATGGATTGAGATACAGGAAGAGGCCGATTTTCGCGTTGCCACCTTCGATAAGCTCTGCCTGATATTAGGGTGCAGATTCCAGGGGCCAGTTCATTTTGACTTTGCCAACTTCAACTGCATTGATAACTTTAAAAAACCTAACTCGATAGTTCATCTCACTTCGGATATGCCTAATTCGGCAGGATAGCAAGCTTCAGGGGTGTCAGGTTCCCGGGGTAGTCGGACTTCAATTACATGGTCTTCAAAGGAGACGCCTTTTTTGACGGGGCCGAGTTCGACGAAAAGCTCTACCTCAACCGCTCGGAGTCCAATAGGTTCTATGCCAGTTGAAGCTCTATTAATGATCACCTAATCGATACTAAGGATAAAGATGTTAACATTTCTTTCATAGTGGACTACAAAATGTTGGGCGGCTCTCAGATGCAGATGGTTGTTATTACGATTACAGAAAGAAGGCCTTGATGTGTTATCTGAATGGAGATCCCTGGACATTTCAAGTCCGATGGGCATTTTGGACTGGTTCTTTTATGGACTTGGAGTAAGGCCCGAGTTTCCTTTGGGGCGGGCCATCTTTTTCGCGCTGGCTTTCGGTCTCATCTTTTGTAAGGCGAGGGCGTGGTCAAGCTCGGTGGGCAAGACAGAGGCGAGATGGTGACCACCGCCGATGCAATGAATTTCAGCTTGGGATTCTTTGCATTTGAGAAGCTCTTGGTCTTTTCTCTACACGAAAAGATACGGGCCGGTGGGGGGGCTATAAGCATCTATCGATGGTAATTTGGCTCACAGGATCTGCCTTCTTGGCCCTGATCATCATCTCTGTGGGACAACTGACATTGTGGTGATCGAAGGCTTTCCTAGGTCCTATCATTAAGTGATATCGCCTGCTCATCTTCCATCTTTCCTTAGATGAGGCTTAAAGGACCCTCGATTGTAAATATATTTCTTTCCGATGGATTTAAGTTTGAATGCATTAATACTATTATCATGACGCAGAGCAGTATTCACCGGTGGCTATTTCAGCCATCTGGTTACATAATGTCGTAAAATTTAAATAGGTTACTAACCATAAGGTAGTACGTTGGTTATCGAACATTCCTTTCAAATCAGGAGGATCTAATGGCTACTGAAGCCACCAAAAGCAAACTGTTAATGTCTGGGTTCATGAAGTCTACCCAGGTCCTGGAGCTGGACGGCTGCACCCGCTGCCAGGAATGCATGAAGTGGTGTCCAGCCTATGCTGTGAGACCGGACCGGCCAGGGGTGGCCCCCATGCAGAAGGCTGCCACCTGGCGTGAGATGCTGGGAAAGCAGAGGGGACTTAAGGCCAAGGTTCTGGGGGAAGAGCCTCTCTCCGATGAGGTGGCCAAGCAGTTCGCCGAGGAGCTCTACTACTGCACCACCTGCGGCGTCTGCAGCACGGTCTGTGAGGCTGGCATAAACACCGTGGACCTCTGGGAGGCTGTCAGGCCCAACCTGGTGGCCAGGGGAGCAGGGCCTTACGGCAAGCAGTCTGCCTTCCCCAAGCTACTGGCCGAGTACAGAAACCCCTATATGGCCAAGCAGGAGGACCGCCTCTGCTGGCTTCCCACAGACATAAAGCTGCCTGAGTCGGCGGACATAGCCTACTGGACCGGCTGTACCGCCGCTTACAGACAACAGGCTCTGGCCGTGTCATCAGTTAGAGTGCTCAACGCCCTGAATGCGGATTTCTGCATGCTGGGCAAGGACGAGTGGTGCTGCGCCTCGGCCCTTGTCAGGACCGGCCAGAGGGATCTCATGAGGGAGCACGCTGTCCATAACATCGATGCCCTCAAGGATAGGGGAGTGAAGAACGTCCTCTTCGCATGTGCAGGATGTCTTAGGGCCGCCACCATAGACTGGCCCCGCTGGTACGAGGGGTACATACCCTTCAAGACCCAGCCCCTCTCAGCCTTCCTCAGAGAGAGGATAAGGAAGGGCGATATCGACTGGAGGCAGCCCGTCAACCTGACGGTAACCTACCACGACCCGTGCCACGCCGGAAGGCACCTCATGCATGTGAGCTCAAAGGACTGGGCCTTTGAGGCACCCAGGGACGTCCTTCAGTCAATCCCTGGAATTAATTATGTAGAAATGACCCGGAACAGGGCCCTCCAGAGATGCTGCGGCGCTGGCGGTGGCGTCAAGGCAGGCATACCCGATCTTGCCACGGATATGGGCAAGGCCAGGGTCGCCGATGTGGAGGAAAAGGGCGCCCAGGTGGTGGCCAGCACATGCCCCTTCTGCAGGAGGAACCTTATGGATGCTAGGACCGCCGCGGGATCGCCGGTGAAGGTGGTCGACGTGGTGGAGCTGGTGGCCAAGGGCATGAACCTGGACACGACCATACCCGAAAACCCTTACACCAAGTACCAGGAGCAGGACGTCATAGTCTGCGACCCCATCTGCAGGCCGGCCGCGGTGAAGCAGAAGGGAACGGATCTGGTGATAGAGGAGCGAGAAGCAAAATAGCCAAACCTCCCCTCTAGGCTTTTTTCCGCGAGGTAATAAATGATCGATGGCGGGGATTTGGTCGTAGGACCTTTTGGGTCAAGCGACGGGCCTTTTGTATAATGGAACCCTCGCGATCTATATTATTTCAGGTATGAATTTTATCGGCCGACAGATAGCGATCTCTTTCCACGAGGTATAGGCCGCTGGAGTCAGGTATGGGCCGGGCCGGGCCCCGAATGGCTGCTGGGGTCAGTCCCACTAACTTGATCTATGGGCTCTTCCCTTCTTGTTACAGGAGGCAGAGGCTTTCTTTTAATCCCGGAGTTCCGCGAGTAATATTTAAGTAGTAGTTGTCCGGTTAGTCAATCACGGATGACGGTCACGTTGCGCCGATGTGGAAATAAATATAACGAGGAGGAAATGAGATGGCGTTCTACACGCTGGGCCTCACCTTTGAATTAGTGATACTTCTAACTGTTATAGTCCTGGGAATGTGGGTATACGGTATATACTTCAATGTCAAGAAGTGGGGCATCGGTTCCACTGGCTACCACGACCAGCTGCGCTACAGCTTCTGGCTCTTCATAGCCACCTGGCTTCACGAGGCCTTCAAGGATGGAGTACTGGTATTTCTAAGAACTGCGGTTTTGGACGTCCTTCTCCTGAGGAGGACGCTCGCCAGAAGCCCAATCAGATGGGGCATGCACATGGCCATTTTCTATGGTTTCTTAACCTTGGCCGCCCTCTCGGGCCTCGGCCTCATGATAGATATCGTAGAGCACTTCAATATCTTAGGTCTGGCTGAGCCGGCTGAGATGGCCAAGGAGGCTCTAGGCCTTCCCTTTGACGTCTTCGGCTACCTGCTGCTCATAGGTGCCACCATCGCCGTAGGCAGGAGAGTACTCCTCAAGTTCGTGAGGGATAACACCACCGCCTACGATGCCTTCCTCATCGGCGGAGTCTTCCTCATCACCATCACTGGATTCTACGCTGAGTGGATGCGCGGCAACGCTTTCCTAGTGGGCAATGCCCTCACCTACTCCATATACGCACCCCACTTTGCCCTGATTCACACTCTGCTTGCTCTGGGGCTCTTCTGCTTCGCTCTGCCCTGGTCCAAGTATATCCACGTAATAGCTACTCCCTTGACCCTCCTGGCCAACAGAGGAGGAGAGTAAGATGGCAGATAACAATGCTAACGTAAGTTCGGATAGAAGCAAAAAGCCCCTCATGACGGGGTACATGATGTCCACGCAGCTCCTGGAGATAGATGGGTGCAATAGGTGTCAGGAGTGCATGAAGTGGTGTCCTACCTTTGCTGTGAGACCGGACCGGCCAGAGATCACACCCATGTACAAGAATGCCAAGTGGAGACAGCTCCAGTCCAGGCAACATGGCTTAAGGGCGAAAATCTTTGGCGAAAAGCCCCTCAATGATGATGAGATGAAGGCCTTCACCGAGGACTGTTACGCATGCACCACATGCGGAGTCTGCGGCACCGTCTGCGAGGCTGGCATCAGGACCGTAGAGCTATGGGAGGCCATGAGGCCCAACCTGGTAAAGCGCGGCGATGGCCCTGTTGGCAAGCAGTCCTTCTTCCCCAAGCTGATCAAGGGAGATAGGAACCCCTACATGGCCAAGCAAGAAGAGCGGCTTTGCTGGGTGCCCAAAGACGCTAAGGTGAACGATTCAGGCGATATAATGTACTTCGCAGGTTGCACAGCCGCCTATAGGCAGCAGGCCCTGGGAGTCGCCACCGTCAGGATTCTGAACAATCTGAATGTGGAGTTCGGAATGCTGGGCAAGGACGAATGGTGCTGCGCCTCGGCCCTGGTCAGAACGGGCCAGAGGGAGGTCATGGCAGAGCATGCCGTCCACAACATCGATGCCCTCAAGGATGCCGGGGCCAAGACCGTGCTCTTTGCCTGCGCCGGATGTCTCAGGAATGCCGCCGTAGATTGGCCCATGTGGTATGAGGGATACATCCCCTACGAGACCATGCCCCTCTCCGCTTTCCTCAGGGATAAAATAAAGAATGGCGAAGTGGAGTACAAGATACCTCTGAACTACAGGGTAACCTACCATGACCCCTGCCACAATGGAAGGCACCTGATGCACCTCAAGGGGAAGGATTGGGCCTTCGAGGCGCCTCGCGAATGCGTTCAGTCCATACCTGGAGTTAAATTCCAGGATATGGTAAGGAACAGGGCACTCCAGAGATGCTGTGGAGCAGGCGGTGGCGTTAAGGCCGGCATTCCCGACCTGGCGCTGGACTGTGCCAAGGCCAGGGTCAACGATGCTGCTGAGATCCAGGCCGAGGTCATCTCCTCTACCTGTCCCTTCTGCAGGTTGAACTTGATCGATGGCAGGAATGCTGCTGAGTCATCGATAAAGATGGTGGACATAGTGGAGATGATGGCAGCATCCATGGGCCTGGATACCAAGATACCCGAGAACCCGTACACCAAGTTCCAGTCCCAGGATGTCTTGGTCTGCACCCCAACCGAATGCAAGCTGGATACCGTGGAGCGCAAGGCCCCCGGAAAGGATCTTGTAGGCGAAGCACATTAAAGGCTAAAGGAAGGACGACCGGATCGGTCATCCTTCTCTCTGTTCTTATTTTACTTTGGGTTGCTAAAATTAGATCTAACCAAGTATCAACTCTGATTGAACTGTCTCCCTGAGACGGCACTCCCACGTGGCGCTCGAGCAGCACTTTGTGCCGTGGGCCATCTGTGAGGCTTCTATCATTTATGGTGTAAATAGCGTATGTGGCATTGGATGGCGGGTCCAGGGAGCCTTGGAGGCCGGAGGCCTAATTGATCATCGCATAGCCTTCGGCAACCAGGATGAGGATGGTGGCTCAGTATGGTGTGCCCCTCCCTACGCAGATGAGAAAGTTTAGCACCTAAGCCCCGGCATTATTAGCTTTTTTTCTCTATTTTCTTACTTTACTTATCATCATCCTTAAGCTAATCCTTGGCCTTATCAAGGCCGGGGATATCCTCCTCCCAGGCCAGAACAGCTATGCTCCACCCATTGAAATCCTACCCGGCGGACTCACACCTTCCTCCGAGGTGCTCGGCCAGGGATGCATCGATCACGGCGTAGTAGGAGAGTCTGTTCTCAGGCCTGGCAAACCCATGTCCCTCATCCGAGTAGAGGAGGTAGATCACGGGGATCTTCTTCTCATGCATGGCCGCAGTGACCCTGTCGGGCCCATTCTTGTTCGCCCTGGGATACGTTATGGGATCGTTAACTTCCTGAGCTATCTGGAGGGGCTTATCTATCCTATCCACGTAATTCCGAGGCAATCTATCGGTGCCAGACGCTCTCTCCCTTCCGGAGCCCTGTGGTCCCCAACCCTTGTGGTGAGGATATATCTCGGATGCCCCGTAGGGAGGCACCGTCTCCAGGAAGGAGGTCAGATTGGACGGGCCCACCAGATCCACTCCGCAGACGAAGGGACCCGGGGTTAAAGTAAGCCCGGCCTGAGTGGAGTATCCCCCGTAGCTTCCTCCCATAATGGCAATACTGGAATGATCGAATATTCCCTCTTTAATCGACCAGTTGGTAGCATAGTGGAGGTCCTGCTCCACCTTCCTTCCCTAGTTCAAATTTCCCGCATTGGTTAATCCCTTTCTAAAACCAGTGGATCCCAGGCAGTTCACGCTAACCACGGCGTAGGCGCGGTTGGCCAGCGTCTGATTCTCAGAGTTGTACCCCCCCCACCCATCCCTAGCCCAGGGGCCTTCGTGGACCAGGAGCACTGTTGGAAGTGGCTTCCTTGGATGGACGATACCCTCGGTGTTGTTATTGCCAATGTTGCTGCTGGATCCATCGTCGATGCTCCAAGTCGGCAGGTTATAGTGGCTTACCAAATTGAGTTCGCCCCTGGACTTTATTATGAC
>DAXJ01000058.1:0-17727 GCA_002506335.1 Methanosaeta sp. UBA114
TCGACCTTGTTTCCTTGGCCCTGAGAGTATTAAGTGTTATGGTGAAGAGCTTCAAATTTGCCATGGGCATGAAACCCCCAGACCCCTTTGTTTCCAGTGGAATTCAGAATAAGCTAACCTATTCTTGATTATTGATAATTAGAATAATCTATCCTGTTGTATGGTTGGCTTTCTCTATATTTAACCTTTTCTAAGAGAAAGCTCGAGGTTTAAATTGGTAATAAATATCTGCGAATACCTGGCTTCTGGGCTTGAACATTTAATTTTAGTGAAATTTGTTCCATATAGCGCTAACGGCACCGGTAAGGCTTGCCGACGGCCTCGCGACGGAAAGATAGATAAAAAGAAAAATGAGAAATTTTAAAGATTTAAGACCAGTAGGAGTTCAAAACAAAATCTCTCGTCCATGAATTCTGAACCTCATTAGTCCATGGGCTCCGCTACCAGTCGCTGTACCCTGGAGGACTCGACCGGAGATGACAGAGCCAAAGGATCCTGGCCTTCGATCTTGGAGGAATGGTCAGGCCCCTCTGGAGTTCCACTGGAAATCACACGGTCTCCCTCCAAGGGTTCTAGTGCGATCCCCTGGTATCCGTGATTAAAATTGTCTTTGATATAACGATATATCATCAATACGTTCTTGGAATCTGGGAAGATCCTCAGCCCACAGGTATAGTCTCCAACTGGCTAGCTACGTTCCATATCAGTGTTCTTGTATGAAGAGGAATATTCGGGTCGTTACTGATCTCATCCAGGATCGATATGGCGGATGCGGCTTTGACTGCCTCAGATACCTTCTCATCCATGAGGATGCCTTTAACATTCTCAGCAGAACGCCTGATGTTCCTGGGAACGGCATCGTCACTCATGATCCGCTCCAAGACTTCGACGCATTGCTTAAGGACCTTTTCTGCTGTCGTAGAATCACCACCTTTACTCAAGGGCGGCAAAAAGGTTAATGCTGATCTCCGTCCTAATTACCGGGATAGAGATGTTATTGTTGTTGTATTTAAACATATGTCACTGGGGTGAAGATCTTGGATGAGGATGAGATTCTGAGGAGGGCAACCAAGCTCCTGGAGCAGGGCTGCACCATGCTTGCTGCCCACCATACCTGCGGAGCCCCCCTTTTTAGGTGCAAAGGCGAGATCATCTGTCCTGTCTGCTCCTTCGAAGGTGAGACGAAGGCCTCGGGGCCTGCTGCATCACCAGTATCTAAGGAGCATGAGTGCAAGGAGAGTGGGCCATCTCCCCAAACGAACCGGGTAGCTTATCCTTCTTCTGTACCATCAGCACCCACATACTCACCTTCTACATCGTCGCCATCATCACAGTCTCTCCCCTCATCTGTATCGCCTCAGGTAGCTCGGCCATCTCAGTTATCTCAGATGCCCTACGCATCTGCAGCTTCTGCCGCTGATGATGACCTGAAGGATGCCGAGGATGCCCTGAAAATGTCCATAGCCAGGAAGCTCAGGGAGCTTGCCGAGGGCATCAGGGATGAGAGGGACCTGGGTAGGCTCAAGGACCAGCTCGATTGCATAGAGGCTGCGGTGAAAATTTTAAGGTCCATAGAAATGCCATAATCAGCATCTTCCAGGGTTTTAATCAAGAACTCCACTGGAAATAAAGGGGTTGACAATTGCTTAAAAAGTTTTTTAGAAAGTGTAGAACAGCCCCGCTTATACTCGTCGTCGCCCTGGCGGCGGCAACCCTTGTTGCTTGCCTTTAGGGCCAGATGGAGCTGCTGCTCTCTCGGGCCTCTGATAACCATACATCTGCAGATTTTACAGAAAGAGGTGGGATGACTACAGAGATGGATTTCCAAACCGCAATCAATAGCAGATTCTTCAAAGCCTGGGGCAGCCTCTACTTTAAAGGTTACACTCCTCTTCCTTACCTTATCCTCAATGCCACCCTCTTCAGTAACGGCATCAAAGTGGACGGCGCTGGGTACATGCTGATAGACGTAGGGCCAAACGAGAGCCACTCTTTTGATCTCACCACCGGGGAGCTACAGGTGCCTTCTGGAGGTCCTGGGGCCCTCCGGCCTCCTCGCCTCTGAGATGAGGCATTGCCAAGGTGATAGGCCAGCTTACGTCCGATAAACCAAAGGGGCCAGCCCTTCTTCAAAGATCCTCAGCCCAGAAGTCCCTGGATGAAGATGTGTTTGCAGAGGCTTCCAAGATCGATAAGATCCAGGTTACTTCAAAGGATAACGAGCGCCAAACAGCAGTTACCTTAGGTGAGCCCTCTGATCAGGCTGGTTACGAACTGGTTGGAAGCAAGACCTCAGATAAATACCACAAGCTTATCTGTCCTTCTGCAGCCAAGATAAAGCAAAAGGTCTACTTCAAGAGCGCAGAGGATGCGAAGAAGAAGGGCTATAAGTCTTGCAAGACTTACAATCCTTGATCATGTAACATTTCTCATGCAGTCCCTGATCAGAGATCACCTATGAGAACACAGGAGAGGCCCGGTACTTCTGGCGGCTTCGAGGTTGATCCCCTGGAGATCTTCTCCTCAGGATATCCCAGATCTTTGAGGGCTACTACCTCTTTCCTCATACCTTGTTCTTCGAGGTAGCGGCAGATCCCCTCCAGGTCGGTGGATTCATCGGTCAGGAGGAAAACAGCCTTGCCCAGTCTGATCTCAGAGGCTATGATCTCAGGGACGATCCTTCTGCCGTGGGCGGTTATTGGAACAACTTTTAACCAGCTCAGGTGGAATCGAGCGCATGCTACCTGAAGGCTGGAGATGCCAGGTATGACCTCACCCTGAAGATAACCCAGGCCGCTGAGCATGGGGTCGCCGGTGGAGAGGACTATGGCATCTGGTGGCAGCTCTCTTAGCTTCTTGTAGTCCTGTATCACGTGGACCTGGCAGCCGGGGCTCACATAGTCTCTAATTAGATCCAAGGATCTATCTGAGCCGTAAATTAGCTTAGCCTCCCTGATGGCTTTGATTGCCTCCAAGGTTAGCATTCCGAGGCCCGCGCCCACGCCTACTATCTTCATTTGATCTCCTGAGTTTCTACTTGGGCTTTCATTCGGTATCCCTAAAGATCCGTCCATCCCTATGCAAAAGAACGACTCTGGTTCCTGGAAGCTTCTCTTTGGCCCTCTCCAGAGCTCTGGATATATTTTGATGATGGGGGTCTTTCTCCACCATCTCGGCCACGGTACCGTAGCCTGATCCCTCCAGGACCTCAGGCCATGACCATTTTAGGATCAGAGCTGGAAGGCCGCACAGTATGCTCTCCTGGTCCTCATCGAAGCTTAGGCCCTCAAGCCTGCTCCCCATGAGGACCGCCGTGTGCTCGGGGAAAAGAACTCTGCTGTAGCGAAGGCCAACCCTGCCTGTGGTCACCACCACCTTTCTCAGGTTCTTGATCTCCTCCTGGCGGCTCTCTCCCAAGTGCTCATTCCAGGGCTCTACAAAGCCGGTGGAGCCGAGGATGGATATGCCTCCTATAACTCCCATCTTGGGGTTCAGGGTCTTTTGGGCGACCTCTCTGCCCGAAGGGACCACGAGTTCGATCCTCGCACCTCTCAGGCCTGAAGCTTCGAGGCCTTCCGCTATGGCCTTTGTTATTTGATCTAGGGCCGACCTGCTTATGGCGGCTTTACCTTTCGCCTTGGATGCAGGCGCGGGGGGGCTACAACCGATTATTCTGCCTATGCCCTCGCCGGAGATGAGCTCTGTTACCTTAGAAGCTCTCGCTGTGGCCACTATATCCAAGCCGCTGGTGACGTCGAACTCGTGGTCCCCTCCATCCTTGGTCGCCGTGCATGTCCCTTTCTCCGCCCTAGCGGGGATGATAATCCTAAGGCCTGATGGAGTCGGCACTTCTACCTCTTTCACAGGCTCGACTAGAGAGAGGATGGCACCTTTGCAGGTAGCAGCGGCGGTGGTCCCTGTGGTGTAACCCCGTCTGAGAAGCCTGCCATCGGAGAGGAGGACCCATTTTCCGCTCTTGATCTTCATCAAAGCTTCAGGATCGCTGGCCTTCTTCAGCCAGGCCTCTGGGATCTCCATCCCCAAGACAGGATCAACGATGGGACCTGGCATATATGTTCACTATCTCATTAATGGCGGCGACGGCAATGGGGGTTCCCCCACGGGTTCCTACAACTGAAATGGAGGGGGTATCAAGGGTCCTGAGCCTCTCCTTGCTCTCGGCGGCATTGACGAAGCCCACGGCAGCTCCTATGACCAGTCTTGGCCTTACCTTTCCTGCCTCTATGAGGCCACAGAGGGTCAGGAGAGCTGAGGGAGCATTTCCTATGACGACGATGGATCCATTGAGTTCTCCTTGAAGGACTAAGACTCCGGCCGAGGTCCTAGTGATGCCTTTTTCCGAGGCCAGGTCATCGCCACTCCCAACGAAGACCTTGATAGGGCTTCTGTGGCCTTTCTTGACTATGCCTGCCTCCACCATCTTTATATCAGCATAAATCCCAGCGCCTTCCTCCAGGGCTTTTAAGCCTGCCTCCACTGGATTTACGCAAAACCTCAGGGTCTCGGCAACACTTGGGTCACCCGTAGCTATGACGCACCTCTGCCTTATCCTGTCCTCATGGCTTTTGTCCCCGATGAGCTCGGAGATCATAGACCTGCTCTTTCTGCTGATGGCCATCGCCTCAGGGGTCGTGGCGCCAATATCAGTGTAGTTCTGATCCATCTCCACCTCAGTAGCTACCTCAGTAATTGTACTTGACCTCGTATCCTCTCTTGGTTACCACCCTGCCGCTCTTAATGTAAGAGTTCTTGGAGGCCACAAGGAGGGTGAACCTGTGGCCGTTGGGATGGGCTTCCTTCATATCGGAGGCGGTCATGGCCATGATGACCTCCCCTTCCCTACTGACATCTCTGGCCAGGATGCATGGCCTGGAGGAGTCCAGGATCTCAAGGATGGGCTGGAGTCTGGAACCCTCGATGTTGTAGATAACTACTCCAAACCCGGCTCCGGCCAGCCTTTCGATCCGGAAGGCATCAGTTTCAGAAGTCAGGACAAAATCGTTGACCAAAGGAGCACCGGCTTTTGCCGCCACGGCTGAAAAAGCGCTTATACCGGGACAGGTCCTGGCCTTCATCCCCGACCTCAAATATCTGTGGGCTGAGCTGAAGATGCTGGGGTCTCCGCCTGTGAGAAGGGAGACCTTCTCCCCTTGATCTGCGGAAGCTCTGGCATCCTCAATTCTGGCGGCCATCCTCTCTTCGCAGGTCCCAGGATGGGCTACAGCCTCTCCGACTATGACATCTTTTACGCTCTCCAGGTATCTTCTGGCTCCGAAGATCTTGGCTGAGCTTCTCAGAGCATCCTCTGCCTCCAGAGTGAGCCATTCGTGGCCTCCAGGACCTATGCCCACGATGTTTATCACAGCATCATGGAAGGTTTGGGCCCGTGTCATGCCATTGCCTGAAACTATGAGGAGGGTGAACATGTCCATCTCAGGGCCTTGGTCCTCCAGGAGGTCCCTAGCCTTGGTCCATGTAGTCTCTTCTCCAGGCCTGGCCACGTTTCTGGCCACCAGGGTATCTTTGTCAGGTCCCAGGATCTCCAGGGCCCTCTTCACCTGCCAGTCGCGTCTTCTGGATTTGGGATTATAGATGGCGACGGGCAGGTTTATCTCTCCTGCTAGCTTCAGCCTCGCCTCGATCTCCGACCAGGGGGTCAGAAGATCGCTCAGGCTGATTACCGCCACGGCATCCCTGAAGGCGATCCCTGCTCTGCAGGCTGCAGCGGTGAAGGAGGTAACTCCAGGGACCACTTCCACCCTTGCAGCATCCTTAGCCATCTCCAGGCCCAGGCCTGCCATGCCGTAGATGTTGGGATCGCCACTACTTACCAAGGCTACTGATCCTTCGTCCAGGCGGTCCACGGCGGCCTTGACCCTGTCCACCTCCTTGCCCATGCTGCTCGATTCGACCGTCTTTCCGACAAGGAGGTCGGATATCATCTCCAGGTAAGGCCGGTAGCCTACGATGGCGTCGACCTCCCTCAGGACCTTCAGGGCCTGGAGGGTCATCTTCTCTCTGGCTCCTGGTCCTAAGCCCACTATGAAGAGCTTATTCTCTTTATTCTCCGAGGGCAACCGTCACCCTCCCGTAGGCTTTCTTGGGGAATATCAGCCGTGTCGCCAGGGCCAGGACTGCAGGCTCAGCAACTCCGGTGAGCCCCAGATCCGAGGCCCTGGATGGGGTGGTGGGGGTCTGGGAGTTCAGGGTCTCCTCAGAGAGGTAGAGGACCTCCTTTCCCAGGACCTTTGACGCATCCGTTATCCCCTTCTCATCAGATTTGAGCCAGGCAGTGGCCAGGACCCCCACGTCGTCCCTGCTCCTTCCGGTCTCCTTCAGGGCTAGATCCAGGGCTTCCAGGACCTCACATGCGCTGACCCCTCTTCTGGCGCCCAGGCCCACCACTAGTCCTCTGCCCTTCAGGACTGCTACGTCGCTATCTACCAGGACGACCTTGGGGCCCCTGAGCCTGACTACGGGCACATCCTGCTTTAGGAAGGCCAGGTTTACATCCTTGGAGGATTCCCTATTGACTACCTGGGCACCAAGCTTCTCAGATACACATTCCAGGTTTAGCCTGCCCAAGGCATCGGTGGCCGTGGTCACCGCTGGGTACAATCCTAATCCATTGCTAAGGTGAAAGGCCAGGTTGTTGGCGCCATGATGGCCACCGGTAACTGGAACAACGCATTTAAGGGCCGAATCGACCGCCACCACCGGAAGGTCGGTCCATTTATCTACAAGGTGGCCGCAAAGCCCCCTGACCACAATCCCCACAGCCATGACTGCAACCGCCAGGTCGAACTTTCCTATGACTGCGCCCAGGCCCTCCCGGCCATAGAAAACCAGGGTAGGCCTGTAGCTATCCTCCAGGGCCTGGCAGATCTTTAGTCCCGAAGCCTCATCCCTAGGAAAGACCAGGACCCCTACCGATCTCTGTATAGGTGAGACCTCCTAAATCCAGTCCTTCCAACTACGCCGCCGATGAGAATTAGAGCGCTGCGCTTTATGCCTTCCGCTTCCACTTTGGAGGCGATATCTTCTAGGGTCCCCAGGATGACCTTCTGGTCTGGCCAGGAGGCATGGTACACCACAGCCACAGGTGTGTCCTTGGGCAGCTGTACCGATTCGACTACCTCCTTGACTTTCTCCGTTCCCAGAAACACCGCCATGGTGGTGCCGTGCTTGGAGAGGGCTGTGATATCATCCTCTTCCAGGGTGGTGCCAGCGGGCCTAGTCACTATCAGGGATTCAGAGATCCCTTTTAAGGTGAGCTGGGTTCTCAAGGCTGCCGAGGCTGCAAAGAGGGATGAGACTCCCGGCACCACCTCGACCTCGACCCCCGCTTCCTCCAAAGGCCTCATCTGCTCCAGGATAGCGCCGTAAAGTGATGGGTCCCCGCTGTGGAGCCTTATCACCATCTTTCCTTCCTTCAAAGCCTTCAATATCATGGCGGTGGTGCTCTCCAGGGAGAGGGTGCTGCTGTCCACTAATTCTGACTTGAGGCCCGATAGAAGTTGAGGGTTTACCAGGGATCCGGCGTAGATCACCAGATCTGCCTTCTCAAGGAGCTTTTTTCCTTTAACGGTGATGAGATCGGCATCTCCGGGTCCTGCGCCCACAAAATGTACCTTCATCTCTTCCTCCTGGCGTAAAGCACGCTGAAATAATCGCTTTTTTCTGGTAAATCTCCCAGGCATCCCCTGATGACCTTTTCCTCGGGGGTGCACAGCTTTATGCCCAGTATGAACTCATCAAAGCCCTTTTGCTTCAGATCCTCAGCCATCTTCCTTGGCCTGGTGGCCTTCATCCTTATGACCATATCCACCTCTGATCCGTCGGAGACCGTGAATGACTTGTCCAAGCCTATGCCGAACCTGGAAGCCAGGGCGGGAACGGCTCCCACTCCAGCGATCGTCTCTACCTCAACCGATGGGTGTCTCTGGAGTAAAACTCTACTCAGGTGGGTGAAGGTGGAAAAGGTGCTGACATCGCCTATGCAGGCAAAGCCTGCCTCTCCCTGGAGGGCCACTTCTGCTATGATATCGGCGTTCTTGGTCCAGATTGCTTCTAGCTCCGCTGGGTCCTCCACCATGGGAAACTTCAGGGTCTCAGGCCGACAGTAGGGCCTTGATAGCTCTGCCGCCATCTCCCCAGGCACAAAGACCTTCTGGCATCTCTTCAAAGCCTCGGCGGCCTTGAGGGTCAAGAGCCCCGGGTCACCGGGGCCAAGGCTGATTCCTGTTAGCACCTGCCCACCACCATGAATATCGGGTTCACCGGCCTCAGGGCGATATCCCCTGCCAGGTCGTAGCCCCTGGATATTTGAACCTGGATGATCTCTTCAAAGATCCCTCTCTCTTTCATGAGCCCGGTCACCAGGGATGCAGCCCCTATTCTGGCCAGGTTCGCCACTACGACGCACCCGGGCCTTGCTTTCTCTATGAGGATGGGGAAGGATCCTTCTATGCCCCTGGTGCCGCCTATGAAGCATCTATCGATCTTAGGCATTTCGGGCAGGATCTCTGATGCATCTCCCAGGAAGAAATTACCTACAGGGATCAGGGCCTTGGAGGCCTCCACAGCCTGAGGCCTTGAGTCGATGCCGTAGATCTTATCCGTGTATCTAGATGCGGCCAGGGAGATAGCCCCGGAGCCACAGCCCAGGTCCAGGAATACCATACCCTGATCAATGGAAAGCTTGCCCATGGCTATGGCGATGTTCTCGGGCTGGGTGGATGTGCCTGGAATTTTGCCTGGAGGATTGCCTGAAAGCTTAACTGAAGGCTGGCCTGAGGGCTTCATAGTGGTGAGGGTGATTTAGCAGGGATATAAGTTTAATCCAAGTAAAGTTACTTGAAGTAAAATAAAGTTGGCTTCGATCTTAGATTCAACCTGGGCTTAAGACGGCGCTTTCAATCAACATCCGTTTCGCCGGTAATCTCATCATCCATTTCCTCTAACGTGTCTTCTATGGCCATATCCTGGTATCCGCTGATCCTGACCAGGTCCAGCCTCGATATTTCGTAGGCTCCCCTTCTCCTCTCCAGGGTCGGGTTGGCCTCTACCTGCTCTAGGTTTACGCCTACCTTCCCAGCCTTGAAGATCTCATACACCTCTCCCCAGTGCATCAGGTGGGCGGTCTTGGGATTTCCCCCGCCCCTGCGAAGCTCCACCGCCAAAATTCCCTTTCTTCCAGACCTATCTATGAACTCTGTCTCCCTCTCCAGCTGGTGGTATCCTCCGACATGGCTGAAATATTGCTTAAAATAAAGGCATTTAGTTTTTCGGGCATCGATGCTCTTGCACTCTATGGCCAGGTAGTACTCAGGTATGGAAGAGTCCACCAGTATGTCAATGAACTGGGAGACGAACCTGCTCTGCTTAAGCCTGTAGGCTATGGCCTTTATCCCATTGGCCTCGAAGTAGCTATTGAGGGCGGCGGTGAGAGCCCACTCGAAATCTCCCATGACTGTGCATCTTTGAGCAGCTGTAAAATAAAACCTTTCTCGTCACATTTGCCCCGCCAACCTCCTGTGGTTTTATCATCTGTAAAGCTAATGGTTCATGGTGCGCTTGGCGCAGGAACTACAGATGACAGTGGGGAGGACTTTGTGGGACTTCATGCTGGAAGTGATGCAGGCCCCAGGATTAAGGGCTGCAACTGCGCTGGCTTTTCTGGGGATTCTGTTCCTAGAGATGCTGCCGATGACGTACAGCGGCTCTATGGAGCTGAATATAAGCTATGGAGGCTTTCAATCCGCCCTCCCTTAGTTCCTACCAATCCCACCGTTTGTTTTGGCTATTTTAGTCCAAAAACTCTTATGTATATTGTAACTAGGGCTTGTACCATGGACCCAGAAGAGATGGCTAAGAAATGTGATCTCAAGAGCTTGAAGACGGTAGCCAAGAAATACGGGATAAATGCCCGCTGCGCCAAGAAAGGAGATAGGCCCTATCAACGTGCCCTGCCTCCTAAGGGATTGGCAGAGCTTGAGGCATCCAAGGCATAAACTATAATTTTGAAATTAATTCTCCAATCACAGAGTTGGGTATATAGGTTGGATGATAGATGGCGAAATTAGGCAGGTTCATCCGTGGTAGTACCATCACCGATGCCTGGCATAGGGGTCTCAATCTGATATGGAGACAGGGCGCGGAGATCACCGATGAGCGCGGCACCAGGATCAAGGAGCTTCTGGCCCTGCAGGTGGTGGTGGAGGATCCTTACACCGATATGACTCCTCATGAGTACTCCTGGAGCCAGGACCGACTAGAGGATTATGCCGCCCAGCTTCAGAGCGGCGAGAATCCTGGGTTCGAATACACCTATGGGGAGCGTCTTAGGTCATGGAAGGTGCCCGAGCTGCCTGGAAAGCATGAGCAGCCCGTGGAGTCTCCCATAGATCAAATAGGTCTCTTGATTCAGAGATTGAAGGTCAATCCCAACACACGGAGGGCCACTGCCGTTACCTGGATACCTCCTGTGGACTCGGCCAAGGATGAAGTTCCCTGCATGATCGTGGATGACTTCAAGCTCAGGGACGGAAGGCTCAATCTGACCGCGTTCTTCCGGAGCCACGACTTCGCAGGGGCTTACCCAGCTAACCTTTACGGCCTGGCCAGGCTCCTGGAGTACGTCTCAGATCAGGTTGAGGCTAGTCCCGGCTCCATCTCCACCACCAGCGCGTCGGCTCACATCTACGATCATGATTGGGACTGGGTCAGGGAGATTCTCCTTGGAACGCCCGGGTGCCAGGGCTCAGAATAAGACCCGACTAGTATCCAATTAAAGTCTGATTAAAGGCTAAGCCGTCTCCTGCATGCCCATCTCTCCGGGCCTTCTGGCGGTGATAGTTATGAGCGCTACGGCGGTCCTAGGCACCAGAAGCTCCTGGTCGTCTGCATGCATGAGGAGGTAATCGTTGTCAGAGTCCTTCAGATTGCCTACGATATGGGCCCCTGCTGCGGTGGTCACATCTATCTTCTTTCCCTTCAAGCTGTCTATCAGGTTTGATGTGCCCTCGTTTGCCATTTTTCTTTCACCTCTTATGCGATATTTTTAGCATCTCAAGGTCTTTAAGCTTAGTGGCTACATTGACCGTGGGGGCTTAGATATTGAGGGATATATTGGGGATGGACTACCTTAAGTTGAGGCTTTGAGGATGGGCTTGTTTTGGGGACAGAATCTTGGGGATAGGATAATATTAGGTCAAATTAGATGCACATTTACGATGTGGTAACGAAGGGAGTAGAGCCTTCGATGGTGCTTGAAGGGATGGCAAATTCAAAGGCTCCAATGACTGAACGGATTTCCAACTACTTATGTTTAATTAAATATGTTCTGGCACATTATTGGCTAGAAATAGTCAGGATATGAATTGTCGTAGTAATAGTGCTATTAGTGTGCTATAGGGCACTATAGTGAGTGCAATAGAGGGTAGTAAGTTCGGGGTATGAGGACTTAACTACTAAACCTGACCAAAAGAGATATCCTTCCTCACGATAACTTACTGCGCTTATGGCGGGCAGTCTGCTGGCGGTCAAAGCAGAGGAGATCCTGCGAAAGATTGAGGACGGGAAACCAGTGGAGTACGAGAACGTCCTAATCTTCGGAGATCTGGATCTCTACAGGCTGGATCTACCTTGCGATGAAGACATAGGAACGGTGGTAAGCTCCATCATAAAGATAGAGTACTCCATCATCAAGGGCGATGTCTTCTTCGACCGCTCGACCTTCTCCAATCTGGTGGACTTCGATGGCACCATCTTTACTAAGGTTGCCAACTTCTCAGAGAGCCAATTCTGCGCCGATGCCGGGTTCTCCGAGGCTCGTTTTGAGGGCGACGCCAACTTCTACCGAGCCAGGTTTAGGACCGAGGCCAACTTCTCCAGGACCAGGTTTTCGGGCGATGTCGACTTCAGGTCTGTGGCGTTCGATAAGAACCTCAATCTGGATAGCGCCAAAGGCTCGGTCATTCGCCTCTCGGATGTGACCTTCGGAGAGGGCTCTTACATCTACTTCAGGGACCTGGACTTCAATAAGATCACCGTCAGATGGGAGTCCATCCAGGATCACCTTCCCTATGATGGCTCTGCATACTTATCACTGGTTAAGAACTTCAGGAATCTGGAGCAGTTCGATGATGCCGATAACTGCTATTACCAGTACAGAGAGGAAAAGAGATACAGGGCGACCTCCCGCAGGGCCAGGATCATAGATTCACTGGCCTGCATATCCTGCGGTTATGGCGTCAGGCCTTCCAATGCCGTCTTCCTGAGCCTGGGGATAATCTTCCTTTTCACCCTGATCTTCTGGGCTAGCAGGGCCATTGTGCAGGATGGCGGTACCGGCGTAGATCCGGGTGATCAGAGCTTGATTAGGTCCCTTCGAGATGCCTTGTATTTCAGCAGCATGGTCTTCATAGGCAGGACTCCGGTTCACATGTACACTTATGGGAACTTCTTGTATCTGACAGTGGTGGAGACCCTGATGGGCTGGATGCTTATGGCCCTCTTTCTGGTCACCCTGGGCAAGGTGATGCTGAGATAGATCTTGATGGATCCCATCTCGGCAGCTCTCATTTTTACGGATCTTAGCTCAATAGATTTCAGGTTACTTAATGGATCTAGATCGCCAGTTCGGTAAGTTCATGTCCCTAGACTCGAATTATGGAAAAATATATAGTCCTCAACCCTGGCAGATTCGTTTATGAAATTCTTACCGATTCTGCTGATCTCCCTCCTTATGATAGGAGTTGGAGATGCACCTGTTCCTGAGTGGGTCTAGCCCTGTGTTTCGTCTACCTACAAGATGATCTCAAGGGGGTGGGATGAGGCACTTGGTACAGCTGTCCCCAACAGTGGGGCCGAAGTTTATGTGATCAATAAGATCGACCAAGTCACTACCAGAGGGACTATCGGCATGGCATCCATCTACAATCCCCTCGCAGGACAGACCCAGCAGATCACCTGCCTTGATGGCAGAGCAGCCTGCCTTGGACGGTTCTAGCTCGATCCCGCAACCCCACAGGCTCCTTCAAGGATGAGACCAGCGTATCGTAATACCATCATGGGCCAAGCGCCCTACTCTGTAACGGACAGGGAGTGGAATGCTGTTACCATGATCTATCAAAACCCGGGAAGTGGAGTGACCTATCCTGTGATCTACGATGCTGCATCGGGCCAGGTCCTGGTTTATCCACACGAGCATCCCAGCGAGAAGGTTTACATGGTGCCGAATTCGACGATGGTAGGCGTCTAGGTAAAAGATGGCAATTGCCATATGCTGCTTAAAAGAAGCTGGAGGAAAGCAAAGAACTGGCGAGGGAGCGCATAAAAGAAAATGTAGAAGAAAGCAGCAGTCTCAGTCTGTGTGGAAGATGTCGGCCTCAAGCTGCTTTACCATGGCATCTGCCTTCTTCCCGACCTCTTTTGGATCTATGGGCTTTCTCGCAATCCCTGTCTCTATGGCAGCCCTGGCCACGGCCTCGGCCACCGCCGGCACAACCCTTCTGTCCAGGGGTGAAGGTATGATCTTTTCAGGGGTCACCTGCTCCACCAGGCTGGCAATCGCAATCGATGCTGCCTTCTTCATAGCTTCGTTGATGTCCTTGGCCCTTACATCCAGGGCACCCCTGAAGATGCCGGGGAAGCCCAAGACATTGTTGACCTGGTTGGGGAAGTCGGATCTGCCGGTAGCTATCACCGCTGCTCCGGCCTTCCTGGCCAGGTCGGGCATGATTTCGGGCACGGGGTTGGCCATGGCGAATACTACGGCCTTCGGCATCATGGACCTGACCATATCCTCGCTGACGATTCCAGCCACGGATAAACCTATGAAGACGTCAGCGCCTTTCATCGCATCGGCTAGAGATCCCTTAACATTCCTAGGGTTAGTGATCTTCGCGATATCTTTCTTGGCCCAGTTGAGATCGGTTCTATCATGGCTTATGGCGCCTTTGCTATCGCAGAGTATGACATCTTTGGCTCCAAAGCTCAAAAGGAACTTCGTTACGGCGGTGCCCGCCGCTCCTGCGCCGCTCACGGCGATCTTAATCTCGGGGAAGCTCTTGCCTACCACCTTCAAGGCGTTGATGAGGGCGGCGGCGGTGACGATGGCTGTTCCGTGCTGATCGTCGTGAAAGACAGGTATCTGAAGATCTTTCTTTAGCTGCTCCTCCACCTGGAAGCATCTTGGGGCGCTTATGTCCTCTAGGTTGATGCCCCCAAAGACGGGCTCTATCCTCTTGACTGTCTCCACGATGACTGCCGGGTCCTTAGAGGTTACCGATATTGGGAAGGCATCGATGCCTGCAAAGTTCTTGAAGAGAATGGCCTTTCCTTCCATCACTGGTATAGCTGCCAGGGGTCCTATGTCTCCGAGGCCTAAGACAGCGGTGCCGTCGGTGACCACTGCCACCAGATTTCCCTTGGAGGTGTACTGGTAGACGTCGTCGGGGTTCTTCTCTATCTCCTTGCAGGGCTCTGCCACGCCTGGGGTGTAGGCCAGGCTCAGATCCTTCTTTGTGCAGCATGGGACCTTGCTGTGGACGGCGATCTTTCCTCGGGCTGTTCGGTGAAAATCTAGAGCTTCATCTCGGAGATTCATGGAGTATACCATCCATAATTGTGAATTGGGCTTTTGATTATGGGCGTTTGATTACAAGCAGGATTGGTTGGATGATAGCTATGTAGTTAATCCTTACTTTATCGACTTGGGACTATTTTATCATCTTTTAACTTATTGCATACTGGAATGAGTCGATAGTGTTCATAGATTGCTCTTAATGGGGCCAACGGAGCGCCAGAATTGTGATAAATGTTCTATCAGTTATCTTGGGAACTAAGGCTGGAATACCTCTATTCTGCCCTGGCCTGATTAGCCTTGTAATGTGGATCAGGAGATTTTCCCCCGACGAGGAGTTAGGGGTAGCCCGCGGGGCGATTGAATACACTACTCCCACCTTGATGGGGGGTGGTGTGGAGATTATTCAAGCCGCTATCAGTGGTCGGAATCCATAATCGTTAGTTAGGTTAATCTACAAGCGATGTCAGACCGGTGAAATATGGCTGATCTGGTCCGGCCTGAATGCTATATGAACGGTGATTTGAGCGGAGAGGACCGGTTCTGGTGATGATAGCAAAAGCATACTTACGTAGCGCCTGCGCGTCTGAGGATCTCTTCCCAGGGGTGCATTCACGTGCCGCGTGGGCTCCCTAACCCCCACCTCCGGTGGGAATACCTTCACGAATCTCGGGCATTCCTATTGATCGGGGGCCTATACAGAAATCGCAGAAGGTACTCTGAGATATTGGTGATCCCGTCCAAAAGGCCTCAGATCTGCTATAAAAGCCAGGTTCAAAAGGTATCTGCTTTGCATTGGCCTGATCGACAGGATCGCGTAAATCAGGATATTTTCTCAAAAGGGGGTTAGGGATAGCAGATGTGACAGATATGTAGGCATGCTGAGTAATTTCATTATTCACAGAAACGCATACTAAATTATGGTTATACTTTTGGCCTGATGGAACGGGATGGGCTCTCATTTTCTGTCAATATGGTAATATATCTCGGTGGCCTTTCCTCGAATTGAACCTCGCCGGATGGTCGCGCCCAAAGCCAACACAACACATATAAAGCATGGCGTTTACGTGATTAGGTCGGGCCGGGGTGGCAGAGCGGACTAATCGCCGTGCCTTTGGGCGCTGCGAGTCCAAACGCGGCAGGCTCGAGACCTGTTGCCTCCTCCGGGGGCACTTGGGTTCAAATCCTCGGGCCGTTAAAGACCTGAGGGGAAAATCCCAACCCCGGCGCTAAAACAAAGCCTATAATGCAAAAAAGCTAGATAAAACAAATAAAGATCATTCCATAGAAGGTTGATATCAAATGGCCAGGTTTCCAGAGGCTGAGAACAGGATTCTCAATTTGAAGGTCTGCATGCGATGCAACGCTCGAAATCCCATCAAGGCTACCAGGTGCCGCAAGTGCGGGTACCGTGGCCTGAGGATGAAGTCCAAGGAGAGCAGGTCCGCTTAGATCTTTAGGCTGATATGAGGTTCGAGATCGGTCGGGTAGAAGAGCGGCTGATAAGGTCTGTAGAGAGCAATGGCGCTGCCCATCTCACCCTCATAGATCCTGACTCCCAGAAGCCCTCCCAGGCCGGAATTATGGCCGAAGCGGCGGCTGAGGGGGGCACTGATGGCATCATGGTCGGGGGCTCCGTTGGGGCCACAGGCTCCCTTCTTCAGGAGACCGTGAAAGCTATCAAGGAGAGGACCGACCTTCCAGTAATTCTTTTTCCAAGCAGCGTAGCAGGTCTCTGCGATAACGCCGATGCCGTCTTCTTCATGAGCCTTTTGAACTCTAGGTCCACCAGCTACATCATAGAGAACCAGGCCATGGGGGCGCCCATAGTGATGAGGTACGGTATAGAGCCCATACCCATGGCTTATATCATAGTGGAGCCTGGAGGCACTGTAGGCTGGGTGGGAGATGCCAGGCTGATACCCAGGAGGAAGCCTGAGGTCGCGGCTGCCTATGCCCTGGCGGGGAAGTTTATGGGCATGAGGCTTGTATACCTCGAGGCCGGCTCAGGTGCCGATTCGCCCATCGATGCCAGGATGATCTCCATGGTAAAGAGCGCCCTTAGAGGTGGATTGCTGGTGGTCGGGGGAGGAATAAGGACCGGAAGCGCCGCGGCTGAAGTAGTTAAGGCCGGGGCAGACGTGGTGGTCACGGGCACCGCCGTGGAGAGGAGCGCGGATGTGACCTCCTTTGTAAGAGAAGTAGCAGGGGCGATAAAGTGGAAGACCGCATCAGGAGTTTCCTGGGCAATTACAGAAAAGAAAAAGGCCTAGAGGGTCTGCTCTTCATAGGAGATAGCTACTGCGACCTGGACATGTACTACCTTTCCAGGTTCCTGGCGGGCGACCGCTTTGCTCTTTTAGCTTCAGATAAGCTTACCCTTCTTGTATCATCCATGGAGAAGGGCAGGGCCTTCAAGGAATCTTCAGCAGATCAGGTGGTCAGCACCTCGGACTACGGGGCAAGGGAGAAGCTGGTATCCCTGGGAAAGCCCGAGGCGGCATACATGGCGGTTCTTAAAGATTTTCTCAAGGGCCACGGGATAGAGCACATTGGGGTGCCCATGAGGTTTCCAGTAGGGATCTATCGCTCCTTATCAGAGAGTTTTGATGTCGTCCCTGTTGAGAGCCCAGTGGCCGGGTTGAGGTCAATCAAGAGCGCGTCGGAGATTGTGGCCATAAAGGCCGCTCAGAGATCCTGTCAGGTCTCTATGAAGATCGCCATAGATCTCATAGCTGCCTCAAAGCCCAAAGGGGACATCCTTTACTCTGGTGATGTACCCTTGACCTCTGAGAATGTCAGGAGTGCCATCGAGGTGGCCCTGCTGGAGGAGGGCTGTGAGGCCGTGGACACCATCGTGGCCGGAGGAGATCAGGCGGTGGACCCACACTGTCGGGGAAGCGGGCCTCTGCCTTCAAACTCGCCCATAGTCCTGGACATCTTTCCCAGGTCCAAGAGCAGCAGGTACTTCGCAGATATGACCCGCACCGTGCTCAAGGGTGAGGCGAGCCCCGAGGTTACGGAGATGTTCGAGGCCGTCACCGCTGCCCAGGATGCGGGCCTGGCAGCGGTGAGGTCGGGAGTCACTGGAAAGGAGGTTCACTCCAGCGTTGCTGAGG
>DAXJ01000058.1:18044-29324 GCA_002506335.1 Methanosaeta sp. UBA114
ACGGGCCACGGCGTGGGCCTGGAGGTCCACGAGCGCCCATCCTTGAGCGAAGCAGGCGAGGTTCTGGATGCAGACAACGTGATCACTGTGGAGCCCGGCCTCTATTACCCTGGCATCGGAGGGATAAGGCTCGAAGATCTAGTGGTGGTCACATCCAGGGGCTGCGATGACCTCACGATCTTTGAGAGGCACTTGAAAGTTTGATCTTAAGCGTTGATCTTACCCTTTTATATTGACCTTCCATCTTAGTCTTAAATCTGAACCCCAAACCTAAATCTTAATCTTCAATCATCTATGGAGGATCGATGACAATGGACGCTGAGGCGCTGGATAAGTACAGGACGGCGGGCAAGATCCTGGCCGAGGTATGCCGGGAGGCAAAGCCCAAGGTGGGCGTGGATGTGCCCTTGATAGAGGTGGCGGAGTTCGTGGAAGGATCTATTAGGGCCAAAGGAGGCCAGCCTGCCTTTCCCTGCAACATATCCCTGGATAGGATCGCCGCTCACTACACACCGGGTCCCAAGGGTGAGAGCACCTTCGGCGAGAGCATGGCCAAGCTGGACATAGGCGTCCATGTGGGCGGATACATTGCTGATGCCGCCGTTACCGTGGACTTGAGCGGTCACCCTGAGCTCGTGGAGGCCTCCCAGGCAGCCCTGGATGCCGCCATAGCGCTGGTAAAGCCTGGAGTCAATACCTCAGAGATAGGAGCAGCCATAGAGAAGGCCATAACGGGTTACGGCTACAAACCTGTGGCCAACCTGACCGGCCACGGCCTCAAGAGATACCTGGCCCATGAGGAACCGGCGGTGCCTAACCGGAGGATAGAGAAGGGCTACGTTCTCAAGGAGGACGATGTGATAGCCATAGAGCCCTTCGCTACCGATGGCTCGGGCCGTATATCCGAGGGCCCTATCAATGAGATCTTCGGCCTGACTTCAAGAAAGCCCGTTAGAATCCCGCAAGCTAGGGACCTCCTGAAGGAGATCGATGATAAATACAAGACCTTGCCCTTCGCCCGCAGGTGGCTGGAGGGGGAGAGGATAGATTTTGCTCTGTCCCAGCTGCTCAGGGTCGGCGCCATCCACAGGTATCCCATACTGTGGGAGGTAGAGGGTGCCCTGGTCTCCCAGGCAGAGCACACGGTGATGGTTACCGATGACGGTTGCGAGGTCACCACCAAGATTTAACCTTTTATCTGACGATTATTTAAATTAAATCTCCTCCTCGGCGTCTACGGTTCCATCGTCCTCCTTGTAGCTGGTGTCGCCTATCATGGCAGCGGATATGGCCTCTATGCCATCCAGAAGCTCTGCCACGATGCCGTAGGGCAGGTCTGCCATGGATGCCTCGGGCAGGGTGTCTCCTCCTATGACCCTGGCTCCTATCTGACTCAGGATGTCGAAGGCCTCTTCCATCTTGTCCTGGCTCTCGGCCTCCAGGGCCTTCTTGATCATGTTCCCCAGGGATTCGTCCTTGCTGTAATCCCCTGCGATGTAGCGCTGGCAGGAGACGAAGACAGCGGCCAGCGAAGTTCTCAGAGACT
This sequence comes from Methanosaeta sp. UBA114, assembly GCA_002506335.1. Taxonomy (GTDB): domain Archaea; phylum Halobacteriota; class Methanosarcinia; order Methanotrichales; family Methanotrichaceae; genus UBA114. The sequence continues at coordinate 19,591 of DAXJ01000058.1, forward strand.
CCAGCATCAAGTCGGCATCCTCTCCCAGGGACTCGTTGGCCTCAAAGACTATCTCCCTGATCTTATCGATCTCGGATATGGCCTCCTCCCTATGTATCACCTCGCGCTCGCACCTGGCTATCACCTTTAGGCAGGCCAATACGACGTCGTCCATGATGTAGACAAAGACCGCTCCCGAGCTTCCTGCCTTCTTCTCGTCAGGCTCCGACAGTGTGAACTTGCTTTCCTTGACCTTGTTCAACCAGTTCTGCCAGCGCTTCTTGCTGTAAAACTCCTCCTTGACTGCCTTCATCCTATATACCTCACCGATAAACCTCACCGATACGTATCTACCAGAGCCACCCTCTCAATCACTAGTTCAGGGATTTTTTCCTCGCCTGCTGCCCAGATCTCCTCAGCGGTTATGCCGAAGGTCTCCTTCACTGCCTGGGGATCAAAGGAAGGTCCCAGATCATCGATCTCTAGCAGGCCGGATAGTTCTTCGGCCTTGGGGCAAGGGTGGCTCCCTTTTGGTATGACCATCAGTGCCACTCGTTTAGTGGACTTTGATATGCCCATGATTAAAGCGCGCTCTATTTGTCTCTGCCCGGAGGCATAGCGCAGAATCTCCACTCCAATGTCCCTGGCCACATTCCTGCCATCAAAGAAGGCGGAAAGTGCCTTTTCTGCGGCAAAGGTAAGGTGCCTCTTGCTCACCACCACCGAGGCATCCAGGGCCTGGATTACACATCCCAACTTCGCCTGGAGATCCTTTTGAGCTGATATGAACTCTCCTTTGTCCTTGATAAGAGGCCTTCCAAAGAACAGGCATACCTCATCCATCGAAGGAAGTCTAGCGGTCGAGTTTAAAATCTTGCGGTTAGGATGAGGGCCTATCAGACTGCGACACTAGGCTGGGTGGGTAGGCCTTGCCATTTTGTCTTTTGCCTTTAGATTTTTTGCCTCAGGAATCCCGAGGCTATAGAAGGCAATCGCTAAAGGAGGCAGTTATAAATTATAAAATATACCCGGTTAGAGATTAAAATCTGAGATCAGGGCAGCTCTTCATCTGCCCCAGACCCCTCTTCATTCAAATTAGACAAGCCCGGCGCGCTGGAGCCTCAGAAGGGCTGCAGTGTCCAGCTTCTCGCCTTGCCTGAAGTGGGTCATTATCTCCTCAGCCTCACGCTTGGCGACTTCCTTGGCCTTATCTTCCTTAGCATCGCGGGTCTTCTTCTTGAGACCAACGATTACCTTATCGAAGTCGCGGACCTCCCTCTGAGTCCGTATGAATTCACTATGCTGCTCGTCTGCAGCTTCCTGGGCCTTTACGAACTCTTTGTGGGCGGCGTCGGCCTCGGCCCTGGTCTGATCTGCCTCCTTGAAGGTGGCGATCATCTCATCGTGGTACTTCTGGGCCAGTTCAGCGAACTTGGTGACCTGCTCGTGATGGGTAGACGCCTCATCTCTCATGCCTTGTGCCTCGTCCAGGAGCCTGCGCAGCTCTTCGTTCTTCTCCAGCTGCTCCTTCCTGGTTCTAAACTCGGCGTGAAGGGCGGCGATTTTATCCACGAGCTGCTTCTCTTTGTCGGGGCTCAGGACCTCAGTCTGCTGCCTGAACTCGAGGTGATCTATCTCCCTGCGCAGATCTCTTATAGATCGCTCCCCTGTCAGGTTGTACTTCTTCCTGATCTCGTCTATCTTGGAGTAGAGCTCATTGGTCTTCTCGTTGAACTCGTCCCTCTGCTTCTTGGCATCAGCAACCGCCTTGTTGTTCTCATCCCTCAGCTTCTTGAGCTCCTGGGCCTTCTCTATGAGTTCCTTGGTTGCCTTGTTCAGCTCGTTTCTCTTGGCGGCCCACTTGCTCGCCTCGGCGTTGAGTTGGCTGCGGCGGTCCTTGTACAAGAAGGACTCCTGCCTAAGCTTTGCCTTTTTATCTTCCAGTTCTGACAACATCCCCCGTTTGTCCTCCTGTTCCAGCTCTTAGCTGGGGGTTGATCGCACCTCGGATCCAACCCTTCGCCTGGGGGCAAAGGGCTCCTCAAATGCTGTGGGGTAATCTACATGCTTATGTACCGATCCAATGATATTAGTGCTCCTCTGCTGCACAGAGCAGCCTGCTCCGTAGCTAGTGATCTATTTTAAAGCAGGCTCTATGATGTCCATCGGCGTTACCAAAAGACAACATTCTCATAAGATCGATGCTGGTGGGCATGTCGCACCATATCCATTTGTCCTTAGCGTATTAACCTTTTGGTTACGTCACAAAAATAATAGCTTCTTCGCGCATCAACCCACCAGGAGATGTTCCTTCCAAAATAATGGAGCTTGTGGCTTTCTCTCCCTATAACTATTTAATTACTTTATTTTTATTATTTAAGCTATTTCCTCTTAAACTTCCTCTTCCTCAAACATACCTAAAAATTGTCCAATGCCGCAGGCCGTTAATTCAAGGTATCTGGTTTACAATTCAATGTCTTATCCTCATGTAGGACCGCTGTTTAGGCCGGAAATATTAAAATAAATCGCGCCTGCCGTATTTTATTTTGCGCGTAGTAAGAAAATATTCTATTTACCCCCCAATCATTCCCGAGCATATATTCTACGATCAACAGATTAAAATAGGTGAGTGGCGAAAGGGAGTTAACGATCATATAGCGAGTGATTTATATTCACTTAGGGAGGGATTGATCTGAAGAAGGTTGCGATCGCAGTACTAACTTTAGCTGCTTTTGTGGGATTAGCTGCTGCTAATGTAAATAACTGGAACGGTGTGCCAGAGTTTTACCCGTATCCTGGTACCGCCCCTAGCTCGTATCCAAAATACAACTCTGATACCGATGTTACGAATCTGACCTTCAGCTTCGAGCAGAGCGTCCAGGGCAATGGCTACTGGATGACCTACAAGTACGCTAAGATGGGGAACCTGCAGTTCAAGGACTACGTCCATGGATCCGGTTCCATAGATAACGAGAATACCCTGGTGGCCCAGGCCCTGCACTACAGCATGCACCCGTACTATGCCGATTGGTATGATTTCAACCAGTCCTGCATCCAGTTCAAAGAGGATAACGCCATGGTCTACGCTCCAATGAACATAGCTGTAGGCACAGGCTACTACGCGGCTCACCCAGTGGCATACGACTCCCTGCTTAAGGAGAAGACTTGGGGTAAGAACCTGCGCTCTGGCACGGTGATGCACCAGGAGATAGAGTACGCTCATGCCATTGATAAGGAACTCGACCTCACTCTGAAGGAGAAGTGGAACCACACCTACGACCCAGTCTGGGAAGAGGTAGGCGTCACCCAGATGAGGATCAACGAAGATGTCACCGATGGTAAGATCCACATAGCAGTCATCCAGGCCGGCAGTATACCCCAGTCTGATCCATACACTGGCCAGATCGGTGCCATATCCACCGTTGGCTGGAAGAACCCGTCCATAGACATCGATGAGGACTACTGGGGAACCTACCACGTAGAGAAGAACATGACCCTTGAGGTGCCTTACAAGCGCGTCCAGAAGAACGAGGATTGGCTGCCTTGCTGCTCCGGCGGATGGGAGACCATGCCCCTCTATGCCCAGAAAGGATTCGGCGCCAGCACTGCTGGTATCTTCGACTGCACTTGCTTCAAGCTGCCCGGCCAGTCTGCCCGGCCAGCTACCGCTTAAGGGGATCCCCTTCCCTTTCTCTTTATTTTTACTGAGCGCTTTAAATCAAAAATCGGACATGAAACTTCCTCCTCTCGCAAACCTTAAGTCTTGGTATTGAAAAGCCCCTTCTTCATGCGATTCGAGGAGTGGGAGCCTTTTTACATCGAGATTTTGGAGGACTTTGGATTCACCAGAAAGAGGGATGAGGAGGCGGCAGAGCTTTTATCAGAGCTTTTATCCGGGAACGTGGGCACTGGATGGGGTCTTGGGGATGGTTCTGGAAAAGAGCCTCTGGAGAGGTTGACGGGCCTTATCAATGGCAGGACTGTCGTAGTCTGTGGCAATGCTCCTTCCCTGTCCTCAGATCTCTCACGCTTGGGCGAGGAGAAGGAATCCTGCTTCATAGCTGCAGACGGGGCCTCGGCCATCCTTCTAAAAAAGGCTAAAGTTCCTGATGTAGTGGTCACGGATCTGGACGGCGATCCTTCTGCCCTCCTAGAAGCCAGCCGCCAGGGTTCAGCCATGGTGGTCCACGCCCACGGGGACAACCTTGACGCCCTGAGGGCCTATGTGCCCTTCTTCAGGGAACCTCTGGGGACGACCCAGTCTAGACCTTTGCGGAACGTGCACAACTTCGGGGGCTTCACCGATGGGGATCGTTGTGCCTTTTTAGCGAGGAGCCTAGGAGCCTCCAGGGTAAAGCTGATTGGCTTTGATTTTTATGACCCCAGGGTTACTCCAAGGAAGGCTAAGAAGCTTCTTTGGGCCAAGAGGCTGATAGACCTAGCCTTAGCTGAGGGTTAAGCCTGGAGATTGAGGGCTAGAGAGTACAGATTATAGCTCAACCCTTAGATCTCACTAAATTCAAAATGGCTCTCAGGGTCTCCTCAGAAATCCTCTCTTCGTCACGGCTTGCATCCAGAACGACGAACCTCTCAGGCGCAGTCTCCGCCAGGCGCTTGAAGTTCTCGTCCACTTGCCTCAGGAAATCGGCCCTTTCAAACTTCTCTCTACCAGAGCGCTGGCGGATCCTCTCCATGGCCAGGTCGGGGTCCAGGGAGAATAGAATGGTCAGATCGGGGATAATATCCCAAGGTTGGCAGGTGGACCTGATCCAGGCAACGGGATCAGGGATGATTCCCTGAAGAGTCGCTCCCTGATAGGCGGCGGTGGAGTCGGAGTACCTATCGGAGATAATGATATGTCCTTCCTCCAGGGATGGTCTTACAGTTGCTGCTAGATGGTCTGCGTGGTCGGCCAGGAAAAGGAAGAGCTCCTCCAGCTTGAAGGCATCCAGGGAGTGCCCGCCCTTTAGAAAGACCTCTCTCAATACTTGCCCGGGTCTGCTCCTTGTAGTGGGCTCTGCGGTGAAGGTAAGCTTTCTATCGGGCAGGCCCTCTTTTAGCTTCCCTGTGATCCCTCTTAAAACCGTGGATTTCCCAGATCCGTCTATCCCTTCCAGGGTGATGAGAACTCCTCTCACACCATGAGATGGAACTCCAAGGAAGATGAAAATAACGCAGGGATGAAACTAAATGAGGATAATGGGGAGAGATTGGTTCAGGATCAATGATTACCTGATGTCGTTCAACATCGGGCGGCGATCGACCAGCATGTTGTGGATTTATACTGAATCAATACGTTCATAATTTACGTCAGTTAACCCGGTTTAATTGGTGTTTATGTCGCCCGATACTAACTCCGGGATTTCATCCTACGGTAGTCCTCTGTCTTTCCCAGTAACCCTCGCAGCGGGCGTTTGTACCGCATTTGGGTTGTCTTGCGGTCACAGGTAGACTTAAGTCATTATCTCCCGCAAGGACCTATCAACGCGGACTGTATCCTTCTCGTTTATCCAGCGCTCACAGCAGGTGATCGTGTCATCTCAACTCGCGCCGTCTTTTTGAGAAGGCGTTTACTGTAATCGCCCGGAATATTTAAACGTTTTCTCAAGACGGAGTCCCTTCTCACGCCGTCATTCTCCAGGCAGAGAGTTCTTGCTTCCCATCCTTTGACTGCACCAAAGGCTGAAAAGGTTTAAGTCGAAGTTCTACATTATCGATGCTGAGGTGCTTCAATGGCCGACAACATCTATGTTATTGGGCACAAGAGCCCCGATACCGATTCTGTGACCGCAGCTGTAACTTACGCCAATCTTAAGAAATCCATGGGAACCGCCAATGTGGTCCCTGCAGCTGCCGGCGACATCAATAATGAGACCAAGTTCGTTCTGGATTACTTCAAGGTCCCCTACCCTGAGAAGCTCATCGATGCTACCGACAAGAAGGTCATCCTGGTAGACCACAACGAGATGGGCCAGGCAGTGGACAAGCTGAGCGAGGCCAACATAGTGGAGGTCGTGGACCACCACAAGATAGGCGGCCTAAAGACCGGCAACCCGATCTTCCTCCTCAATGAGCCCGTGGGAGCCACCGGTGGAATCATCGCGAACCTCTACGAGCAGAACAAGGTGGCCATCAGCAAAGAGATGGCAGGGCTCATGATGGCAGCTATCCTCTCTGATACAGTCCTCTTCAAGTCCCCCACCTGCACCCCCAGGGACAAGGTCGCAGTGGAGAAGCTGGCCAAGATCGCAGGTGTCGACCCCATGAAGTTCGGCATGGAGATGCTCAAGGTTAAGAGCGATGTGGGCACCAAGTCCCCCAGGGACATTCTGTTTGGGGACTTCAAGAAGTTCGACTTCAGCGGCGTTAAGGCTGGCGTCGGCCAGATAGAGGTCATGGAGCTCAAGGACCTGGATCCCAAGAGAGCCGCCCTCCTCGATGAAATGAACAAGGTCAGGCAGGCAGAGAAGCTGGACATGATCGTCCTCATGCTCACCGATGTCATGAAGGAAGCCTCCGATCTGCTCTTCGTTGGCGACGATAAGGCTGCCAAGGGATTCGAGAAGGCCTTCAGCGGCAAGATCGCCAACAGCTCCATCTACAAGGAGAAGGTCCTATCCAGGAAGAAGCAGGTTATTCCACCCCTGGAGGCCGCATTCAAAGCGTGAACTGCCTTTATTCAAATCGAGGCGATATTCCTCCTATTTTTCTAGTAATCCACTTTTTGAACCAGGGTCCTATGTTCATTGCCTATGCGTAAGGGCCGGCAAGAGCTGATCGTAGTTAGTTATTTTAAAAGGAATTAACAGAAATCAAAAAGAAAATTAGCGGCTCGGGTGGGCTCCTGGAACCTTCATCCTGATGAGCTGCTTGGAGAGGTGCCTCCTGGCGCACGGCGGAACTTCGTAAAACCCATCCTCCAGGTCCCTTGGCTGAACCTTTCTCTCGCGATCCTGGGCTTTGGTCTTGCACCTCCTGCACCTATATCCCTGGTTTTTTCCTGCGGATTCCATGCGCCTCTTACAGGATGGGCAGATAGGGGCTTCAAGGACCGCAAGCTCTGCCAGCTCCAAGATGTTCATCTTCTCGATGTTCAAGGTGCCGTCCCTGACTGCGCCATAGACCTCCACCAGGTCTCCTGGGGCCAGCTTGTTAATAATGTACCTGAAGTTCTTGGTGGGCTCGAAGGCGGCGCAGGCCATGGAGCAGTCCCCATCCGAGATGGAAAAGAAGGTGTGCCCTCCATCGATGGCTCTTGGAGCCTCTATCACCCTACCCGTAAGCCTGTAGCTCTGATCGTCGATAGCTCCTGCGATCTCTCCCTGTATGATGTGGGCATCGGTGCCCTGGTTGGTCAGATAGAGGACCCTCCTCTCCACGGGCTCCGAGCGAATGATATCAAAAGCTCTCTTTATGGACGCGATATCATCGCCGCGGATGCCGAACAGGACCGGGTCCGAGGAATGAGGAGCAAAGACGACCCTGCGGTTATGGCTGTCCACGGTGTCCCAGGTGCCAGGGTAGGTCTGGCGGTCGGCGTCCCAGACCGTATCCCAGTCTATCTTCCTTGGCGTCCCCCAGTTCTTCTTGTGCCTGTAAGCTATGAGCTCGTAGGTGTGGTCTGAGAGGTCAGCTCCGATGGCCGCCAGGGCTCCTATGAGGCCCCTGCCCTTCTTGAAGCCCCTGTACCAGACGCCATGCTCGTCCAGGATCTCCTTGGCCTCGCAGATCTCCAGGATCTCCTTAACGGCTCTTTGATAGAACTCCTTCATCTCGGGTGTTCTTTTATCAGCCGCCACTAATCCTGGATTGGTGTTTTCCCCAGATAGGTCTGAGAACTCTACCACGGTCTGGAGGGCAGTCTCTCTGGCCTCTTCTGGTCTATCGGTCTCTAGCTCAAAGGCGACGGCTGCGTTTCCCCTGGTCTTGAACCTGGCGCAAGGATTGAGCCTTATCAGCTTCGGCGGGCTCCTGATATTGCCCAGAGGCTCCAGCCTCTTCATGAGCACGGCGGCCAGATACGTAGTGCATAGACCTTTATCTGAATCGGTATCATCTACTCCAATAAACATGGTCAACCTTAAATAGCGGTCTGGATAGATATAATAATGATGGAAAAGGACCTTCTTGCAGAGGGCGCTGCAGAGGTTCTGAGGCAGGCCGGGTTTGCTATCTCCGCGCGCTGCTATCTCCGGCCGCGATCCTTCGACCTTGCAGCCAGGCGAGGGGAGATGCTGCTCCTCCTCAAAATCCTCTCCAACATAGACGGCTTGAATGAAAAGACAGCCCTGGAGATCGGTCGGCTCTCCAAGCATTTACAAGGTAACCCCTTGCTGGTCGGTGAAAAGACCAGGGACCAGTACCTGGAGACGGGAGCGGTCTACTTCAGGTACGGCATACCTACCGTCAATCTTTCAACCTTAGCGGACTGCCTCATAGACGGCTCTCTGCCCCTGGTTTACGCCGCCCATGGGGGCCTGTATGTCAGGATAAACGGATCCCTTATGAGGACGCTGCGCCTGGAGAGGGGCATATCTCTGGGTTCGTTGGCCTCGGAGATAGGTGTCTCCAGGAGGACCATCTCCAAGTATGAGACCGAGGACATGGACACCTCCGTGGACGTGGCCTTGAAGCTGGAGGAGATCTTCGAGAGGGAGCTCATAGAGCCCGTGGACATCTTGGCCTCCGAGCGCATCGAGGATGAGCCCTATCTCATAAGCAATGATATCCTCAGAATGCTCAACGACATTGGCTTCCAGGTCTTTCCCATAGATCAGGCGCCCTTCAATGCCGTGACCAGGGATCAGAACCTGGTGGTGCTGATGGGGGTGAGCAAGTTCTCTCAGAGCCTTGCCAAGAAGGCCAAGCTCATGTCCAGCCTCTCGGCCGTGGCCATGACCAGGTCGGCCGTGATCATAGAAGGCGAGGCCAGGGTTGAATGCATTGAGGAGACCGCCATCATCGAGAGGGCCGAGCTGGAGGGAATAGGCGGCACCAGCGAGTTCGAGAGCCTGGTGTTGGAGAAGAGGAGCACAGTGTACTCAGATGAAGAGCCTCCTTTGAACTGAAGCAGAGCGTTTACATACTTTAAAACTTATATGGAACGGTGCTCATATATTCGATAGACCTTATGCTCTCCCATGAGATAGGCTCTATTATTAACTGGTATCCTAGCTGCTGTTTTAATATCCCTTTTAGCTGTGGCATGCGGATGGAAGACCGTCCCTTTAGAGAATGCAACTTTCGCGGATAACGCCACCCTCTCTGGAAACTCAACTCTTATCTTGGGAATTCACGACACCCGTCAGAGCCAGGAATACATCCGCGTGGCCGGATGCATGCAGATGATGCTAGGCTGCTGGGGGAGTGACATAAAAGAGACGGACATCATGGAGCTGATGGATACGGACCTGAAGGTGAGGACTTATCCCGATCAGATAGTAAGGGATGCCAAGCGACTGGGTTTTGAGGCTTACTATAAGGACAACGCCACCTTGGAAGCGCTGGAAAGCCCTGTCCAAGAAGGTATACCGGTGATCATACGTGGCCAGGCATGGAGATGGTCCCCGACCACCAATGAGTCATGGCCCAATGACTACGGCGATGGCCACTACATAGTGGTAATAGGATTCGATGATAATAGCGTCTACTTCGGGGATTCCTACCTCCTGGAAAGCAGGGGATTCATGTCGCTCCAGGAGTTCCAGGAGATGTGGCATAATATCATGGGGTTGGGACCTTCGGATGAGGTGAAG
>DAXJ01000058.1:29664-42060 GCA_002506335.1 Methanosaeta sp. UBA114
CAGGCCTTGAAACTAGCTGAGGCCATATCCTGAGACCAGACCTTGAGGCTCTAGTCTCCAGGCCCTTTTTTGGCAGGTTTTCAGGAGATACTTTCATCCCTTATCCCTAGCTTATGACCAGTTCAGAGGAGGCTATTGATGGAATCCCTCATGGATAGGATCATCGACTCAGGCAAGGTCTTCATAGTTGGTGTTGCAGGAGACAGCGGCTCAGGCAAGACTACCATATCAAACGGCATTCGAAGGATTCTGGGGGAGGACGCGGCCATCTCCTTCTCCATGGATGATTACCACACCCTGGACAGAAAGCAGAGGAAGGAGCTGGGCGTAACTCCTTTGAATCCCAAGGCCAACAACCTGGAGCTTTTAGCCGATCATCTGGAGGCTCTGAAGGCCGACCGGCAGATACAGAAGCCCATCTACGACCACAAGGACGGTTCCATGGGAAAGGTGGAGCCCTTCGGTCCTGCCCCCGTGATCATAATCGAGGGTTTACATCCCTTCTATACCGAGCGCTTGAGGAATCTCATGGACTTCAAGGTCTTCGTGGACCCATCCAGGCATGTCAAGAGGCTCTGGAAGCTCAGAAGGGACGTGGGCGATCGGGGCTACAAGCAGGAGGAAGTCATGGCTGAGATCCTTCAGAGGGAGCCCGACTACAAGCTCTACGTGGATATTCAGAAGATCTACGCCGATGCGGTGGTGAAGATCCAGGGATCGAGGTTCAATACGCCTGCCTGGGGTAATAGGCCCGAGGGCTACTCGGTCAGGCTTATACAGCGCACCGTGGATCATCCTGTCTCTAAGGTGGACCTGACCGTGGACCTGGGGAGCATTCTGCGCAACGTGGACCACGAGTTCTTCTTAGAGTTCCAGCGCGATGACTACTATGGCAAGAAGGTCGATGTCATGACCATAGATGGGGAGATCCCCCAGGCCACCATCGATGGCCTGGAGCGAAAGCTGGGGGATGCCCTGGGAACCTACGCCGTCATATGCGACAGGTGGGGATGGGATCACGTCGACGCCACTGTCATGGCCCAGCTCATATTGACGTGGCGCTTTGTGGAGCAGCTGGAATACCTGCTGGTAGGAAAATAGATTGCAGTATAAGCGGATAGAGGCCTACCATTCCTCGTAGGCCACTATTCTTGTCCATCGTCTTCCTGGGAGTAGACCTTTCCTCGTCCGCGGGGTATCCCAGAGGCAGCAGTGCCATCACCATTATGCCTTTGGGTATGCCCAAGGATCTCCTTTGACCTTATCCTGGTGGAAGGCCCCTATCCAAGCAGGTTCCAAGGCATAGGCTTGCCGCGGCCAGGATTATGTGATCCATGGCGATGCTCACGTCCAGGGCGAAAGTTGGAATGCCTTTGGGCGTTATCCTGGTGGGTGTGCCCCTGGCCGCCATGAACCTCTAGTCCTGCATGTTGGCGGCCGAGAGAGCAATCCTTACCGCTTCCAAGATGGCCAGAAGATCCTCGTCCTCCACGGTGCGTGGAATGTAGATTCGTATGGACCTTCTGCTTCTGGTTGCATCCATAAGCTCCAACTATTACCCTCCTGATTTAGGTTATCAGGTTTGGGCTTTCGGATTAGATTTCTAGGCTAAAATTATTGGCTTTAGGCCTAAGGCATTCGGCTTCAAGCCCTCTTCTTTATCTCCTTATCCACTTCCCGGCCCATCTCGGTTAAGTTCCAGGAGCCCCCTTCGTCCTTGATGATTCCCCTCTCTGACATCTCATTCATGATCCTCTTTATGGCCTGAAGGGGTATGTGCTCCACCTTGGCTATCCTCTCTGTAGTCATCTTTCCCTTGGAGCTCAAAACCCTCAGCACCCTTTCCCTCTGAGGATTGCCTAGGATGAATCCGACGTTCTCTTCCATAAAAATCGCTCCTTAGTCCACGTTAGCTATATAAGCACGAACCGGCTATTTAAAATGGCGGGCAGCCCGGGTGGTTCGGCGTCACCTGTAACCCGAAATCGTCGACAGCGGGGGGGCAGCCGGTGGGCGACTGTGGAAGTTCCACGTTGGTCCAGACGCCGACTATGATTCTCCATCCTGTAGGGATAGAACAGGCAAGCGGGCCTTCCTGAAGGAAGATCTGCAGGTCATAATTGCAGGCACCGGTCCAGGCCCGGAAGGGAGCAGACCTACTGCGGGTAACTATCGCTTATAGGGTTAGGGGAGGAGGAGGCTCCTGGGTTTAACTGGCGCGGGGCTCTGCTGGCAACCATTGGCGTGCCCGCATTAAACCCTTAGGAATATTGATGCTCTTTTAGAAGTTTGGCCTGATACAACGTGTAATTATATTACGTGTATGGGGGTCAGGCGATGGTAAGGGTAAATTGGGATAGGTCAAAGGTTAAAGTTGGATTCATATCCCACAATAAGGGACTTTGAGAGATGGCTTAGAGATCACAGCTATTGAGAGGCCTGCATCTGCACCTATAACCGATCTATAAGGCAATACCTGAATAAGGTGGGCCCCACGCAATCCCATCTATCGATGATGCAAAGCAGTATCATTCGGATATGGCTAACTCCAAGCTTGCCAGGAGTACAGTTAACCTCGAAGGTGCGTCATTAAAAGCGTTTTATACGATGCAGGATGTAGATTTAGAACTCCCTCCACTCGAAGTAGGAAATAAGTGGCCATAATATTTTATAGAGAGTTATATCTCAGCAGTCATGAACATATATGCTAACCTAAAGCACCATATCACGTTGAATTTGATACTTATTGTATGTTCAAAGACGCTTACTCCCTTTGATACGTTTTACAATACGACCCACGCTAGCCACAAACAGGCTACAACGAGCGCTGATACCGGCTTTACTGGCAAGGCAAATATCGCTGTAGGTACCCAGTCCAAGAACTCCAAAGGATCGGAGATCCTGGTGGACTAGGGTTGTTTAGGTTCCTTCAAGATCAGCAAGAAGATGATCCTGAATACGAGCTGTAGGAGAGCGCAGACCCTGGACTTTGCGGGCTGCTGCCTAGGCGGCGGGTCGGATATGCTCCCCGATGGTCAGAAAAGGTTTGGAGCCCGTACCAAGGAAATCTTCGATCGCTACTGCTATACCCCCAGGGGTGATGGAAAACTCGAGATAATCACGGCAGGAGCTTGCTCTTAAAAACAGCACAAAATAATTTTCAGGGAAAGGAAGTTACTCGATGTTCACTTCCTTTCCGGTTCTCTTGGCGGCCTTATCTATATCGATGGTCAAGACGCCGTTCTTGTACGAGGCCTTGGTAGTATCCGGGTTAATTGCCTGCTCCAGCTCTATCATCTTGTAGAACTTCTTCTCGTCAGCGGTCCTGACCTGGACGCTGTTGTCGGCCACATCCAGCTTGAGGCTCTCCTTCTCGACGCCTGGCAGCTCCACGAAGATCCTGTACTTATCTCCTTCGTCCATGACATCTACCAGGGGCTCCCTGCCTTCGGGCGCAGGCTGCATTCCTCTAGGGGTGGGCCTTACGTTTCCGAACTCCTGGAACTGGGGATCCTTACCTGGCTCTGCGCTGTATGAGAAGCCGTAGACGAAGGGCCCATACCTCCTGATTTTGCCTTCATGGGTCTGCTCCTCGGTCATGTAGTTGCGCATCTCATCGGGCATGGATTGCTCAAGTCTTCTTATCATATCCTCAAAGGAGGCATTGAACCAGTCACCTTCACCTTCTCTTCCGCTGAGGGGGAAACCCCTTCCAAAGAAATCCCCGAACATGTCGAATATGGATGGCCTTCTTCTTCCACCGAACATAGGCATCTCTCCTAACTATTTATTACTAACTCAACGTTACTAACATGATACCCACTTGTTTAAATCCTTTTCGCTCTGAAGGGCGTGATTGGTCGAACCATCCCCCAGATTAAGAGCTTTGGCGGAGCTGTTCGACGTTGGTATTCTTTCCGGCCTTATCGGATGGCTTCTTTCTCTTCTTGGCCCCGATGGTGATGTTGTCGTTCTTGTAGGTCGCCTTGGCAGTGTCGGGGTTCACGGGCTGGACGAACTTGACCTGTGAGTGGTAGATTAGGTTCACGATGGTGTTTACAACCCTGCTGTCATCGCTCATCCCCAGATCGATGTTTTCCCTCTCTCCTGAACTGATAGGTGCGCTCGTCGACGGCAGGATTGAATGTGTAGGAGACGCCGTAGATGAAGGGCACTACCACGCCAATGATGTTACCCATGGACCCCTGGTCCCTCCTAGCCTACCTCTCGAACTCCTCGGGGCGGCTATCCCCCTCCATCATCATCATATTCCCGGGGTCGTTGGTGAACCAGAGATTATCGGTAGTGCTGGCACGTCCTGTAGGATACCTGTTGATTCTTCTCCTGAGCATTTCAAAATGGCTCCCATGCGATTTAGATATGACGGGGAAGGGGGTCAACTACCACCCAGTAAACGAGATGGTTTGCGCTTGAACCATAATGGGTCCAGTCATCGATAATTTAATCCGTACGAAGGATGTTTTGCCTTCCATGTGCTGTCTGCACGATCTTATTGCTTGATGGGTACTGGCCAGTTGACGTGGCCCCTGTTGATTATGCACTGTCGTTGGAACAGCCGTTCACCGGCAACTTGGCAAGATAGCCAAAAGGTTTCTGTGGACCTTGGTGTCATAGTAACCCATAGAGTTAGTATGCTATGCTCCCTTGAGGGGGAGTCTACCCTAAAAAACAATATAGGCTGTAAAGAATATATAGTTAATCTAGGTGGGGTGAACTCTATCATGGCGGGGCTCTACATCCTCTGCGCCAATACTGGGACCTTACGCGTCCCTCCGCTCCACGGTGAGATATATTTTTTGTGAGCATTTGTTTAAATGAGTCATTGATAGGGCTGGACTGGTCAAGAAACGCCTAAATGAACTCAGAAAGGCTTTTTTGTACCGGCCTTGTGAGGAGCGAAGCCTTAGGTAGCCACTTTCCTACCGGTGTGGATATCCTCTTCTCAATCTCATCCAGGGCCGCCTTGGGGGAGTCGAACTTGCAAGGCCTGGCGATCATGGACTGGCGTGCCGCGTCCCTCACCACCCAAACTCCCAGGGGTGCCCAGTAGCTCCTGGAGACCTCCCTGACGGCCAGGATGCCTGCCTGTCTACCTGCTTGGGCCAGATATTCCAGGGCTGCAAGCCTGGCTGCGTAGTAGCCTCCGGCCAACGGGCTGTAGCCTTTCTTGCCAGTATTGTCCTCTCTATCGGAGACTATCCAACCCTCAGGGGCCCAGGCTGACCCTGGCATCCATATCTCCACCAACTCGAAGCTGTAGGGCCGGGGGGTTAGAAGTATCTCGAAGTGGTTTCCCAGGCCCTCCCCTGAGTAAAGCAGGTAGTCTCCTATCAGGGGTGCATCCACGATAGATTCGATCATGGCCTTTCCCAGCATATCATCTGAAGCGGTTATGGACCACCTGGTGGGCACAAGCTTCCTCTCCTTTCCCAGAAGGCCCAGGGAAATGAGCCTGGAGATGTGGTCCACGCCCACTCCTGCGTTGTAGAGCTCCCCCACGGCGATGGAAGCTCCTTCCCTCTCCTCCACAGCCTCGTCCACCTTCCTAGGAACGGCGGGGTTGGTGGTGATCTCAAGGGATTTTATCTCTCCAGAGGGTCCCGAGGGCGCCGCCACGCCGTCGAAGTTGAGCTTGGGCTTAGGTGGTTTTAAAAAAGAGACCTCGGTACCCACGGGGGTCGAGGACATGGCAATCTCCTGGAAGGACTCCAGGAGCTTTCCCGGGCTTTCAGCCTCCATGACTCCCACCCTGGCCTCGGATCTCACAGCTGAGGCCCTCAAGGATATGATCTCTCCCATATTCATGCCCAACGACGGCTGCTTGGGTTTTTCTGCGTCTGGAGCCAGGGGAACCACGGGGCCTGCGCGAACCATGGGGTAGCCGTGCCTTCCCACGAAGATCTCGGGTGGGGTGATGCCTTTAACCTTGGGGCCTATCATGATCAGGGCTGTGGCGGTCTCCAGCCGTCGAAGGATAGGACAGACGGGTCTTCCGCATAATCCCCGACCTTTGCAGGAAATGCACCTCACGGCCTTCAGTAATCATTTATAGAATATAAGCCGTATCACCACCCATGTGCCTCATTCCAGCCGTGGCCCAGGACTGGAGGACCGGGGAGGTTCTTATGCTAGCCTACGTGAACGAGGAGGCTCTGGCCAGGACTAGAGATACGGGCAAGGCCCATTACTGGTCCAGGTCCAGGAACAAGCTCTGGCTAAAGGGAGAGACCTCGGGCAACTTCCAATATGTGAAAGAGATCAGAATCGACTGCGATGAAGATGCCGTGCTCTTCCTCATAGAGCAGGAGGGGGGAGCATGCCACACCGGTTACAGGTCTTGCTTTTACAGGACCATAGATGGGAAGGTGGTCGGGGAGAAGATTTTCGACCCCAAGGATGTGTACTGAGTGATGTCTCCACCACAATCCTACTCATCCTACCCATTATACAGTCACCCTCTCCTCAAGGCCTCGGCCTCCCTTCGGGATGGAAAGGTGAAGGTAGATCTAAAAGGCCCCCTGGCCAGGATTCCAAGGGTTAAGTCTGCGGCCAGGCTCATGGAGGGCCAGATACCATGCCTCGCCGGAGAGAAGCTTTGCCTCTCCACCTGGGTGCCTCCGGCCCCAAGTCCGGCTTTCGATAGGTTTGTCCAGAGCCAGGTGAAGGCCCTGGCAGGCATCAGAACTCCTGATCAAGTTACCATCTCCATCACCGAGGAGTGCCCCAACAGGTGCATCCACTGCGCCCTGCCTGACAGCGGCCACAATTACCGTCTGGAGCCCGACGTGGCCAAAGATGTCATACACCAGGTCCTGGGCCTGGGCGCCACCCTGGTAACCTTCGATGGTGGAGAGCCATCTCTATACAGGGAACTGCCCGAGCTCGTCTCCTCTGTAGGTGAGGGGGCTATATCCAACATGTTCACCTCCGGGGCGGGCTTCACCCCTGACCTGGCCAGGAGCCTCAAGGAGGCGGGGCTTTACGCTGTAAACGTGAGCATCGATAGCCCTGTTCCCGAGGAGCACGACGCCATGCGCGGGAGGTTCGGAGCCTTCAGGGATGCTATGAAAGCTATAGGGAACGCCTTGGCTGCAGGTCTTCTAGTGGACATCTACGTGGTTATACGGAAGGGCAATATGAAGCATCTCTCAGCCTTCCACAACCTGGCCAGGCGGTCGGGTGCCCACGAGCTCACCTTCTTTGAGGTGGTGCCCACCGGCAGGTACGCCGGAAAAACCGGGATAATACTCTCCGATGTGGACTACGCCGAGCTTGGCAACTTCTTAAGCATGGCCGGTAGCCCCAGGATCTTCTCAGTGCCCGCAGCTCTGAGCAATTTTGGTTGCTTTGCTGGAAGAACCTGGCTTCACATCACTCCCGATGGCCAGGTCTACCCTTGTGCCTGCCTTCCCAAGAGCTTTGGGTCAATCTTCGAGGAGCCCATCTCCAGGATATGGCGGCGTATGGGCAGGTTGCCTTACCGTGGGCGCAGAAAATGCCCTGTGCGCGAAGGCCAAGTTTCTTTCAACTCTCAAGGTTAACCATGGCCGTTGGCCTCCTTTGGTCGCGGTGATCCGCGTGGCCTGATGATAATAAAACATCGGCCGATCGTCCTTGGTCCCTATGGAATACCAAAGGATCTAATTTGAGGTCGTTCCGGATTTGCTAATTTTTCCGTTCTAGGATCCCTAATCAGGATCAAACCAAAATTCTGTTTTGTCGTACAGGATCAACAGATCTATATAGGCCATTAATGATGAAGGATATGACCTAACTATGGAATTGACACCAGTTCAGAGGGATATCTTAACCGCGTTGATCAACATTCATCGCAAGGAGGGCAGAGCTGTCAAGGGCGAGGAGATCGCCGAGCTCATAGATCGCAATCCTGGAACGATAAGGAATCAGATGCAGTCCTTGAAGGCCTTGAATCTGGTAGAGGGCGTTCCTGGACCCAAGGGCGGCTACAGGGCTACGGGCGAGGCCTACGAGGCCCTCAACATCAATGCCACCGGCGAGACTGTGGTGGTGCCTGTGGTCAGAAACGGAGTTATCGTCGAGGGAACTACTGCCAGCGAGATCATCTTCAACAAGGTCATGCTCTCCCACCAGTGCGGTGGGGTCATAAGGATCCTCGGCAACATCAGGGATTTCAATGTAGGGGATGAGGTGGAGGTAGGGCCGACGCCCGTGAACAAGCTCTACATCAGGGGCACGGTGACGGGCAGGGACGATACCATGAGCCGACTCATCATCCAAATTAACGAGATGATCTCTGTGCCCAAGGTTTCTGTCAAGTCTGTGGCTCGCCGTGCCTTGCGTATAAGTCCCGAGGTCTCTCTTCAGGAGGCTTCCAAGATCTTGGTCCATAACGGGGTTCAGGAGGCCCTGGTGGAGGGAAGCTCTCCGGGCCTTATCAACCTTACAGACATCACCCGGGCACTGGCTGAAGGGAAGGCCAACGCCAGTGTAGGCGAAGTCATGACACATGGCTTCCTGACCATTGACTCCGAGGAGTCCATCTACGAGGCTATAAAAGTGCTGGGAAGGACCCGTGCAGGCCAGCTGGTGGTATCGGATTCAGGGACTTTGTGGGGCGTGGTGAACGCCTATGACCTGATAAAGTCCCTTACCCCTGCCTGATCTCAGTGCCTGTGTGGCCTCCAAAGGCCCCTTTTCTCAGATTGGCCACCTCTCTGCCATCCACCACGGAGGTGGGGAGGGAGGACCTCTCTATGATTTTTGCTGCTAGGGGATCGATAGGTGATCTGGAGCCTGCCTTCATCTCAGTTTCCATGGTCAGGGAAACCAGCTCCTTGGAGGTCATGCTCTCGAACTTCTTGGCATTAGGATCGACCTCGGGGTCCGAGGTGTAGACGCCATCCACTGAGGTGGCTATGACCAGGCGATCGGCGCGGACGTACTCTGACAGCATGGCCGATACCGCATCGGTGGTCTGGCCAGGGCTTACTCCTCCCATGACCACCACCTTTCCGTCGCAGCTGAGGAGGGCGGCTTTGGAGTAGGAATCAGGAACCTCCTGGGGAGCGGCAGTTCCTAAGGCTGCTATGAGCAGGGCCGAGTTGAGTCTGGTGGCTCCAATGCCTAACTCATCGCAGAAGACCTCGCTGGCGCCTAATACCCTGGCCTTGGTTATGTAGTCCCTGGCCACCCTTCCTCCGCCGACAACCACGTAGATCCTGTGCTCTTTGGCCAGGGATTTGAGCTCATCAGCATACTGTTTGAGTCCTTCTGGGCTCTGGCCAGCCAGGAAGGAACCACCTAGGGAATATACTATGATCATGTAAAACCTCCCGATCATCATCTAGCCCGACGGCTATAACTGTAGTTCCTTCCGGATATGCCTACTTAAAAGCTCTGTCCAAAAAAGGATGAAAAGCGAAGGATAAGGAGCTTATACCTTCTTATCCAGGGCCTTGGAGACCTCAGCAAAGATCTTCTTTATATCGCCGGAGCCGTTAATGGTGGCAGTGATGCCCTTCTTGTTATAGTAGTCGATGAGGGGCTGAGTCTGCTTGTGGTAGGCATCAAGCCTCTTCATGATGGCTTCGGCCTGGTCATCGGACCTGTGATAAAGCTCTCCGTTGCAGACATCGCACTTGCCGGGGACTTTTGGCGGGTTGAACTGGAGGTGGTAAGAGACACCGCACTTGCACATCCTCCTTCCGCTCAAGCGATCGACAAGATCCTTGTCCGGGACATCGATGTTGAGGACCACGTCGATCTTCTGACCCAGGGAGGGGAGTATCTTCTCCAGGGCCTCGGCCTGGGGTATGGTCCTCGGGTAGCCATCCAGCATCCAACCACCTTTGACATCGGGCTGTGCCAGCCTGTCCTTGATGATGTTGACCAAGAGCTGGTCGGGGACGAGCTGCCCCTTCTTCATGTAGGAGTCGGCCTCCTTGCCCAGGGGTGTGCCATTCCTGACGTTCTCCCTGAGTATGTCGCCGGTGGAGATGTGCTTCACGTGGTACTTATCTGCAACCATCTTAGCCTGAGTTCCCTTGCCGGAACCTGGTGGACCTAGAAGGATAATATCCATGCCATACCTCCTTTGCGCAGGATCAAGGGGCATGCAGATGCTGACCCGCTTGCCCTTGTGCCTAGCGATGTCTGGTACGAGCCATATGTAAAAAAACCTTTCTTAGGCCGAGCTTTAAGCCAGGGCTACTATGCTCATGGCCGTCCCAGCAACTATGGGTATGGTGAGGTTGTCGTCCACCACCCGATTGCGTATGAAGACCGATATACCGTCTGCCATGGTCGCCCCAATCGCTCCTGCTAGGTAGACTTCGAAGGGAAGGCCCGTGATCCCACTAGATGCATGCCCTACCAGGATACAGGTCATAAACATGCCCAAAGTTATGGGGAGCGGCTTGATTCTCCAGCCTTTATCTCCCGAGCGGACGTTGGAGTTTTCAAGCATGGAGCCTATGATGCCGCTTATGGCATCGCCCAGGGAGAGCATGAGCATCGCGGCGATGGATATGGCCGGTTTGAAGATGGCCACGGTTAGAAGGCTCCCTAGGATATAGTAAAAGTAGCCGGCAACCTTTGCCTCCTCGTGCTCGCGGACCTCTGGGAGCTTGATCATCCCTTTAAGTCTTCCCGCCTCCAGGAAGACTGCCATGATCAGTGCTAGGAGGATGGCCGTGGTTGTGAATATCCTGCCAAAGACCAGTATTCCGAAGGGAACCATCAGGCCCGTGATGTGGATGAGCTTTCTTCGGATCTCCATTATCAGCTTGGACCTCCACTCGTCAGCGATCTTGGCCATCTTCCATTCTCCTGAGATCGTTACCATTGAAGACGTTACCATTTAAGTGGGATGGATCTCCACCATGACCCCTGCCTTCTCGAACTTCTTGGCGCCCGAGAGGAGACCCTCCAGGGTACAGACCATGTCCTCAACTCTGACCTTTATCTGGCGCATGCTGTCGCGATCCCTCACTGTGACTGTCCCCTTCTCCAGGGTCTCGTAGTCCACGGTTACATCGTAGGGCGTCCCTACCTCGTCGTTGCGCCTATATCTCCTGCCAATGCTCCCAGAGGTATCGTAGTCGGTCCTGATGCCTCTGGACCTCAGATCCTCCAGGATCTTCCGGGCCGGGGCTACGAGCTCAGACCTATCCATGAGGGGGAGGATTGCAACTTCTATGGGTGCCACACCTGGCAGGAACTTTAATACCGATCTGGCCTCGCCGTCCACGGCATCCTCATAGAATGAGTGGTCTAGAACGGTATAGATTATCCTATCTATGCCAAAGGAGGGCTCTATCACGTGGGGCACGACCTCTTCGCCCCTGATCTCCTCTTCTGCAGTCTCGAAGGATACCAGGCTCTTGTCCACCTCTATCTGCTCGCCATCCAGCTGGACCTTGATCATATCGCCCCGGATATCCTCGGGAGTGAGGGCCTTCAGAGCATCGCCTACGGCCTTGGATTTGGCCTTGAACTTCGGTCCTAAAGCCTTGAAGTCGGGCTTTACAACAAGCTTCTGGCGCTTTATGGGCTTATCGTAGGGTACCATGACCTTAAGGCTGACCTTGCTCTGTGCCATGTGGGCCTTGAGGTCGTAATCGGTCCTGTCGGCTATGCCCACGATCTCTATCCAGCCCAGGCGGTCCAGGAGAACCTCGGCATCCCAACAATCCGCTGCATAGTGGGCCATTTCGTCGGACTTATGCTGCCTAAACCTCATACTGCCGGATGAAACGCCTACTGCCATGAGAAACTGGTATGTTCTGGCCACGTAGTAACCGAGGATCTGGTGAGCGATAACCCCTCTCTCCACGGCCTCTCCCACGGTCATGGTATCGGGCTCTCCTCTCTCCTGGGCGGCCTGGGAGTAGAGCTTCAGCACAAGGTCTTTGATCTCCCCAAACTTGGGGTGGGTCTTGTTCCTAGGATCAATGAAGATCTCAGCCTCGGCCTGGGTGAACTCTCTAAGCCTTATGACTCCCTGCCTGGGGGAGATCTCATTTCTGAAGGACTTGCCTATCTGCACTGCGCCGAAGGGAAGGTGGTCCCTGAAGTACCTAAGAAGCCTCTGGAAGTTTATGAACATGCCCTGGGCGGTCTCGGGCCTTAGGTAGCCCTGGAGCTTCCCTCCGGGCCCTATGTTCGTCTTGAACATGAGGTTGAACTCATATATCTCGGAGAGAGCGCCTCCGCACTCTGGGCAGGTGACCTCATTATCGCATATGACCTTGTAGATCTCCTGGTTGGAGAGGGCGTCTGGGACCTCTACTATGTGCTTTATCAGGTGATCGGCCCTGTAGATCTCATTGCAGGCCTTGCAGGTGGTCAGAGGATCTGAGAAGCCGCTCAAGTGGCCGGAGGCCTGGAAGATGC
>DAXJ01000058.1:42272-54631 GCA_002506335.1 Methanosaeta sp. UBA114
CGGAGGCCTGGAAGATGCCCTCCACCCCTATGGTCGGGGCCTCTATCTCTGCAAACCCCTCTCTGATGACGAAGAACTGCCTCCAGGTATCCTCAATCCTGCGCTTGAGGGTGGCACCCAAAGGCCCGTAATCGTAAAATCCCGCAGCTCCCCCATACAGCTCGAAGGCTGGCCACATGAAGCCCCTTCTCCGGGTGAGCTCGATCACCTTCTCGTACTTATCCATGCCTATCCTCCCTTGTTTAAACCGCGGGGGATATTTTAACCTTTGTTATCCTGATCTGGGGGTCGGGGAGGCTTTGTATCCCCTCAAGAAGAAACAGCTTGAAGGCCAGGATAAGGGGCCGGAATTGGGATGGAGGCAAAGGTCCGATTATGTATATGGGAGAGCTAGAAAGGATATTCGACTTTTGCCTGGAGATATTTACGTTATTCAACGAATATATGGTTTTAGTCCTGAGCAAGGTCATACCCCTTCCGGGATTGAACTATCGTTCGACGGCATAGGCTATCACCATTGCATCTCTGCCGCCACTTTGAGGTGCAGCTTCGATAGCTTTGGGACTAAAAGGGGCGTGCGTGCCCCCTTCTGAGGTTCCGTCTCTGGTCAAGGCCTGATAGCTGTCCTTATCCATCTTCCTGAGAACACCCGTAGACCCAACGCCGCAGGAGGCGTAGATCATTTTGGAAATGTTATCGTAGAATACATCGTCGATATCTCCATCGATCTTCAGGGTTACAATCTGCGTGCCTGAGTCTGTATTGTAGACCAGGAGCCTGGGAGGCTGGCGGCATCCTGCGAAGATTCTTCCTCCTGCCTCGCTCAGGGCCATGGGAAAGTTATCGTTGGCATTGATCGCAGGCCAGGTTGCTATAATCGCCATCTTCTACCTATCCATGACTACGATATGATCTGCCGAAGGGACGTTGGTAACGGTCCTTCTGCCTGAAACCTCAAAGGCCTTGGGGTGTCCTGAGAGGTTCACCTTGCCCAGGATGTTTCCATTGGCGTTTTTGGGAGCTGCCAGGGTGCCATTGCCCTAGCCTACATAGACTACTCCAGAGGATGCCTTGTACTGGATGTTATCCACATAGGTCCTCAGGCTAATCCTTCGAACCAGAGTCAGGGAGGAACTGTTGAGGATGTTGACAGTCTCGTCCTCGCAAGCCACGAAGAGCCGGAATCTCTCGGGAACCAGGGCTATTCCCTGGGGATGGTAGAGGTCGCCTATGCTCATGATGTGCCTGCCTTGCCCAGCATCTATCGCCTCCCGGCCGCTTTCGGAAGGAGATCTCTTCAATACCAGCCTTTACGATAAGGTAAGGGTGATCTGACGGAGATGCGGACACGACCAAATACCTCGGTTTTCATGCGATTTTTGATAGTGGGCTTTACTCATCCCTTCTGCTTCTGGAGGGCACTGGGACTGATTCTCGGCACGATAGAGAGGTCATGTATAAAAACCACAAGGGTTAAACGCTTAGTAGTCTGATAGAGACATAAAACCTGCCTTCAGATTATACATGGTTGCCGTGAGGATGCTGTTCGTTCCCTCTTAGGATATCTCCCTCCTGGTGACCTCCTTGTTGCCCTGTCTGAGAACACGGGACCGCTGTTGCGGCTACCTTTCAGTCCGCATTACACCTTCATAGACGTGCACACCCATCGTGGCCTTAGTTGCACGCATAAATTAGGGGGCGTCAAAAGCCTATCGTGTAGGATGGGTGGTCTCGACGGGCACCCAGCCTCCGCTCTTGTGTGGGCGTAATCATTGTAATCCCCGCCTGTGTAGTTGTTCCTGGGTACCATCACCCAGATGTGGCCGTAGAACTCTTTGGTACCTTCGGGCCTTCTGCCTTCCGCGATCTCATTGCTTTATATGAGCCTGGCATCGAAGCCCCTCTGCCTGAGCACATACCAGGCTATCTGGGAGCTGTTGGTGCAATCGAACTCATTGAGGTTGTAGCTTCTGCCGTAGTCGTACTCGTACTCGTCCAGGACCTTGAGATCTCCATCTTCTTGTGCTGGCAGCACCGTCAGGAAAAGGGCAACCACTAACAGAACTGCGAGAACACGTACCATTGCCATCTTCCAAAGAGCTAGTCCGTGGCTAGCTGCTGGTTAGAACCTTGGCAAACTCTCGTGAAGATTTCATCTTCTAAGTTCGATAATTTTCGTATTATGAATATCTATGTATACTTTTCCTGCGTATAGGATATAAAATTTCTAACTTGGAAAACAAAGCCGCCAAAAGGCTGTTTTCTGCCAAGCAGGTAATGGAGGTTATTGGGTCATACGATGCTTGAAACTGGCCAGATTACGATCTGGATGTTCTAAAGAAAAAGGCGGGATTTAATCATCAACTTGCAAAAAGGTTGTATAGAAGGGGTTGCCTACTAAGGCACATCCTCTTTTTCGTCCATTTTCCTGACCTCGGCGATCTGGTCGGTGTTGATGGCCACTCTCTCATCGTCTATAAGGATCCACCTGTTCTCTTCCAGCTGGTCCAAATACTCCTGGAAGGTCTTCGCCTCCTTCAGGTCCACGAAATAACCTGCGCCGCTGGACAGCCACACCTCACATCTCATGTCTCGTCTCCCGTGTTCACGATTTATGTGCACACCCTGTTAATATGATTTGCCTGGTTATATGGTCGGCTTTCCGGGCGCTGATTCCCAAGAGGCCCGGGATCTGGCGAAAAGGCTAAATCCTCCGCCTCCATGCAGCAAGGCTCATGCACGGTAGATATCGTGAGACCTCTAAGGTCGAGGTGGCCATAACTGTTATCGCAGTCGTGGGAATAGCCATGCTCTTTCTGAGCATCCTGCGTTGAATAAGTTTTGCAGAGCCTTTTACTGGGGATCATCTAATTCCTCAAGGCTTTCTGCACGAGGCATTGATTGTACTTCAGGAGCTCAGGCTCTCGGCCTTGGTTAAATGTCCGTATGATGCCGCCGCGGTCGGGGGGCCATATAGGGGGCAAAAGCCTGTTGCCTGGGCGAATGTAGGGTACGGCTTTTACTAATCCAATTGTAACTCTCGCCTCATATCCCTCAGCCGATGACGGAGATGGCCAGGAGAAGGGTGAATGTCGAGGACACAAAGCCTAGGAGCAGAAGATCGGAGTATCTGTGCGTGGCAGCTTTTGCCAGGACCGTCTCCAGTCCTTCTGGGCCCTTCTCTGCATCTGTCATCTTGGGACCTCCTCTTTCCTTTTCCATGATAATTCTCTTTTCGACCATGGCTTAAGTACTTGTTTTTCACATAGGGGCTCTATCAGGCCTTTCCTGCATTGCATTTAGTTATGTGACTCTCATGGAGGCCTCATATAGGTCTGGGCATGGAATGCTATGGATAGCTGTACTTATATCCTGAGCACATCACACGTGGAGGTGCAAAGGGTTTTCTGCCTCCGTATCAAGATAAATGGCGTGAGACAAAGCCAGGCTCTGCTTCTCCGGTTTTTCCACGACCCCAAGTACGACTTTAACCAGGTGCGCGTGGATTACATCGATCGGGGATCTCACGGGGATAGGTCCTCAGTCGTTGGTAGCGATATCGTGTGCCTTGGGTCGGGCGGCATGGAGATCCGGTCCGCAGGTACCGAAAAGCACATACCATTCCACAGGGTTCTCAGGATATGCTACCAGAGCGTCCCTGCCTGGGAGCGGAGTGTCGCGAAAGGAGAAAAGAAATCCCTTTAAGCGCCTTTATTGTTGGTGAAGTTCATGGTCGAGATGAGCGATGCTATGCGACAGCAAGAGAAGTGGATTGAGGAGAATTTACCGCGCAAGCCCAAGCGTACCAGAGATAAGGGCTTTTCATTCCAGCCCTGGCATGTCCTGGTGGGTTTGGGCGCCGCCCTCGTTCTGCTGGTGGTCATAGGTGGCATTATGTACCGTTAGATGCCTGTGGCTTCTGATTTAAGATAGAGCAGGGACTTATAGGGGGGATGGCAAAAATCTATCGTGTAAGGGGGGAGAAAATAGCCTCGAATCTTATCGAATTCAATTGCGATAATCCACGATATCTCCTGGAGGCGAAGTTGCCATGGCAACCGCACAGAAGAGCGATGCCATGCGAATGTATGGGCAGTGGATTGCAGAGGTTGTAGCTCACAAGCCTAAGCATGTCAAGCAGATGATCAAGTACGACATCAAGAGCTTCATAGCAGCGGGGACGGCCATCCTCATCATCGCTGTGGCTGCCCTATCCACAATGCGTCCCTGAGTGACTCTAACTCCCTCTTTAGCTCCATCTTTTTACGGGCATTGCTGCAATAACCCGTGACCATCTTCCTCCTCTTCCCCTGGATCTGTTACCCAATTTACAGTGCCTTGCGGCAGCTTCAGAGCAACCTTAATAATTATGGCACTGCGAAATATATAGAAGTGGCTGTCGAGTGCTGCTGCAGGAAGGGACGATACGTCTCGGAGATTCTAGAGAAGGAGCTACCATGCCAGAAGGAATCGTTCAGTTCGAGGTCGAGGTCACAGACCTCTCCCTGATGAGGTCGAGGGTATCCTGGCCCGGGTCCAGGGGACTGTGGATAGAAGGAGGTTTAGAGGATCTCATGGTCCACTTCACCTATGCCGGATGGACGGCTTACATGCTTGGCTATGCCATGTCCCTGGTCCTGGCTAGCCAGGACAACAGTCTTGGCCAGACGGTGACCGATATGCTGACCAAGACCATAGAGGCCATGGGGGCGGGGGAGATAGTCGAGATCAGGATGACCAGGGATGCTATGGAGCAGGTCAAGAAGGATAGGATAGAGCCTTGAACCTCATATCATTTTAAAATAGGTTTTGGAGTAGCCCGGCCAGGATTCGAACCTAGGTAGGGAGGTCCAGAGCCTCCTGTGATTGACCGCTACACTACCGGGCTGCGTAATTAAACTTGCAAGAGGTGGCGTATTAACTTATCGATCGGTTCACCTCTTTTTTGGTACCGGTATTTGAAGGCGCCTTGGTGATTCATCCCTTTTACCGATGGCGATATAGCTCTCAGATATCCTAGGGGATCTCATGGAGACGGGCCCTTTTGAGAGGCTGTGCGCAGGCCTGGGCTTAATTCCATTCAAACGCCCTGGCCGATGCGGGCGTCCACCACTGAATGAATCACGCCTGGGGAGAACTTCTTCACCCTGGCGTATCTCAGCACTTCTACCTCAAGCCCCAAACTCCCGGCAGCCGAGGTCAGTTCTTCCACGGCCATCCTCGGGTAGAGCCAGGATGGCACCGTCTGATGATAGTGGATGATGCCTCCGGGGCGAAGTGCCAGAAGGCCGGCTTTAAGATACCTGTTGGTGGTGCCCACATATCCCATGATGACTCTGTCCGCCTCTCCTATCGGCGTGACCTCCGAGCAGTCGCCGTGCACCGGCTCTACTATATCTTCTACGTGGTTGAGGGTGATGTTACTCTTCAGATAGCCGTAAGCCACCGGATTCAGCTCTATGGCCGTGATCTTTCTGGGCCTGGAGTGGACTGCCATGGGCAAGGTGAAGTAACCTATGCCCGCGAACATGTCCACTACCATCTCGCCTCTTCCCAGGCGTCCCATTCGTATTCGCTCCAGGAGGTTGCCCTGGGAGAACATGATCTTCTGGGCATCCAGGCAGAACTTAACGCCGTTTTCTATATGGACCGTCTCTGAGCTCTCCCCGGCTATGATCTCCCGGATGGGCTCTCTGAACTGGCCCTCGATTCCTTTGTCCATGACTACAGCCTTGCACCTGGGGTAGATTTGGAGAAGGGCTGAGCCTATATCGCCCTTCCAATCCTCTACCTTCGGGCGGAGCTTGACTATTACCACGTCCCCCAGGATGAACCACCCTCTAGGTAGGCAGTCCACGAGCCATTCGGGAATCCTACCTGCCAGGACGGCCTTGAGTTCAGGGGTCTTTTGGTAAAACTCCGGTTCCTCCTGAGGCTCCGCCTTATATCCGCAAGGCTGGGAGACGACGGGGATCTCTATAAAATTTCCGTCATCTATAATTTTCCTCCTGGTATCGAGGAGACCCTCTTCCAGGATCTGCCGTCTAGCCTCCTCAGCTCTCTCTTTGGGTACCAGGACCACCAGGTCAGCGCCTGGGGGTGAAGCTTTGCTCGAACCGGGTTGCATTGTGGGCGCCGTTGAACCTAAGCAATATCTTGTCGTCCTTGCGGTTGACGTTGTAGTTTTGGCCGTGGATCACCACTCCCGAGTCATATCCCCTGGGGACACTCAGGTTGAGGTTGATGGGTATTGATGTCCAGTTGCCGTTCAGGTACACCTTGATGGAGGCGTCGCCGCTGGAGTTCATCCGGATGATGGTACTGCTCATGTGGGATATGGTCACCATACCGCCCCTGGCGCTGATGCTTTTGTCCGAGTTGGTGGGCAGGGACATCTCCAGGTCGCTGCTCACCTGGCTGGGGTTCTTGATATCCATGTCCAGAGAGGTGATGTTGCTGGAGTTGGTCAGATAGGCCGAGTACTCCACCACGACTGGCGCTCCCATGGGCCCATGGCTGAGGAAGATGGCTCCTGCCAGGGTGATTACCAGGAGTACCGCCGCGGCTATGATCATGGGCTTGGAGGTCGGATTAAAGCTGCCTGTCCTGGCTTTGCTGTCCATTTGGGGCGATGGCTTTTCGGATGCGGCCTGATATGAAGCCTGAGGTGGGGCCTGGGCAGGGGCCCGCGAAACGGGCGTGGCATCCTCCACATCGATGTACTGCTCTTCGGAGGCTCTATCCTGAGCCGCTGTCTGGGGCTTTACCTGGGGCTTCAGAGCCTCGGCCGGCGTCTCAAAGTCTTCATTGATATACTCTTCCGGCTCTTCGTGACGCACAGGCTCAGGCGCTAGGTTAGCGGCGACGTCCACAGGCATCTTCCTCCTGGTGGGCAAAGTTACGCTACCGCTGTTGAAATCGAAGACAAGGTCGGTGTACATTCCAGAGGCATCTATGAACTTCACGGCCTTTGGTACCAGATATGATACCCCTGAAATCTTGATCTCATCGAAGAACTCAGTGTTCTTTGTCAGCCTGTCCTTGAAGGCATAAACCGCACCGCTCTCCATCTTGGCATCGATCTCGCTGAGGCTCGGAAATCTATCTTCCTGTGCGGATAGCTCCTTGGTAGCCTTGGCGTAGGCCTCAAAGAATATCCTGGACATTCTGTTGAGCCTGTTGGTATAGCGTCTATCGAATAGAAAAGAGAAGCTATCCCCTTTGAGGGCTATGCTCTCAGGGGTAGAATGCCACCAGGCCGAGTACGAAACGTCCATCGACGGAATCTTAACACCGGGCCACATAAGTATTTTATGTACGGCCCAGGAGGGCGTCTGCCACGTGTAGACCTCATGTAGACCTCGTATGAGAGGTACCTTTAAATCAGAACCAGAGAAGAACTAGGATTTTGATGAAGCCAATGGGATTGTTACCCATTCTTCTGCTCCTTGGGGTGGGGATCACCAGTGTGGTGGCAGACGGTCAGATCAGCGCCTATCAGACGCCGGTACAGTCCAATGTGCCTGTAGGTCAGACCATCGATGTCACCCTCCAGATTACTAACGTAGGGAGCAATGCGACCCAAGCACAGGTCATAGCGGTCCTTCCGGACGGTCTGGCAACGCCATCGCAGAGCATCTGGGCCGGGATGCTGCCTCCAGGCGATCAGCAGGTGATCAGATATCCAGTGGTAGCAACGAGAAGTGGGGATTACACTGTTGTATCGCAGATATCCTACACGGATGAGATTGGTCGGGAGAGCTATCTGAGCATGGAATCCTCCCTATCCGCCACCGGCGGCAGCAACCCCGGAGAGTTGAGCCCAGGGCCCTATCCATCTGGACTGGGCGGCTACAATGAGGCTCAAGGAGGAATCAGGCCCATGGTTGGTGGCCCTCGGGATTATGGGAACCGCGGAGCTCCAGGTTACTCGGAGGGCAGCTTGAGTGATTCAGGAAGCGGGGTTCAGGATAACTCCCAAAGCAGCTTGGTCGATCCGGGAAGTGATATCTTCCGCCGATCCGGAAGGGGCCTGGGTAGTCACCATGGAAGTGGGGTCCAGGATAACTCTCAAAGCAGCCTGAGTGATCAGGGGAGCGGGGTTCAGTATAATATGGGCTACGGCAGCAACGCCGGCGTTTAGGATAAGCACTGCTATGGCAGCAACATAGGCTACGCCAGCAATATTGGCGTTCAGAATAGTGCAGGTTCCGGCACCATTGGAAGTGGCGTTCCAAATAATGTAGGCCTTGATAGCAGTGGTCAGCCCACTGGCAGTCAGCCCAGTGCTTGAAGGACCAGCTAAATTTGTTAATCGGATCGATAAAATAAAAATTGCTGCAGCGCCCAATTATGGGCGTGTTTCACGTGCCGATTTCTATATGCTAATTTTCATCAGTTGATTTTGAGATCCTCTCTTGTAAATATGGCCTCCAGTTTGTAGCCTGTGGCCTCCAGGGCCTCCCTGCCCCCCTCCTGCCTATCCAGGATGGCCAAGGTCTGTATGGGCTTGAAGCCCTCGGCAACAAGCCTTTCCGCGGATCTGATGATGGAGGCGCCAGATGTCACCACATCGTCCACCACGATCACCTCGGATCCCTCCGGCAGGGATGGACCTTCGATAAACCTCCTGGTGCCGTGCTTCTTGGGCTCCTTCCTGATGATCAGAGCTGGGATACCCTTGCCCTGGACGTGGCTCAGGACTGCCATGGAGGAAACTATAGGATCTGCGCCCAGGGTTAGACCTGCCACGGCTGAGGCTTTTGGGTTTACCATCTCCAGCATGAGCTTGGCAGTCAGATAAGCGCCCTCTGAGTCCAGGGTGACCCTCTTGCAATCCACATAGTAACCGCTGGTCTTGCCAGAGGAGAGGACCACCTTCCTCACCTCTAAGGCCCTGGTCTTAACAAGCTCCAGGAGCCGTTCTCTATCGGTCATTGAAGTCAATATAATCCCTGGAATGCAGTTCTTTCGGGCCGATATAACCTTTCTTGCCGTTTACTTTGCTAATTCCTTTTGCATCCTTTATTTTAGGTTTCATCAAGACAAGTTGATAGAGTGACTCACCATGGACGGTGTTAATGGACTTCATGGGGGTGGGTAAAACATTCAGGTTCAAAACGTACTAACCTAGCGCAAGCAAAAAAGATCACAATAGGACAGAAAGGGAAACTTAAGCCCCCTTTAAATCCTCCCTCTGAGTAATATTCTTAATCTCCTGCTTAAGCTCCTCAGGCAGCCCCTTGATCTCCACATCCAGGAATCCCCTGACGATGACACTCGTAGCCTCATCGGATGTAAGCCCTCTGGCCATGAGATAATCCAGCTCCTCCTCGGAGATTCTTCCGACAGCAGCCTCGTGGGACATATCTAGGTCCCTGGACTGGCCATCAAGCTCAGGAATGGAGTATATCCTGCCGTTATCCGAGAGAAGCAGCCCCACGCACTCCAAATGGGCCCTAGCTCCGGGCACCTTTCCAGTCATCCTGCCCCTGGCTATGACGTCTCCGCCCACGGATACTACCCTGGAGATGGACTCGGCGCTGGTGTCAGGCGCATTGAGGAAGACATTGCTTCCCACATCGATGTTCCCCATAGTGGAGTAGATCACGGTGTTGAAGCTTGCCACGGCCCCTTTGCCGTTGAGGCTACAGGTGGGAAATGTCTGTATAGTCTTCACAGGCCGGAGCAGTATGTAGTTGTTGGAGAGGGATGACCCTTCCTCCATCACAATTCCGGTTCTGGGCCTTACCTCTACCTCCTGGCCCCAGCTGTGTATCATGGTGAAGCTGACCTTGGCGTTCTTCTTGATGAAGAACTCCGAGACACCGATGTGCAATCCCCTCTGAACGTGGGCCGGAGTCGTGCAGCCGGTGATGACGTGAAGCTCGCTTCCTTCCTCGGCTATGATCACATTGTGGACCCTCTGATTGAGATTGGTGGACCCAAGGTACAGGCAGCTCTTGATGGGAAATACAGTCTTGGCACCAGCTTTCGCCCTCAGGAAATAGCCCGCCGGAGGGCTCTGGGCCACATCTGCCGTATATTTATCCGCATCAGGCGCCACTAGTTTCCACCAGTAATCCTGTAGCCAATCGTACTTCTCCAGGGCGGTGGCGATGTCCATGACCTCCACCCCTTCGTACGTGGATTCTGCAATCACTGGGCTTTGGTCCATCTGTACGTAAGCCCCCGAGGATTCCTTATCCAGGCTCACCCCGACGTCCAGAGCGGCCTTCTTCACATCGGCAGGGAGATCCTCTGGCTTCGCTACCTCCTGATGGGCCTCGGCCTTTGATTCATAGCTCTTCAGATCCACATCGGTGCCGTAGAGGGCCTTCTTGTCCCTGGCCTTCTCAGCCCTCTCCTTTACTTCGCCGGGCACATGCATGCTACGCACCCCTCATAACCATTGGCCTTGATCTGCTCCAGTATCTCCTTTGGGTCTCCGCTACAGACCACGGACCCTCCCAGCATGACGTGGGCCCTGTCGGTCTTCATGTAGTCCAGGATGTGGCCGAAGTGAGTGATGATGATTCCTGACTTGATCCTGGCGCTGGGCCTAGTATCCTTCTGGGTGAGAATGTCTATGGCCTCTCCTATCAGCTTAATGTTCTCCAGGTCCACGCCCGAGTCAGGCTCATCTAGCATGGTGAAATCGGGCTGCTGGGCAAGGAGCTGTACCATTTCCGACCTCTTGACCTCGCCGCCAGAAAAGCCCCGGTTCACGTCGCGATTGGCGAAGTTCTCAAAATCCATCTGCTTTAGAATCCTGCCGCCATCGGCCCCGGGGTTGATGATCTTGATTAAATCCTTGAGCTTTAGGCCCCGGATCGCAGGAGGGCGCTGAAAAGCCATGCCTATGCCAAGCCTGGCCCTCTGGTCCATGGACATCCTGGTTATGTCCTGGCCCTTGAAGAGAATGCTTCCGCTGTCCACCTCGTACCTAGGAAGGCCCATGATGGCATTGAGGAGTGTGGTCTTTCCAGTGCCATTAGGCCCGAAGAGGGCGTGGGTCTCCCCTGACCCGACCCTTAGATTTACGTCCTTGAGGACCTGCTTGTCCCCGATGCTGACGTAAAGGTTTCTGATATCCAGCAGCCTTACCACCTCCAATAGATAGTAGGGTTAAGGGGGATTTCAGCTATATTACCTTTCGTTAAGTATACGTTTGTCGTACAATTAGCATACATTTTCGCTCAAAGGCTTATTAAGAAGTCCCTCGGAAACCATGGCAAAAAACATATACGGGCGATGCTCATTTTCCGCCATGATCAAGGGCCGGGCATGGATATTCGGAGACGATGTGGATACCGATGTTATAATCCCTGGTAAATATCTCAGGACTAAGGATCTATCTACCCTGGCCGCCCATGTCATGGAAGGCCTGGACCCCGGCTTTGCATCCAAGGTAGGCAAAGGCGATATCATTGTGGCCGGCAGAAACTTCGGCTGCGGTTCATCCCGGGAACAGGCCCCACTAGCTCTGAGAGTGGCGGGCGTGGCAGCTGTAGTTGCGAAATCCTTCGCCAGGATCTTCTATCGAAATGCCATAAACGTTGGCCTCCCTGTTGTCGAAGCTGAGATCAAGTGCGCTGAGGGAGACTATGTGGAGGTGGAACTCTCCGAAGGAATAATCAAGATAGGGGGATCAGTGGTCCAGGGAATAAGGCTCCCCGACTTCCTCCTGGAGATTTTGCAGGACGGAGGCCTTGCCGCCCACCGAAGGAAGGGGAATGCGCTAAAGGAGAATGGAGAAGCGTGATCTTTCCGGCCGATTACAGAGTTATAGGGGTTAAAGATGATGACAGGTACGGAGACCCCATGTACTTCTCTACCGCGTACATCATATCCCGCCAGGGACCAAAGCTTTTCAAGGCCAAAACTAAATGCAAAAATGCCCAGGGGTTCTTTTTGAGGGACGTAGACAGTCTAGAGCTGATAGCTTCAGGCCGGGAGATCCTGGAGTACCATGAGAAGATCGATACTAGGGACCGGGCCAGGCTGATAGAGCTGGCCTATGAGGCCTGTCAGGACAGCGGCGAGGTCAACACGGTTCTCTTCCAGGGCCCTGACGAGCACGTGACCTTCGTCCACCGCCCGGACCTCGGGGCCATACTGACCATGGAGGTGCTGGACGTGGTGCCCCCCTATCCTTCCTGGCTCTCTCATGTCCTGGAGAAACTAAAAAGTAGCGGGGTTTTGGGAGATCTATGCCTCAAGTTCAAGATGAGGGTCATGGATCTCAGGGAGTTCGATTGCGACTGCGCCTACTATCCCTGTCGGGCATCGGGCCTGGGGAGGTCCCTGGATCACGATGCCGTTGTTCACGAGCGGCCGAAGATAGTGGGATGCGAGGT
>DAXJ01000058.1:54968-57074 GCA_002506335.1 Methanosaeta sp. UBA114
CGCCATGACTCCCGAGGGGCCTTTCATCACCAGGTGCTGCAGGTCCGAGAGAAAAGGCCTGGTAGAGAGAAACGGCTACCTGGGCATGGTGGTCCACTGGGGAGACGGGCCTCATGAGATATCGGAGGCGGTGAGGTGTCTAGTAAATGCTCTAAGAGAGTAGCCCTGATCAAGGGCGACGGCATAGGCCCTGAGGTCATTGACAGCGCCCTGAAAGTGCTGGAGGCGGTGGGCTCCGACCTGGACATGGTGCCTTTTGAGGTCGGCTATGGCAGGTGGAAGCGCACTGGTGAGGCCATGGCAGACGAAGATTTCGAGGAGATCAAGAGCTTTGGCTGCATCCTCTTCGGGGCCATAACCTCCCCGAAGGATCCCAAATACAGGAGCGTTCTTCTGAGGCTTAGAAAAGGCCTGGATCTCTACGCCAACATACGGCCCATTAGGGGGAAGGGCTTGGATTTTGTAATAGTCAGGGAGAACACCGAGGGCCTCTACTCAGGCCTGGAGGAGATCTCGGAGGATGAGGCCAGGACGGTTAGAGTGATTACAAGAAAGGGTTCTGAGAGAATCGCCCGGAAGGCCTGCGATATATGCCTTGATAGAGGCCCTGGTAGAAGGAAGCTTACTATCGTTCATAAGGCCAATGTTATCAAGGGGGATAACCTGTTTGTGGCGGCCTGTCACGACGAAGCAGCCGCAAGGGGCCTGGAGTTCGAGGACATGCACGTGGATGCCGCAGCCTACAACATGGTCCTCCACCCAGAGAAGTTCGATGTCCTGGTCACCACCAATCTATTTGGTGATATCCTGAGCGACGAGGCTGCAGGAATCCTGGGAAGCCTCGGCCTTTGCGCCAGCGCCAACCTAGGGGATAGATATGCCTTATTCGAGCCCATCCACGGGTCGGCCCTGGACATCGCGGGAAAGGGCATAGCCAATCCGATAGGGGCCATAAAGAGCGCTGCCAGGATGCTGGAGTGGTTGGGCTTCCCAGAGAAGGCCAGGCTGATAGAGGAAGCCATCGATAAATCCTTAAAAGATGGAGTGACCACCCCGGACCTGGGCGGGGGGCTCAGGACAGAGGATGTCACTTCAGCCGTTATACGACACCTCGAAGGTTGAATCCTCGAAGACTAAATCATAGATTGATAACCTTAGGAGCCGTCCCCACATACTCTACCTTGGCATCGCTTACAAACTGCTCATTGAGCGTCTTGTTGGTGAAGTGGCCAAAGAGAACTATATCCCTCCGGGCTCCGTCGCCAGGTAGGTTGGCTGCGCCCGCATAGCACTCCTGCTTGCCAACGCCGTGGGCTACCCTAGCGGTTCCTGTGCCCACAGCTCCGCCCATACCCGCGACCATTCCTGAATCGACGTCAGGGAAGGTGCAGTAGACCTTGAGTAGGCCGCGGAGGTTATCCTGCAAGTCAAAGCCGGCGTCGGAATGGTACTCGAAGATTTGTATCATTCCCCAGTCGGGTTCATCGGCCCCTTGCAACTTGATCGAACGGGTGATTGAATCCATATCGGACTTGGTAGGCTGGGGACTGACGGTCACATCCTCATCCCCCATGTTCAGGGTGATGTTATACTGGCCTAGGGTCAGAGTAAAGTAATAACCCATGGCCGGAGAGATTGCCAGGGCTAAAGCTAAGATGAATAGTATTGCTTTCATTTTCGTATTCATTCGCTAAACTCCGCTTGTGGTATGACCAATGATAGTAGATAATCATTTGTGGAAATAAAGTTGGGGCATGGCTGGTATTGCCTTTTGTGCCTTTCATTATCTGATCTTTTTGTTATCGTGCCCTTCCGCCCACGTACTCGATGCGGACGTTCTTCACGAGACCCTGATTCAAGGTCTCATTGGTTAAATGGCCCAAGATCATGAAGGTAAATGCCTCAGCATTGCCCACGTCGCTCAGAATGGTGGCTCCGCCGTAGCACTCCTGGCCAAAGCCGCGCTCCGCGCTGGCCCTTCCCGTGGCCACCTTACCGTTCCTGCCTCCTATATAACCTTGTTTTGATATAACTCCCTTGCATGTGGAATGCATACGGCCCCATAGGTTGTCCTCCAGGACATGGGTGGACTGATCCATGTTCTCC
>DAXJ01000013.1:0-831 GCA_002506335.1 Methanosaeta sp. UBA114
GAAATGCCAGCGTTTGTGGGCGAGAGACACACAGTCCGCGATGCAGCGTACCGACTCATAAAAATCGGAAGAATAACATCAACAATTGTTTTATAGGGAGGCCGAGCTTACCGGAAGCTCTACCCTCTCACATGAGAAAACTTAGACCGGTAAAGAGAGTTATCGTAGCTAAAGAAGAGTGTAAAATACACGGATTCGAGGATCTCGAGGTAGGATTCAATATCGTTCCCTCCTTCAATCCTTCGGACGACTTCTAGAACGCTATAGGTACCTGAGCGACCAGCCGTTCTATTGATGCCCTGGATTATGAGGGTATGGATTTTTATCTTGGCATCTTTCTCCCGTTGAAGCCCTTTGACCTTGCTGGAGATCTCAGCCACATGGTGATTGCCTTACTCAAGGCCATGAAGGAGCCATGGATACCTGAGGCAGGCATTCCACAGGCAGTGCCGATATCTACTCTACATCACAGAGAATGGCTGGACTACTAGCCCGACGCACTCCTATAGTGGACAGTCTGAGGCCCAAGAGATAATCATCCGTACTATCAATAATTACAGGGGCAACTTCAACATCACCCATTATATCCTCTTTGATCTTCGTGATGCCGACAGCCTCAACCAGGATATCCTCCACCAGCTCAGGATACTCCGCAATGATTATACGCCAAAACCGGGCTTTAGAGGTATACCGCCAGCTTATCGATGAGCTAGGAAGAGAAAGAGCGAAGATATCAGAGAAAAGAGAGTTAGAAGATCCTTAAGGATTATTCTCGCAGGCTAGCATCTTTTCCATCCTGAGCAGTGCTTCCTTTAACCTCTGCTGGGACGC
>DAXJ01000013.1:1153-14268 GCA_002506335.1 Methanosaeta sp. UBA114
GTCACGGCTATGAGTGCTTCCTTAAGCAGCCTTCCCGTGATCTGATCCCCGTCTCCATAATCAGAGACATCGGCAAATACGTAAAAAGCTCCCCCGGGCATGCTGCACCTGATTTCCAGCTTCCTGAGACCTTCCACGAACATGTCCCGCCTGAACCTGAACTCCTTGACCATAGTCTTCACGTCATCTTGAGGTCCATTCAGGGCTTCCAGCCCTGCCTTCTGCACGAAGGTCGTGGCCTGAGAGACGGAGTGAGATAGAAGTCGGGTGACATATTTGGAGGTCTCCTTGGGACCGGTCATGTACCCCAGCCTCCACCCGGTCATGGCGTAGGCTTTGGAAAAGCCGTTGATAGTCACGGTCCTGTTCTCCATCCCAGGCAGAGAACCTATGCTCACGTGCTCTTGGTCATAGATGATCTTCTCGTAGATCTCGTCCGAGATGACGTATAGATCTTTGTCCACGGCGATGTCGCGAATCTCCTGTAGGACGGAGCGATCGAAAACTGCGCCCGTGGGATTGCTTGGAGAGTTGACCAGAATGACCTTGGTTTTATCGTTCACAGCATAAGAGAGATTCAGGGGCATGAACTTCTCATCTACCTCGGCCCAGGAGACCTTTCCCCCGGCAAATGCAACGCAGGGCTCGTAGCTCACCCAGGAAGGGCCTATGAGGACGCACTCATCCCCCTCATTCAGGAGGGCCTGGATGGCCGCAAAGACCGCCATCTTGGCCCCAGGGGTGACTATGACATCATCCTGGGTCACAGGCAGCTGATTCTCCTCCCTGAGTTTAAGGGCTATGGCCTTTCTAAGCGCAGGTATGCCGTTGGTGGGCCCATAATGAGTATCTCCAGCCTTTATGGAGTTGCACCCGGCCTCGACGATGTTTCTGGGAGTATTGAAATCGGGCTCTCCTACTCCTAGATCTATGATGTCCAGGCCCTCGGCGGAGAGCCTCTTGGCTTCTGCTGAGATCTTGAGGGTAGTGGACTCTTGAATGGAGGCAAGCCTTGCGGAGACCATGCTACTCCTCCATCCTCCTTATCATCTTGACTGCAGCTTCCACTGCCCTCTTGGCGTAATCCACGCGCTTCTGAGCATCAGCTCTCGACATCCTGGGGCCCGTTATTCCCAGGGAGACGGGCTTATCGAACTCGAGGGCCAAATCCATAATCGTCCTAGCGGCGTGTTGGGTTACCACCTCATCGTGGGCGGTGTCTCCCTGTATTACAGCTCCCAAGGTCACCACGGCATCGATATCCGTGCGCCGAAGAAGCTTTCTTACCGCCAGGGGCATGTCAAATACCCCAGGCACGTATATTACAGAAGATACCTCCGCTCCTAGAAACGCCGCGTGCTCCCTACCTAGAAGCTCCATCTGGTAGGTTATGTCCCTGTTGAACTCCGAGACCACAAAACCGAGTCTTGGCATGGCTATAAACCCCGCGAAGAGTAGCCTTCAAGCTCCACCCACCTGGTAATAAACCCATCGATCCCTGTATAATCAAAATGAATTTATCCCCCTTGAGCTGTGGGGGTTAACCATGAAGTTTGTCTACATCAACAGCAAGTTCGTCCCCGAGGACCAGGCATCAGTCTCGGTTTTCGACCACGGCTTCCTCTACGGTGACGGCGTCTTTGAGGGTATCCGGGCCTATGATGGGAGGGTCTTCAGACTCAGGGAGCACGTCAAGCGCCTCTACGACTCCGCGAAGGCCATAATGCTCTGCATACCCATGACTCAGGAGGAGATGGCTGGAATTATCCTGGAGACCTTGAGGAAGAACAATTTGAGGGATGCGTACATCAGGCCCATAGTTACCAGGGGAAAAGGTGACCTGGGGCTGGACCCCAATAAGTGCAACCTGGCCACGGTCATATGCATAGCCATGGAGTGGGGTGCCATGTACGGCGACCTCTACGAGAAAGGCTTGACCGCAATCACAGTCGCAGTCAGGAGAAACCCACCAGATTCCCTTCCGCCCAACACCAAATCCCTGAACTACCTCAATAACATCATGGCCAAAATAGAAGCCAACGTCAAGGGCGGCAACGAGGCCATCATCCTGGACTCCACAGGCAAGCTCTCTGAGGGTAGCGGTGACAACATCTTCGTGGTAAAGGATGGCAAGATCTTCACACCCTTCACCCTCAACAACCTGAAGGGGATCACCAGGGAAGCGGTCTTTGATCTGGCCAGGACCAGAAGCTATGAGATTTACGAGAGGGATATGGGCCTCTTCGATCTCTATACGGCAGACGAGGTCTTCGTTACAGGTACCGCTGCTGAGATCGGCCCCGTCACCAAGGTGGATGGCAGGGTGATAGGAACGGGCAAGCCTGGCCCCATAACCAGGGACCTCATGGCTGGCTTCAGGGAGCTGACCAGGACCACTGGAACCCCTATCTTCTAGTTTGTATACTCACATCACTTTAACGTAAACGCGCCGGTGTCTGGGCCCATCCAGCTCCAGAAAGAGGACCTTCTGCCACGTCCCCAGGACGGGGCGTCCTCCCTCAACTGGCAAAACCACGCTGTTTCCCAGTAGGGCGGCCTGGAGATGGGCATGGGCATTGCCATCGGACCTGTCGTGTCGGTACCCTGCCCCCGTGGGGACTATCTTTGCCATCGCATCTATCAGGTCTTGAAGGAGGTCAGGCTCTGCCTCATTCACCACTAAAGCCGTGGTAGTGTGAAGGGCATAGACAAGAACGATGCCGCTGTCAACCTTACTTACAGCCACGGCGTTCTGTACTAGGTTTGTGATGTCTAAGATCTCCACGGGCCTTTTTGTCTCTACTTCTATCACTCTATCACCCATCAGACTTATGCTTGGAGAAATTTAAACTTAGAGGGATC
The DNA here is from genome assembly GCA_002506335.1 of Methanosaeta sp. UBA114. Classification (GTDB taxonomy): domain Archaea; phylum Halobacteriota; class Methanosarcinia; order Methanotrichales; family Methanotrichaceae; genus UBA114. The sequence goes on from DAXJ01000013.1 coordinate 4,016, forward strand.
TATGGGTAAGCCTGGACATAATAGAAGCCCTCTTAGAAGGTGTTTCGAGGGGAAGATCCGGGTTTATTCGTCTTGAGGGGATGGATGACTTATAAAAGCCATTGGAATAACCCCGGATCTAAATGTAGCTTATCCTCTATCATATATAAATTTTACTCTATATGTCTCTGTTGATTTCCTATAAAAGTTAAATCTCATATATTGATGATAACAGGAGGGAGACAGCATGGAATATACAATATAATACAAATGATCCCCGCAAGAATAAACCATTTAACGATTTTGATGGCGACGCGTAATCATTTTATCTTCAATGGAGATCCTTAAATAGTGGGGCGCTTTGCACCAAAATCAATATTATATTTGAGTTTTAATATCAGCCAGCAACTGGTTTTAGACTTTTTAAATTATAATTTAAAGTTGCCCGAAGAAATACTGCTGAAGAGATCGGCTATGAGGCATTAAAGGCAGTATAAATCGCGGATTTTAGAGAGCACTTAGGAGAGAGGTAGTAGAAAAAAATTTAAGCGACTTGGGCCCATTTAAATAGAGGTAATTTTCACGGCTGAGAAGTTCATAACCCCCAACATCTGCATGTTCAATGATGAGAACTGCGAGACCCTCAACATCCAGGTGGATCTTCCAGGGGTAATAAAAGATTCCATAAACTTCACCTTTCTGGAAAAAGGGTTCTATATTATAGCCAAAGCCCAGAAAGGCATATTCAAAGGGTCCTTTGCCCTGCCGGGACCAGTAATAGCTGAGAAGGCCCTGGCAGAATACTCCAATGGCCTTCTGAGTGTGAATGTGCCCTATATGTTGGAGCAGGCCAAGTCCTTCAAGGTCAGAATAGACTGATCATATCCAAATGACCTTCAGAGGGATTATTTCAGAGATATTAGCAGAGGGATCATCCAGTATAGATCCTATCGCTATTTTTACTCCGATCAAACATGGAGGTTGGTTCAAAAAGTGAGGTTTGGCTAACCCTTTGTATTTTCTACCTTTGTAATGATGATAATTGCAACCATTAGCTGGGTCAAAAGGGATAAAAAAGATCATATCCTTTGCTTCCAGAATGGCACCGCAAGTAAACTAACTATAGATCGTCCCCGGCGCCCTTTAATAGTGGCGTCGGGCTATAAAATCATGACTTCAGCCCTAGGTTACGATATTATAATCAGACGTACCTATTTACCGGTGAAATAGGTGCTTTGGCCTCTTTTCTATATACTACTTATCAAAGAGTTTTGCAACTATGTCGGTTTAGTATCGTTTTTCATCATTATTCGTTTGTATTTTAAGGGTAACAAATAAATATTTAGAACTACGATTGCTCTTTAACCAGGAGGGAAGGTATGTCCCTACAAGAAGTCAGTTCACTGAGCTTGAAAGATACAACGGCTAACCCAGCACCCCTGGGGCTGCTGGGATTCGGCTTGACCACGGTGCTCTTGAACCTCCATAACGCAGGTTACTATGAGCTGAACACCATGATTCTGGCCATGGGAATCTTCTACGGCGGCATGGCCCAGATTATAGCAGGGATCATGGAGTGGAAGAAGAACAACACCTTTGGAACCACGGCATTCACATCCTACGGCCTCTTCTGGCTCACCTTGGTGGGCTTGATCCTCATGCCTGGCCTAGGCCTGGGAACCAAGACATCGGAACCCGCTATGATCGCTTACTTCTCCATGTGGGGCCTATTCACCTTTGTGATGTTCATAGGCACCCTGAGGCTGAACAGGGCTCTCCAGTTCGTCTTCTTCTCCCTGACTGTCCTCTTCTTCCTGCTGGCCATAAGGGATTACACCCACAGTGCAACCATTGCCACCCTGACCGGCTATGAGGGCATCATCTGTGGTACATCCGCAATCTACACCGCCTTGGCCCAGGTCCTGAATGAGGTCTACGGCAAGGTTGTAGCCCCCATCTTCCCAGTCAAGAAGTAAGGACTAAGACGATGCCCTCGGCCCCGCCGAGGACCGACCCTTTTTTCTTCGATTAAAGCCTAGTAATTCTGATGATACAGTCCAAGCTGAGCCTTGAATTCTTCATATCCCTGGATTCCAATCCCACTACAGGCTACAGGTGGGATGCCAAGTTTGATCCTGAGCGATTGAAGCTGATAGGAAAAAGCTTCCAGCCTTCAGGGACTGGGGCTATAGGGTCAGGAGGCATAGAGAGGTTCTCTTTTGTTCCTATTAAGCCTGGAGAAACAGAGGTTGTCATGGTCTACAAGAGGCCCTGGGAGTCGGCGGAGATCGATAAGAAGATCTTTCCAGTCTCCGTATCGGGGTAAAAAGGCTTACCGCGTCTCCTGGGTCTCCGTCGGCCTTTACATCGACCTTTGGCCATCTCACCGCCAAATGGCGCCTAAACTAGGAATATAACGGTAATTCTTTATCAAAGGGAGGTTGATTAAAGGGTAATGATATATGATGATGCTGGCTTGGAAGATAGTGAATCAAAAAACGTTAAAGAACCGGGGAGCCACGAAGAATTGGGATGCAGAGGTGGATCAGAGAATGCGGATATAAAGGATACTAGTAAAATGGAGGTAGATAAATTCGAGAATAGACTTACCCTGGAATCGAGCCCCTACCTCCTTCAGCACGCCCACAACCCAGTCAACTGGTACCCCTGGTCGGAGGAAGCATTCGATCTGGCAAAAAAAGAGGGCAAGCCGGTCTTTTTATCCATAGGCTACTCCACATGCCACTGGTGCCACGTCATGGCCCACGAGTCCTTTGAGGACCCGGAAATCGCTAGAGTCATCAACGATATCTTTGTCCCGATCAAGGTCGACCGTGAGGAGAGGCCTGACGTGGACCAGATCTACATGGCGGTCTGCCAGGCCATGACCGGCAGGGGCGGCTGGCCTCTAACAATCTTTCTCACCCCTGATAAGAAACCCTTCTTTGCCGCCACCTATATCCCCAAGAATGGACGGCTCGGGTCCATGGGTCTAAGAGAGCTTCTGCCCAAGGTGGGAGACCTATGGAAGAAAGATAGGAAGAGCCTACTGCAGTCGGCGGATAAGGTCACGGGGCTCCTCAAGAGCGCCTACACAGCAGAGGCGGCTCCAGGGTCCGTCCTCAGGGAGCCCACCCTGACCAGGGCATTCGAGGACCTGAGGAGGGTCTTCGACTTCATAAATGGTGGCTTTGGCACGGCCCCCAAGTTTCCAACGCCCCACAACATCTACTTCCTCCTGCGGTTCTGGGGACGGGGCGGGGATAACTTCGCCCTGGAAATGGTGGAAATCACCCTTCAATCCTTGCGCTTGGGCGGGATCTATGACCATGTGGGCTTTGGCTTTCATAGGTACTCCACCGATGCCGCCTGGAAGGTGCCACACTTCGAGAAGATGCTCTATGATCAGGCTCTCCTGTCCATGGCCTATGCCGAGGCCTTCCAGGCCACGGGCAACGATGATTACTCCCTAACATGCAAGGAGATCTTAAGATATGTCCAGAGAATGCTCACATCCTCAAAGGGAGCCTTCTACTCAGCCGAGGATGCCGATACTCATGGTGTGGAGGGCGAGTTCTATCTCTGGACATCTCAGGAGATTAAGGATGTCCTAGGGGAGGAATTTGCCCTCTTCTCCAGGGTTTTTGACATAAGCAATAGGGGAAACTTCGAAGGTGACAAGAACATCCTGTGGCTCAGATCTTCCCTGAAGGATACCTCCTCGGTGCTGGAGATTCCCGAGAAGGATCTGAGAGACCGCCTGGAAGCCATGAGGCAGAAGCTTTTCTCCGTGAGGGAATCCAGGATCCATCCGGGAAGGGATGACAAGATCCTCACCGACTGGAACGGCCTCATGATCGCCGCCTTTGCTAAGGCTTTCCTGGCGTTGGGTGAGAGAGATTATGCCGAGGCTGCCAGGAAGGCCGCAGATTACATCCTAGAGAACCACAGGGATCCAGAGGGCAAGCTCTTTCACAGCCTTAAAGGCACTCGCGAAAAAGGCACTATTGGGACCAGGGCCAACCTGGAAGATTACGCCTTCTTCATCTGGGGCTTAATTGAGCTGTATGAAGCCCTTCTGGATGCCAGATACCTGAGGGCAGCCCTAGATCTCCAAAGAGCGATGTTGTCCCATTACTGGGACGAGAAGGACGGCGGCTTTTTCTTCACCCCCGACTACGGAGAGGAGCTTCTGATCCGCCAAAAAGAAGCCTACGATGGCGCCATTCCCTCAGGCAACGCCGTAGCTGCCCTGGATATGCTCAGGCTCTCCCACCTCGCAGGAGATCCCTCGGGCGAAGAGAGGGCTCAGTCCGTCTTCAAGGCCTTCTCTGGGTCGGCGCAAGCCTCGCCTCTGGCGCACACCATGCTCATGACGGCCCTAGACATGGCTCTTGGGCCCTCCAGGGAGGTGGCCATCGTCGAGGGCCAGGGCCTAGATGAGATGCTTGGAGCCGTGAGATCCAGGTTTGCGCCAAACGACGTCGTCCTCCTGGTGGACGAAGAGACCAGGGACATCGCCGAATTTACCGGTGCCATGGCCCAGATAGAAGGCAAGGCTACGGCTTATGTCTGTATAGAACACTCCTGCGAGCTTCCTACCGCTAACCTATCCAAAATGCTGGAGATGCTGGAGAGATGAATCTGAATCGGAGGGTCATGCTAGCCTGGCATTCACTACTTTTATCATTAGTTCCTGGTATATCCACCATGAGCCCGCCATATCAACGTCCTTAGCTTACATCTTGCTTGCATTTTTTCTCAGCATCTCTGTACAGGCACAGGCTCACTCCACCTTCCGAGACATCAAACGACACAGATAAATACCACTAGTGTGGTATTAAGGCCATTGAGGAGATCCAAATTTCCGAGAATGAAGTGGCAATGGACTCTGACAGGCACCGTAGCCTTTGTAGACACCGTAGGGTGTTGATTAGTTCTATCTATTCCCTAACAGGACCTAATGGGAATGATTTCGCATTCGATAACGAGTCTATTTTCTTTGGCGCAGGTCCAGCGGTGATGATCTAAATGAACAAGTGTAGGGATCACGTTCCTAAGAAAGATATCATGTATATTTTAAAGGAGAATGACTCTCAATATATAATTAATGAGAGCTATTTCTATAAGACGGAGCCGTACTACACCATAGTGAAGAATGAGCACGAGGGCATAAAGACAGAGCCTTCCAGCGCCGACGTCCTGGATGCCTACGTCGTGCCCATATGCCTGGAAAAGGCCAAGCTGGCAGGAATACCCATAGCCGATTGGGTGATCTCCTACCAGTACGTCTCCTTGCCGGCTATAGTATACGGCCTCAACTACTTCTCCACACCATCGGATCATTTCGTGGTGAGGGACCTGGAGGAGGCAAGCAAGGTCATCAAGCACGTGACAAACCGCGGAAAATACCCCTTCTGTTACCAGAAGGTCAGTGACTCGTCCACGGTGGCCACCTGTGTGTCCATCTTTGGCAAGACCATCAACTGCTGTGAGAGGGTGTCCTCTCTAGCCGAGAAGGTCTACGATACCTTCAGAATACCCCTGGTTGACATGGTCATGATAAAGGAAGGGGGCGAGTACTGGCTCTCAGCATTAGCGCCTGTCAAGTATTCCAAATTATCCAAAGAAGAGAGTGAGATGTTGCAAAACCTCCTGGACAGGAGGGTGAAGCATCATGGATAAACTAGGCATCTTCGTCAATAGACAGACCTTGAGCAGCTCAGAGCAGCTGACTGCCCTGGTCAAGTGCAGGGACGTAGCAGAGAGCTTGGGCTATACCGTGGAGTTCATCTTCCCGGTGGACCTAAAGAAAATCCCCAAGCTTGATGCCCTCTTCATCAGGGCCAACACCGATCCCATGAACATCACCTATGTGGCAGCCAGAATCGCCAGCCTCTACGGAGTGTCTGTCATAGACGATCCTGACTCCATAAGGATCTGCGCCGACAAGATCAACATGTACATGCACCTGATGAAGAAGGAGATCTCCATGCCGAGGACGATCTTCCTGAACAAGAAGGATGTCGATGTCGAGAGGATCAAGGCCATCTTCAAGGAGCTGGGCAAGCCCGTAGTCATCAAGGAGCCTTCTACCTCATTTTCAGCCAGGGTGGAGAAGGTCGCATCGGTCACGGGCTTCCTGAAGGTTGCCAGGAGGTTCCAGAAGCTCTCCGATTGGATAGTAGTACAGGAGTATATAGAGAGCAAGTACGACTGGAGGATCGGAGTTCTGAATGGCGAACTCCTGTACGCCTGCAGGTACATCATACCCTCAGAGACCTTCAAGATCCAGGCATCAGTCAACGGCCACATAGTTTACTGCGATGTGGAGAGCGTGCCCATGGATCAGGTTCCCCAAAACGTCATAGACCTGGGCATAGATGCAGGCAAGGCCATGGGTCACGGCCTTTACGGCGTGGATATAAAGGAAAGCAACGGTAAGCTCTACATCATAGAGGTCAACGATAACCCCTCCCTGGAGGGCGGTGAGGACTTCAACTACCCTGATATGTACAGGAAAATCGTATCCTATCTCATGACCGGAGATACGGCCACGGATATGGGCGAGTACATCCAAGATTATGGACCTTATTGCTTCCAGGAGGAGTACAGCCTGGGCGCAGCACCTGCCTACGTCCAGGGAGACTTACCTACCGACGACCTGTGCACCTACAAGATTAACTTCAGTGATAAGTAGATAATCAATCCATTTTTTAATTTTTAAATGACTTTTCATTAAAGGTGACCCCATGGACTCTTCGACTCTATATTCTCTGAGCAGGGCGTGCGCCAAGTGCGATATAGGCGGAAGATGCTGCTTTGAGGCCAAGCCGCCTCTGACCGAGGAACGGATCAGGATACTGATGGATAACGGCGTTCGCCCTGACCAGATCGATAGGATCAGGGCCGGGTATAAGCGGCTGGGCACAAGGCCTGACGGTTTTTGTACCCTGTTCAAGGACGGCAGGTGCAGTATTCACTCAGTAAAGCCCGAGACCTGCATTGCAGGACCCTTCACCTTCGATGTCAAAGGCGCCGTCCTGGAGATCTATCTGAAGAGGGAGAAGATCTGCCCCATGGTCGCCTTCCTTAAAGAGAATAGGAAGGTTTACGATGAGCTCTTTGAGACCGCTGTAGAGAATATAGTGAAGCTATTGGAGGGAATTCCGCAGTCAGAACTGGCGGAGATAATAAAAATTGATGAGCCCGATACTGATATAGTGGCGGAGATAAGGCTTAAAAGAAGGCTTCTCTAATAGACTCTGAAGTAGCAGATATAACAAAAGCGAAGGTCGCATGTCGGTAATAACCGTTGGGACAAAGGTTGGAACTGAGCACGAGTACTCCATCAATGATCGGAGCTTCACCCCTTTGCCCGTCTCGGATAGGATCCTAGAGAAGATCCATGGTTCTGTAGAGCACGAGGTGGATTTCGGCCCAGTCAAGGTCTCCAAGGAGCTGCAAAAGACAGCCATTGAGCTCATACCTGCCAGGCCCGGGACCCTCGTCGAGATTGAGGATATGCTTTACCAGGGGCTGAAGAAGTTATACGCCGCCCTAGATTACCGGTATAAATTTCTGGGATTAGGGATGCATCCCCTGCTGACCCTGGACCAGACTACTTATTGGGATCATGACGAGCAGGAGTACTACCAGATCTACGACAGGCTCTTCAACATCCGCCAGCACGGCTGGCTCAACATCCAGGCCCTCCAGATCAATGTGCCCTTCGGGGATAAGCAAAACCTGGTGGCCATGTTCAACCGGATGAGGGCCCTCATGCCTTATCTGATAGCTGTCTCGGCCGCCTCGCCCTTCGTTGAGAGAAAGCTCACATCCTATGCAGACAACCGGCTGGTCTACTACAGGGAAAACCAGAAGCAAATACCCTCTATAACCCACGACATACTCCCCGAGAAGCTTTCAAGCGTGGATGATTACATCAAGATAAACCGCGGCATCTATGCAAGCCTTCGGGGATGCGGTGCCGATATCCTCTGTCGGGAGTGGGTCAACTCCAGAGGTGTCATCGTCAGGTTTTCCAGGGGCTGTCTGGAAGTCAAGGCCATAGACGAGCAGGAGTGCTTGAAATCCGACATGGCCATAACCGCCTTTCTCCTAGCTCTTCTGAGATCCGATCTGAGCCTGGAGGAGGATGAATCGTCCCTGAAGTCCCTGATGGAAGAGGCCATGAGGAATGGAACTGAGAACCTCAAGCCTGAGCTAGAAAGGCTTTATAAGGCGGCTTACGAGATTTCTACTGAGGAGGAGAGAAGGTATCTGCCCCTGGTAAAGCATAGGATAAAGAAAGGCAGCCTTGCGGAGGTCTTGAGGTGGCAGTATAAGGATTCAGGGGATATCAGGTCCTTGCTTCAGAGATTAGAGGAAGCCCTCGTGGAGAATAAACCTTATTTATGATAAAGTAGACGGGGGATGACTGAGCATTTAAGGTATATGATAAGGCGAATTTTGTTAGGCGGCGAAAATGGCCAAGTTATTTGATGCAATAGAATCCCTTTACCCCTCGGATGGCCTTTCGTACATGGCTGAGATCTCCCTGCTTCTTTCCATGCCCCTTCCAAGCGCCTCCAGAAACGTGCTCCCGCTATCCAAGCTATCTATGATGGCCTCGGTAATTCCGCCCTTGGTCTTCATTCTCCGGATATAGCTCTCCCTCTCCTCTTCGGAGCTTATATTGGGTAAAACTCCCTTGGCCCACTCGTAAATCCCTTCGAAGTCATGATACCCTTGGCCTATAATCTTGGCAGACGGGGCGGAAGAAAGCCCTTTCTTTTCCGCAAATAGGAGGGCGGCAGGGAGGCAGACTCCGACCGTGAAGGCATGCATCATGGACTCATCAGAGATCTCATAGACGGCCTGGCCCAGGGAGATTATCATCTTTTTAACCCTGTCACTTGGGGGATAGACCGCAACAATGCTACTCCCGGCTTTGATGGTATCAGGACCGCTGGGCATGATCCTCACCACATCTACTCCCAGGGCTTTCTTCAGGGAGGCTGATGGGACGCCTGCCATGCAGGAGATCACCAGAGCATCTTTGGGGAAGGAGATATCTCTCAAACTATTCAGGTATAGGGGCCTTAGGGCGATGAAGATAATTGAAGATCTGCTGCATATCCCCTGATTGGTGGAGATATTCTCCAGCAAGCCTGCCACCTTGAGGTCCTCTAGGGTAGAAGCGCTTCCTCCGTAGGAGATCAGGAGATGTTCTTTGGGAAAGCCGCGAGCTAGAAGCTCTTCAGCCAGGGTCCTCCCCAGGTGGCCGCAACCTATGATGCCTATTATCTCCTCAGAGATGGATCTAAGGCGCTTATCTTCCATGGAAGGGATAGGGGTCGAACTTATATTAGATAAACGTGGTAGGTATGCGGTTTATAAAATCTAAACGCTATGTTTGGTGATGTTTAATGACCCCGGGCTACCCATCTAATCGAGAAATTTTTACTTTATCCCTAAGACCTCTGCCTCGGCTTCCGGGCTTTCACCATGGCAGCTTCAGCATCGAGCTTTATACATTGCCCTAGGTGCATGTTATGCACCTTATCGCTCACTCTCCAGAAGGCCATCCAATAAGAATAACACCGGTTACCATTCTTCGTGCTCTTTGTCCTCTTCATCACCCAAACTATCAGATCCTCGGTCCCGGCTTTCCTCGATTTTTTTAACGCCAGTGTCATGATTATTTCGCCTGTATCGGCGTTTCGATAAGGTCATAGAACTAAGTGTTTGTTGCCGATAATGAGCAGCTGCCGTGTAACATAATAGCTTCAAAGAGAAAACTAATATGGCTAGAGCAGTTGTGGTATTCAAAGAGAGATGTAATCAGCCGTGTCTCTATTTCATTTACTGCTAACGGGACCCGGAGGCACCATCCCAGTGGTGAACGCTCGGTGGTTAGGCGCATCCACAGCCCCTCATCCTAACTTTACCTTGGCATCAATGCCGATTCCACCAAGCCTTTCTGCTGAAAATATGAAAGTCTCGCTGCCAGAAAATGGATCAACGATAACATAGCTGGGACTAATGTACCGCTCAATAAGTTTGAGCGTTGGTTCTTGGCTCTGCTGCTAAATAAGGGCACCTTTACCCTTATATGAACTAACTATGCAATCTACTCTATTAACTAGTTTATAATTTATTCCATATGAGCATATCCTAAAACTATAAATCATAACAGTTATATATATATATATATATATATATATATATATATATCTGTTATTTAAAGAGATCAATGATATATTATGGAC
>DAXJ01000018.1:0-1104 GCA_002506335.1 Methanosaeta sp. UBA114
CTACTCAAGGATGTTCTGGCTGTGGAGCTATCGTTCCCAAAGACCTGTCTGAGAGAGTACACGATTGTCCCTCCTGCGGTCTTAAGCTCGATAGAGACCTTAATGCAGCCATGAACATCCTCACCCTCGGACTGAGGGGTAGAGCCTATGAAGATCCGACCTCCGGCCTGAGCACACGTTCAGGTAAGCGTCGGATCGGTGAAGTAGGAAGCTCCGGCCTTTAGGCCGGTGAGGAAATAACAGAAACTTCAGGCTGGAGAGAAAGTCACTCGTCCTAGGCCCCATCGCATAGCGATGGAAAGCCAGACTAATCCCCTCGTTCGCCTGGCAGACCACCTGGAGCCGGGCGAACATACCACACCCGCTCAAAAAAAGCAATTGTCGTCCGAGTATATCTACTCATCGAATTATTTTTAAAAATAAATCTGATGATATTCTATACCAGCGGGCTCGAATGGTGCCAGCTTTCTCTACCCCCACGCTATAGGAGTGACGCATCGTGCTCGAGATACGTGAAAAAGAATGCACTTCATCTAAAAAAGAGATCCCAGGGTCTCCTGCCGTCGATTTTCTGACAGGGATCGGCGAGTGTGGATATTTTACCGCCTGGGACCGCAAAGCCACCGGATTCGTGGTCGTTGACAGGATGGCAGTAGATCACGGGTTCACTGATACGGATGGCCTTCTAGAGAGCTACACCCAGTCAGACTTCGATGACAGACGAACCGACTTCCAAAGAAAACTCAGACTTCCCCAGAACACTCGAATCGTTTTTCAGGGGGATACAGTCCGATTTTACCCCCAAAAAGGCTCATTTGAAGATCTCGAGGTCGTGGAGATCACGGAAGATTTGGAAAATATATCGATGACGTTAGGACAAAAAGACAAAGGATACGCAGATGCTTGGAAAATCAAAGAAAGTGCAAGCGATGGCTACACAGACAAGTACATCGACGAGTCCTTCGAGGCCTCTACTCAGGCAGCTATCTATTTTCCCACCGATCCTACACACCTGGCCCCGGATTTTGAGGTGATGTTCAAAGTACCTAAAGGATCCATCAAAAAGGAAAATCGACCTCGTGTAACGTTATCTACGACCTGCTC
>DAXJ01000018.1:1403-23343 GCA_002506335.1 Methanosaeta sp. UBA114
AGGACCCAGATCTGGGCAGATGTTACGTTAACGTCTGGTCGGCCAGCGCCTCCGACCCACATCACCACATATTTCATGGAGTCAACCCGGTGGTCGGGGGCATACCGGTGCTAGACATAATTCAGTCTACAGGATAGGAGAGCTAGCCAGTATTGCCTTTCCTATTGAGGACTCTTCACATGGAATTTATTCCTCGTACGATAGCAAGCACGCTATTCTCAGGTACTCTTGATGCTCAGTCCTGTTGCAGTACTACAATCATCCCGCTATGGCATGGGTTTACGTAAGAATAGCCCTGGAGAGTGCGGAGGAAGTCCTCCGCAGAAGCGAGGTATTTCCCTCCAGAGCGGTTTCAACGGTAGCAATTACGTCAAGAGCGTTTTCATACCCTGAAGACCAGGACGGGCCTGTCAGCGGTCCTGGTAACATCAAAGGCCGTGCTTCCCAAGGGTTGCTTGGACTTGCTCTTTCCTGTAGATCCTATAGCTATTAGAGAATCGTTCATCCTGTTAGCCACATCCCTTATGGCCTCGGTGGGATTTCCTACTGGCACGTGGACCCTGACATCGAAGCCGTCTTTTCTAAGGCTATCGCCAAGAGCGTGGAGAGTATTAACGGCCTCGTGGACCTTGGTATCTATCTCTTCATTGGACTCTCCAACCGAGACTACGTTGACCAGGTCCACGGACTTGAGTCCCTGCATGCTCTTGATCTTGTAGAGCCCTGCCATGGATGGATCCGAAAAATCGGTGGCATAAAGAACTCTGGAGAAGAGCTGAGGGCAGAGAAGCTGGAGCTGATCATCTATGTTCTTATAGTGGATAATGAGAAGATCGGAGGTCCCGTACCTGAGGGTATCCAGGGAGACGTTGCCCAGGAAGATGCTACCGATAAGGCTCTTTCCTCTAGAGGGCATGGCTATCAGGTTGGCCTTCTCCTCGTCGGCAACCTTCTGTATGGCCGAGGCAACGGAGCCTTCTCTTATGATCTCAAGCCTTGCCTTAACCTTGACATCCTGGCCCTTCAGATACTTCTCATGCCCATTTAGCCTTACCTGGGCATCTTCCACTGCCCTATCCTTGAATAGGCTGGGCCTGGAGAGATCTGCCACGTACAGCAGGACGATCTTCTTGAGCCCCGGTATCTGGGTGATGCAGTCGACGGTCTCATAGGCGTACTTGGAAAAATCGGTGGGTATTAGTACCTTCTCGAACATTTCCTGATCCTCCCAACATTCCTCATCTCATCTTTTTTGCTTTAGAGATAGGTTACGGTATTTCAACCTCTGGTGTGGCACCCCATTTGCCAGCACTTTAGCCATTTCGCTGTTGGTATTCCCTATCCCTTGGAATCGATGATCTTTTGCACCGTCTCTGCAGCACCGCAGCTCTACTAATTCAGGGGGACCAGCTCTATCCTGTCAGCAGACCTCGCACCGGCCCCAAGGCTCGCTTCCCTGGCTATCTACTCCTGCTCAAAGATCCTGTCGTGGCTCGCCTCAGTGGTCGTTCCATAGTAGCCCAGAATAGCCACACCTACGACATCCACCGCCACCCTGTTGCACTGTCCACGTTTCTATAATATCGCCGATCTCGTAATCGAGGATTGTAGGTTCATTAACACCGAGCTGGATGCTAATAACTGCGCCATTATAGCCAAGAATTCGAGCTTTATAGGGACAGTAAACGGTTCCACAATCGGGGACGGCGGCGCAGTTCTTCTATCTCATACCATAAGCATATTCGACCATTGCACCTTCGTCAATAACAGCGCCTACCGCAATGATACCTGGCATGGTGGTAGCGGTGGTGCATTGAGTATCGTTAATTCAACCGTCACTCTCATAGAGCCCATTATCGAGCATAACCTGGCTGCCTATGGTGGCGGTGTATGTGTCATGAATGGTGATTTGTCCATTTATGGTGACAGGCTCGTGCTCAACGAAGCCCGTGTGGCTAATGTCTCACAGACATTGAAGCTCGGTGGAGTAGGGGGGGTGCCATGGATATTATCCTCCATAGTAAGGTCTTGTTAACCCATGTCCTTATAGCTGATAATAAGGCTCCCACCGGTAGTGCACTCAATATATCAAAGGACAGTGATGTAAGAGTTATAGATTCAAAGATTATATTGTGAATCTCCTTTCTCCTTTTTAGTTCGATACCGGTATCCACTAGGGAGTTGCCGCATTTGATGTTATCGCTAAGGTCGGGTAATACCCTTCCTCCGGGCCACTTCATGAGCGTTTGAACGGTTTCCCTGCTCTCATCCTCCAGTACCTTTAGGAGCAATGGAAGCTTTGTAACTTCGACAGCCTGAGCGTCTATATCGACGCCAAACACATTATTAAGAAGAATCCTTTTCCGTTCGGCTAGGGTTAGCTTCCATCCGCCGTTAGCGGCTTTATAAATCGGTAAATTCACCGCTGCCATCCTTGCCTTAGCTTTCTTGGACCGGTTTTTTGCCGGCTCTTCCGGGGTAGGTAACATTTTGGTTATCTGAGGGGATGTTAAGGCGACCTTAGCGTCGACCAAAGACCCGAGGTTCGAGGACCACCAATCCAAGTGCCAAGCTAAACACTTACCGATATTTTAATATCTTAAGCAGGCTGAAGTAGATACTGGTGTTAATGATGCGGCCAGGTATAATTCCCCTAATACTGGGATTGCTGCTGCTCTCTTCCGGATGCATCCAGCCGCAGGAGAAGCCCGAGGTCTCGGAGAGAACTGTCGTTGAGGAGTGGAAGCCCGACGGCACAGTGGGCCAGAATGAGTACTCCAGGAGCGTGGTCCTTCAAAGCCCGGCAAGACAGGGTTACTCAGGCGGCCGGATGGAGGTCTCGTGGAAGAATGATGAGGATTACATCTACATGGCCCTGAAGGGCTCCACGGACGGATGGGTATCCTTAGGTTTCGAGCCCTCGGAGTGGATGAAGGATGCCGATATGGTCATGGGATGGGTTGAGGGCGGCAAATCGGTCGTCCGGGACGAGTACTCCACGGGCAACTACGGCCCTCACCTCGAAGATACGGAGCTCGGTGGCTCTGATGATATCCTCGCCTCCGGTGGCCGTCAGGAGGGCGGTTATACCGTAATCGAGTTTAAGCGGAGGCTGGATACGGGAGACAGGTTCGACAAGTCCTTCACACCAGGCCAGAGGGTCTCGGCGATATGGGCTATGGGCCGCTCCGATGACTCCGAGGCCAAGCACGACGTGGCCCAGGGCGAGACCGTGCTGACCCTGGCCGGGGGGGGAACGGGGATTGCTATGGCGAACCTGAGCCCAGGAGATATCCAGGGCATCATGTTCATCTGGGAAGAGGAGAAGGTCGCCCGGGACCTTTACTCGTCCCTCTACCGGGGCACGAATCTCACCATCTTCGCTGACCTGGCCAGGTCGGAGCAGCGCCACATGGACCAAGCCGGGATGCTCATGGACGGGTACGGCATGAAGGCCCCCGTGACTGCGGAGCCGGGGGTTTTCAGCAATGAGACGCTGGATGGGCTCTACGCAGATCTCCTGGCCCAGGGCAGGCGGTCTGAAGAGGATGCCTTGAAGGCAGCTGCGGTCTTCGAGGAGATTAGCATCGTGGACCTGGAGAGGGAGATATCATCGGCCAGGGCTGAGGACGTCCGGGCCGTTTACCAGGGGCTTCTCGCCGGGTCGCGGAAGCACCTGAGGTCCTACGTGAGGGACCTGGAGGACCTCGGGATACGGTACACCCCCGAGTACCTCAGCCAGGAGGAGTACAGGGAGACCGTTAAGGCTAGTTAAAATAAGGGCACCAGATGTGGGGATGGTCCAGCTATCTGGAGATTTTATCCATGGCCATGCCCATACGGGCCCCTTCAGCTGCATCAAATGCATAATAGGAGCAAGAGATACGACGCCTCTATAAGTGCAGAGAAATGCTGCTGACGAGGATGGATCTCAACGAAGACAGGGAGGGAGTAGTGCGCCTCCTCCAGGATAATCATGAGTTGAAAGACCATGAATGCCCGCCTTATCTCCAGCTCCGTAAACATGCGACTGAGCCGGCTCAGGATGCCTGAGTAGCTCCCGCAGGTGCAGAGGGTGCTGAATCTCTAGAGGGCCAGGTTTTATGGTTAAACATCTCTATGAACATTGCCCTGAGGGCCACCAGGGAGTTAAAGGTGAGGGATTTGAGGTTGACCGTGGGGTAAAGCTTAAAGCTCAAAATCCATGATAAGAATTGGGCTTGGAAGAATAAAAGATTAGAGTGAGCGGGGTAAATGTGGTCTGTTAGGGGCAGGGGCGCATTTTCAAGGTTTAGCGCTATATTATCACCCATAATTTCGACTGCTGTTCGATACCCGAAGGCGATTATCCCCACGTATTTTATATTCCAACCTGAGCTTTCACTGGAGCCAGAAGACTGGCTGGCGTTGGTACCTGAAGTCATAGTGGTTCCGGAGGTCCCAGCCGTCCAGGCTGAGGTAACGACGAAGCATCCGGTCATCTGGGTGGTGTGGACGTCGCACCTAAAGAAATACACTCCAGAGGTGGTAGGAGTCGTGAAGATGTAAGTCGTGGCGCTTGGACCGGTGATGGTTGCGCCCTTGAAGATCTGATTTGCAGCAGAGTTGTCTGTATAAACGACGAAATTATGAGGTATGCCGTTATCCGGGTTGCTAAAGTAGATGGTAACCGCGGCGCCGGAAGGCACGGTTATGGTGCTCATATTGAATGCTATGTTTTCGGCAATGAGGTGGATGACTGCTGTACCAGCTGCTGAACTCATGGCATTAGTTGTGACAGTCGTGCCCTGGGGCGGTAGTGTGTTATTCTGATTATAACCGGCATAGCCCGTCATCCACCGAGCATAGGTCTGATTTACGTCCTCAACTACGATTCCAGGACACTGAGGTGGCAGGGTATTGTTCTAATTGTAACCAGCGTAAATGGTATTGATATCGGCATATCCAATCGTCCCCTGGGCACAGGTCTGGTTTCCACCTTCGACTATGACGCCAGCGGGTTGAGACGGCAATGTGTTGTTCTGATTGTAATCGGCATAGATGGTATTGATATTAGCGTAGCTGGTCGTCCCTGAGACTCCGGCTGTATTAACTCCTTCATTGGTAACCAAAACACCAGGCACCTGTGGTGGAAGGGGGCTTTCATCCTGACCTATTATCAGCGTCGATGTGACAGACAATCAGGATTAACCAGTCTTTTAAATTCAGGTATAGGCTGGAATAGTAGTGATCCTCTTATCCTCAAGGGCCTTTCCCACTGTGAAATGATATAAATCCTGGTACTGGAAGCCCTCAAGTCCTAAAAGCCGATGAACCTCATCGTCCAGGAAACACCCTATTCCACAACCTCGCAGGCCCAGGACCTCCGCGCCCAGGTACATGGCCTGGCCTATCATACCGCACTCCCAGTGAAGCCTCGGGTAGAACCACGGTCCAAGATCCCTCAGAGGCTTTTCGAACTCGGCAAGCATGGTCAGGCAGAGGCACCCCTCAGAGACTATATCCTGATCGCAGGAGGTACCCCTGGCGGCTCCCCTGGCGTCCCCCTCTTCCAGGAGGTACAGCTCCAAATCTTTGGCTTCCTTATCCCAGCCCTCAGGCCTACTCCAGGAGAAGCGGGAGCTTACGGCCTCTTTCAGTCTCTCTCTTGACTCAGCCTCGTCATCCCTCAGAAAAAGATAAAGGCCCTTCTTCAGCCCCCTGATCCTGTGAATGAAGAGTACCAGGTTCACCAAAGGTTTCCAGGGCAGGGTATTGAAGGGCAACCTTCCCGGAAGGGCCAACCTGAGGATGGATCTGAAGGCCTCAGTCTCCATATAGGTCATGCCATCCATAGCCTGAGCGCTGCGACGGCTGCGTATTACGTGGCAGAGCTCAGGGGAGATACCAGCATTTTTTTGCCTCTGCCCATACTGCCCATAGCCCTCTGTCTGAGGCTTGGTCGAGGCCATGTAGGCCACATCAATGATGGGCCAGCTCACATGCCCCGGGCTCAAAGCATTGGGCTTGCCCAGTAATGAAAGATCTAAGCCGCTCAGGGTATCCCCAGAGACGGCGAAATCGTGCATCTTCCCATCGGTGTAAATGGCCATGAGGCAGTCAGGTTGCTCCGCCTCCTCGCCCCTCTCACCAGCTACTCCAATCAGCCGGGCTAGATCCCCGGTCCCCAAATCATCCTGAATGTATCCCTGCCATCCTAGGCAGGCTGCGGCGATGGATATGGCTGCCGAGGCATGGCCAGCATCCAGGGCACAGTATCTGAAAGCCCTTTCGCCGTACTTCCAGGACTCGCGCCAGTAGATGGAGGATAGTACCAGGAGCAAAGATCCCTCCGGAAGGTCCATGGACTCCCACAACCCAGGAGGGAGCCTGGCCCGGAGCTCCAGGGCATGCTCCTGAGGTGTGTAATGAAAAATCGAGGGCTTGTTACATAGCTCCTTTACCGGACCCGAGATAAGATAGCTTTCAGTAGGGTGGAGATCCCCGCTGGAAGGATTTACCCTAAGGGACCAGGTAGATGCCCCCGACCTCTTCCAGGCCGATAGGGCTAGGCTTTGGTAGAAAAGCTGAGAGATGCTGTGGAGGCTCAAAGGGGCTGTAGGGGCTTTATATTCCTCCTCAAGGCCTGCCCTATCAAGGCGTATCAAAGGAGATCCTTGGTAGCACCTGAAAGGGTTCGGCTCATTGGTCCAGTCCAGCCTCCCCGGACCCCGCGCGTAAGCATCCAGACGGTGCTTCGTCTCCTGATGGTACCTCAGTATCTCATCCAGGCTCTCTGTGGTTCTCATATCCCTGCCCATCTGCTTTTAGAGCATCATCGTCTAGGCCGCCGTCTTCAGGCTATCTTATCGATTCCCAAAGCATGGTATGCACGTTGGCGTCTTTCAAAGCGTTCTGATAGAACTTCAAAGCATACTCTTTAACCATCCTTCGGGCGCTGAAATTGGGGGCAGTGCTCTTTATGGACTCCTTCATCACCCTGACCCAGGCATGAGGGACCCCAGCCTCATCCAAATCGTAGTAACGGGGCACGATATCTTTCTCAATAATGGAATAAAGCTCTTGCGAGTCTGCCTCATCAGATCTATTTGGGTTTCCATTGAAGCCCCATCCATTCTTTCCATTGAAGCCCTCTATCCACCATCCATCCAGGACGCTGCACTGGGGCGTGCCATTGATCTCGGCCTTCATGCCGCTCGTCCCTGATGCCTCAAAAGGAGGCAGAGGAGTATTGAGCCAGACGTCCACGCCGTGGACAAGGTACTGGGCTATCTCCTCATCGTAGTCCTCCACAAAGGCTATCCTGCCACCGAAGGATGGGTCCTTTGCGGCGTTGAAGATCCTCTGTATGAGGAGCTTGCCTTCGTTGTCTGCTGGGTGAGCTTTGCCGGCAAAGATTATCTGCATGGGCCTTGAGGAGTCGTTCAGAATCTTCTTGAGCCTGGCCTCATCCTTCAGTAGAAGGGCCGCTCTCTTATAGGTTGCAAACCTCCTGGCGAAGCCCAGGGTCAGAGTGCCGGGGTCGAGCATGATGCCCGAGGACATGATCAGGTTGGGATCTGCGCTGTCTTCGAGCCACCTCTGCCTGGCCCTCTCCTGGGCGGCGCCTATGAGGATCATCTTCAAAAGGCGGTGGGCGTTCCAGAGATCGGCATCGGGAATGTCATCCACCAGCTCCCAGACAGCAGGGTTGTCCTGGTTGGCCAGCCAATCGGGGCCCAGGTACCTGTTGAAGAGGACCGAGATCCTGTAATCTATCCAGGTGGGTATGTGGACGCCGTTGGTTATGTAGTCGATGGGCACCTGATCTTCTGGAAGATCAGGCCACAGGTGATGCCACATGTCACGGGTCACCTCCTGGTGTTTCTTGCTCACGCAGTTCCTGTAATTGGCCATCCTTAGGGCAAAGACGGTCATATTGAACCCGGCATCGGGGTGATTGGGGTCTGTGCCCATAGACAGGAACTCACCCATATCCGTCTCCAAGAGGGGGATGTATGTTGAGAAGTACTTCTCCATGAGAGGGATGGGAAAGACATCATGGCCCGCAGGCACCGGGGTATGGGTGGTAAAAACCGTAGTCGATTTGACATGCTTTGCTGCATCCCTGTAGCTCATGCCCTTCTCCACCTTCTCCCTAATCCTCTCAAGGATTGCAAAGGAGGAGTGGCCCTCGTTGAGGTGAAGGACAGACTGTTTTATCCCGAGGGCGTTGAGGATCTGATTTCCGCCAATGCCGAGGATGATCTCCTGGATGATCCTCTGCTCATGATCGCCTATGTAGAGCCTGGCGGATATGCCTCTATTCCAGGGATCGTTGCCCTCGATATCAGTGTCTATGAGGTACAGCGGAACCCTGCCTATCTGGGCTCTCCAGACTTCCAGGTAGATGGGAAGCTCGATTATGGGAACCTTGAGAACCATGGGATTGCCATTGTTGTCCAGGACTCGGCATATGGGTGCATGATCCCTGTCCAGCATCTCGCTCTCCCCCATCTGCCAGCCATCGGAGGAGAGCTTCTGGCGTAGGTAACCCTCGGGGTACATGAAGCCTATGCCCACCATGGGAACGCCGAGATCGCTGGCCTCCTTCAGGAAATCCCCGGCTAAGAACCCCAGGCCTCCGGCGTAGAAGGGCAGGGAATGGTGGAGGCCGAACTCCGCCGAGAAATAAGCTATGGGGTACATGTTAGGATCGGCAATGGTAGCATGGAACCAGCTGCCATAGGGGTTCATCTCGGCGTCGAACCTGGCCATGACGGCATCATACCTGCGAAGGAACCTGGGGTCCTTTGCCGCCGCGTCCAGGATAGATCTGTCAATACTGTGAAGCTTTCTCACTGGGTTTTGGGCCCTGAACTTGGGGCTGCCACTGAGCATGTGAAAGAGGGCCCTGGCCTCGGGATGCCAGGACCACCACAGGTTGCACGCCAGCTCACCCAGGCGGTTTATCCTCTCGGGCAGGTAGGGGAACTTGCCCTCGAAGGGGTCCTTTGAGGTTATTGCTGCCATAGGATCCTTCAACTCAGTAGATGAGATAGATTCCAAGGACAATAAAGGCTACGGCACTGATCTTGGGGAGGACGAGCTTCCAGTCCAGCTCCTCATCCAGGGCACCTGGTACGAAGGCACCGAGGATCGAGATGTAGATCATTATGACAAAGGGCTGGAGGGTGCCGACGCTTTTAGCCGTGGTCACAGCGCCCAATGCGTAGGCGAAGATGGCTGCAAGTCTTCCTGTAAAATCGAGGAGCTCCTCCAGTGCTATGGCGCCTATCACGAAGAGGCCGTTCCTGTAAACCCCAGGGGATTATATATCTCTCATATTTCACTGGGCAATGAGAGGAAGTACCGTCAGGAGATTTCCTAGGGAGGATCAGGTGTAAAGGCGCCACTTATCCATATAACTCATGATGTACTTGGCGGTCAGGGCGTAGATGGCGGTGAGGACTCAGGACGCCGCCATGTATTTGAGGACTGGGAAAAGATCAGGGATCTCCCCTCCTTGGAAGGTCGTTAGGAGATCATAAGGGCGCTTGATACCAGGAGCATCCCTCCTAGGATCTGGCCCGAGATCAAGGATTTACCTAAGAAAAGATAGGCACCTATGAGCACCAAGACGAGGTTAGACGAAGACCGGGGATGACACTCTGGAGGCTCCTCCTCTATGTTCAGGGCGTTGAGGTAGGTGACCCCAACAAGAAAACCTGGACAAAGCCTGCCAGGAGAGCAAAGAGGGAATCAGAGTAGATATAACCCGGACCCTTGATCCGGAGGAGCAGGAGGTGAAGATCCGCTGGGAGAAGATGAGGGATATCGAGTAGGCCAGGGGATCGCGGGCATATCGGCCTAGGAGGAATTTATCTATGACCACGGCCGCTACCATGCAGTCGGTGCCCATTATGGAGAAGGCGAGCCAGCCTGGGGGAAGACTGACGGAAAAGTTCACAGAAGTAGTCTCTAGCAGCTTCTAATTTAAAAACCGTGGTTTCTAACGCGGTTAGACGATCCACTTTTAGGCTGCCCGTAGCTATATTGATCCCATTAGAACAACCTTAAAAACCTTTAAAGATCCAATAGAGGCAGATATGACATCCACCGTGAAATCCATCACCGGGTTTACCATCGTCATGCTCATCACGCTACCTTGGGATGTGCTTGGTTTTGCGGCAGCCTCCGACCATCAATCCCCATCAGTCAATCTTAATGCTATCCCGGAGATAAACGAGAGCACCTTAAACTCCACCATAGCTGAACATATCTATTTCATTCTGGATTGCTATGCTCCTCTGTGCAGACCCTGTGAGACCATGGACGCGGCTTTAAAAGAGCTATCCAAGGATCTTGGGGATCAGGTGGCTTTAGGCAGGATAAACCTGGATGAGAACGGCCAGATGGCTGAGCGATACAATATCACCTATGCTCCGACGCTCCTGACCTTCAGAAAGGGGACCCTCGTGGATATGCAGGAAGGGCCCATCTCGGGACAAGAGCTTTTGGGGACCATTTACAGGCTGAGCCCTGACATAAATACAAGCCAGGTGGACCTCTCAGCTTTTCCCGAGGTTCCAAGGGCCCTGATGCAGAATGTTCCCCTCGCAGATCTCGGCATAGATAACCCCGGCCTGCCCATGCTCATCAATGAGAGCAACCTGGATAGCGCAATAGTAAAATACCCCTTCTTCGTTCTGGAAGGATTCGCCGGCTGGTGTGGTTTTTGTAAGATGATGAATGTAACTGTCATGGAGCTATCCCAGGATCTGAGGGGCCAGGTGGCCTTTGGGCTCATCAATACAGATACCAACAGCAAGGTAACCGGGGACTACGGCATCACCACCTTTCCAACGATACTGATCTTTAAAAATGGAGTTTTCAGGCAGATGGTGATGGGATATGCGCCGGCATCAGAGCTCATAAAGGTGCTGGATGACATAGATCCTGGGTTAAGATCGAGTAAGTATAACCTCACACCCTCCACAGCCAGGAAGAACAGGATAGCTGTGCCAAATGTTGAGTTCAACGGGCTGAACCTGTAGAATTAAAAAATACAAGGGCCAGAAGGCCAAAAGTCCAGATCAGGCCCTTTGCGTTTTCATTTGCAGCCACTCCATCAAGGATGGATGTCATGGAAACGCAGAACGCGACCATAACATTTCCGGAAAGACCAGTCTCGTTATATCGCCAGTTATAGTAGACGCCCACAACCCACATGAGCGTAGCAAGAGCTAGGATAGGTAGACCCAAAAGCACGGATGTTGTAAAACCGGCTGTGGAAAATAGGCAGGTGAGGATTAGTAGTTCGAAGATCGAGACCCGACCGGATGGAAGGGGCCTTTGAGGGCGATTGACCCTGTCTATTTCAGGATCGAAATAATCATTGGAGGTCCTGGCTGCGCCTGAGACAAAAAACCGACGAGATAGCCCATGAGGCCAATAAAGGCAGAAGGAAATCTTTCAAGATCAAGTATTTCGCCTGCCATGATGCAGATCCCTGCAGTTATGGGCAGTTCTGATCTAACAAGATCATATAGCGCTTTGGCTTTTGCTTTAAAGCCTATTTTAGATGAACTGCTGTTTGCCACTTTTCCTGTATTTAGAAGACCATTCTCTAATAATAACAATAAATAGTTACCTCTGCGGTGGGATCCAAGCATTATTAGGTAGATAAATGCTATATCTCTTGCATTTGGGGCATGAGATGTTTAGCATAGCGGAATAAAATGTATCATTAACTCCAATAGATCCGGCCGCCATGGATTCAAATGAACACATCGGGTTGCCTTGAAGGTCCCTTGAACCCATGGATTACTTTCACGTCGCATCTCATTAGATCAAATACAGACAAAACTACCTTGGGGCGGATTTTACAAGAGAGGTCTAATTGGGAGATCAAAGTGAAGAGGGTTCCACCCCTGAAGGCCGGCCAGCATCAAAGCCTAGGGATTACCATTCAAGGAGACCATTGCCTAGAGCCTTCGAGGATCTGTATCAATGGGTGGAATCGAGGGGGTTGCCTATGTCTAATTGATCGCCCGTGTGCCTGGCGATATATTAAGTAGATCCCAAGGTGGCAGATCCCTCCACGGTTGCCTTCAATGTTGTAATACAGGTACCCGAGGAAAGGCCTTACTACCCCGACGGCAGGTTCTCAGTGGAGACGCCGCGGACCCGGGTGTATGAGATTGCTTACTTGACCTACAAGGGGCCTTACACCAACCGGGAGGAGGCTTATAATGCAGTCTTTGGGCGGATCTTTTCCAATGGATACTTCGGTAAACTCAATTAAAAATAGTTGTTATACGATCATTCCTGCACCGTCGAGGCCGCGCCGCCATCAGAGGCAGCCAGGGTATCCATATCTACTCTACACCGGTGAATCTCTGTGATGCCATGGGCCTCAAGGCTCTGCTTTTCCTCCGCTTTGTAAGCCTTAAGGCGATTCGTTAGGGAATCGAAATCCACCCTGTGGCCATCAAACTCAGGCCCGTCCACACAAGCAAACTTGATCTCGCCTCCCACATCCACTCGGCAGCTTCCACACATTCCCGTGCCGTCGATCATGATGGGATTGGCGCTCACCAGGGTCTTTATGCCACTAGGTCGGGTTATTTCACAGGCCAGCTTCATCATGCCTACTGGACCTACGGCCACCACCAGATCGATCTTCTCCCGTTCCAAGACATCCTCTAACAGCTCCGTGGTAAGGCCTGGACGTCCATAGGAGCCATCATCGGTGCATATCAGAAGCTCGTCGGACACGTCCATCAGCGCCTCTTCCAGTATGATGAGATCCCTGGTTCTGGCACCGATGATGGTGATCACCCTGTTGCCGAGCTGCTTTAGCTTCCGGGCCATGGGATAAAGCACGGCGGTACCTGTGCCTCCGCCCAGGCATATGACCGTGCCTAATTCTTTAAGCTGAGTAGGCTGACCCAGAGGGCCCACGACGTTCTGGTAATAATCTCCGACCTTCAGCGCCCCAAAGTAGGTAGTGGATCTCCCAACCGTGGCATAGATCACAGTGATAGTCCCCTTCTCCGGGCTGAAATCGGCCATGGTGATGGGTATGCGCTCCCCCGTTTCCATGGCCTTTAAAATCACGAACTGACCCGGATGAGCCTTCCGAGCTATGTGCGGAGCCTCAACCTCATTTAAAACTAGGGTTCCATCGGCCATCGCCTTGCGCTTGACTATCTTGAACATGATCTCCCATAATAAGGGGCGGTTTGAAGCTAAATATCTAACGGATATAATTTATGAAAAGGAATTAACCGCCATGTTTGATTATGGAAAGTTGTTAATGGCCGCTAAACGACGGAAAACTCGAAGAACTGATGAAAAAAAGTTAACTCTTAGGATTAAGCCCTGGGATAAGACCCCAAGACCTTGACTTCAGCTGCGTTCCTCTTTATACCCACCAGGGCTCCCTGGACGTGGCCGTCAGAGATGTGTCCCTCCAGGTCAATGTAAAAATAGTAGTCCCCAAGGCCCCTTTTGCTCGGCCTGGACTCTACCCTGGTCAGATTGATGCTCCTCAGGGAAAACTCCTGAAGAACCTGGCACAGAGCCCCCGGCCTATCGCGATCCAGGTAGACGACCATGGAGGTCTTGTCCCTTCCCGTGGGCTCGGGAATCTCTTTTCCCACCAACGCAAACCTGGTGACGTTATCTATGCCGTCCTGAATATCACGGGCCAGAATCCTCAGCCCGTATTTTTCGGCAGTATCGGCCCCGGCGATGGCCGCCATCTCAGGGAACTCCTGGGCAAGCTTGGCTGCGTGGCTGGTGGAGCCAGTGGCCCTGACCTCGGCCTTAGGATAGTGCTCTTTTATGAACTTCCTGCACTGGCCCAGGGGCTGCGGGTGAGAGATTATCACCTTGATCTCGCCCGGGTTCTGGCTCATGAGGCAGTGCCTCACTGGCAGGCTCATCTCGCCGGCAA
The DNA here is from genome assembly GCA_002506335.1 of Methanosaeta sp. UBA114. Classification (GTDB taxonomy): domain Archaea; phylum Halobacteriota; class Methanosarcinia; order Methanotrichales; family Methanotrichaceae; genus UBA114. The sequence goes on from DAXJ01000018.1 coordinate 15,346, forward strand.
TTTTCACATCCAGCTCCAAGAGCACGTCCATGACCAGTGGCACCGCCCCCTCCAGGCTGTTCTCCAAGGGCACCATCCCCAGATCCAAGCTTCCAGATTCCACAGCCCTCAGTATGTCTTCGAAGTCCCCGAAGTAGACCAGGTCGGCCTTGGGGCTCCAGCGCCTGGCCGCCTTCTCGGAGAAGGTTCCTTCGGGGCCTAGTACTCCCAGCCTCAAGACTTCCCCTGCTCCTTCATCTCCCTGAGGAGCTCAGCTGCCCTGTCGGCACTGACCCTGCGCTCTGCGGCCATCCTGGCGCCTATAACTTCAGCCAGATCGCAGGTGGCACCGGCCTGGATGGCTACGTTCCTGGCGTGAAGAGTCATGTGGCCTCTCTGGATGCCTTCAGTAGCCAACGCTCTTAGGGCAGCGAAGTTCTGGGCCAGACCTACGGCGGCAATTATCCTGCCGAGCTCATCAGCGGATTTTATCCCTAGAATCTTCACTGCCGCCTTGGCTACAGGATGGACCCTGGTGGCTCCGCCCACCAGACCTACGGCCATGGGCAGCTCTATGGATGCAACCAGATCTCCCTCGAAGTTCTTTTCGTAGTGGGTGAGGGAGGTATACCTGCCACCTATCGAGGCGTAGGCGTGGGCCCCGGACTCCACCGCCCTGGTATCGTTCCCCGTGGCCAGGACCACGGCTGTGATGCCGTTCATTATCCCCTTGTTATGGGTGGCGGCCCTATAGGGATCGATCTCGGCGAGCACTGCGGCCTTGATGATGGCGTCCACGACCTCCGGACCTCCGATACCCGAGGCCTTGAAGACGGTTCTCGCCATGGCCAGGCGCTTGTCGGCCAGGTTAGAGATGATCCTCAGGTACACCTTACCACCAGTGATCTCCTCTATCCTCGGGGCCAGAAACTCGGCCATGGTGTTGAGGGCGTTGGCTCCCATGGCATCCCTGCAATCCACCAGGAGGTGAATTACTATCATGGGCCCCACCCTGGAGTCCAGAACGTAAGCCTCCAGGCCCTTGGCTCCCCCCCCGAACTTGACCAGCATGGGGTCCTTGGAGTTGGCCATGGCCATGAGCTCATCAGTGTGGGAAAGGATGGTCTGCCTGGTGAAGAAGGGGTCCTGAACTCCAGTCACTTGGATTAGGACCCTCATAACCGGCCCTGTGCTACCGGTAATGAACCCGCCGCCATCTCTTGCCATCTTGGCTGCGTTGCTGGCCGCGGCTATGACCGAGGGCTCCTCGGTGGCCATAGGAATAAGGACGTCTCTGTCGTCGATGAGGAAGTTGGTGGCAATGCCCAAGGGCACCTGCATCATGCCTATGACGTTCTCCACCATTCTGTTAGCCTGGTCTAATGTCAAACCCTGATTGAGCTGGGCCAGATCGTCCTGTCCGAGGCCGGTCTGCTCTGATACGGTTGCAAGCCTCTCTACCGGGGACAGATTGCGAAAGCCTGAAAGCCTGGAAGTCGCCAATATCACACCTCGACCGTAGTCGGCTCTTAGAGGGGAAAAACTTTATTCCTGTCCATCGACTCTTTTTACATGTTGTCACAGGCCTCCTTCCCCATGGCAGCCAGGATATCGGAGCTTGAGAGATCGGTAGGCAAGCTGAGCCCGGTGCAGAAGATGCTTTTAGGAACCGATGGCTCCGTTACCAGCATCCTGGAGGTGATAACGGGAAGCCCTGTGGAGATAGAGACCCTGGTTCAAAAGGTAGTGCCCGCTGATGAGTCCGTAGCCCAGGAGCTCAAAGCCAACCCCGGCGATGATGTAAACTACAGGGTGGTGAAGCTCAAGAGGGCCGACACTGGGGAGACCCTTATCTACGCCGTCTCCCACACGCCTCTAGGGCGGCTTGAGCCTAGTTTCAAGGATGACATGATGAGGGCCGACATCCCTATCGGCGTCATTCTGAAGAAGCACAAGATCGAGACCAGGAGGGACCTCTTAGGTGCCAAGGCATTCCAGGCCGACGACACCATGAGCCGGGTCTTCAATATTTTCAGCAAAGAACTCATGCTCTCCAGGGACTATAGGATCGTTAGGAACGGAGAGCCCCTGATATCTATAACCGAGACCTTCCCCTACAACCAGTTCCAGGAAGGATACAGGGTGGTGATCCAGACCCCATCCCGGATCCACATGGCCCTGACCGACCTTTCGGGCAGCTCAGGAAGAGTGGACGGAGGCATAGGCATAGCCCTGGATGAGCCGAGCATCGTGGTGGAGGCCGAGAGGTCTAGGGATCTGATCGTGGTGGGAAATAACGCCGATGTCGATAGAGTGAGGAACGCGGCACAGGCAGTGCTGAGCTCCTACGGCCTTGGCGGTGTTGGCATCGGTGCCAGGATCTCCATCCGAGGCGACTACAAGGCCCACGTCGGCCTGGGAAGCGGCACCCAGCTGGCTATTGCGGCTGGTAGAGCTGTCTGCGCCCTCTACGATAGGCCAGCCTCGGCCAGTGAGATCGCCGTGATAGTCAACCGTGGTGGCACCAGTGGCATAGGCACTGCGGCCTTTGACCTTGGTGGATTCATAGTGGACGGAGGGCACTCCTTTGGCCCCGGTAAGGACAAGGCCGACTTCAGGCCCTCCTCGGCATCCTGCGGAGTAAGGCCGCCCCAGGTGATAGCCAGGCATGACTTCCCCAGGGACTGGAGGATAATTCTGGCCATACCCAATCTACCCAAAGGTGCCCACGGCCAGAGGGAGCTAGATGTCTTCAAGGATTACTGCCCCGTGCCTCTGGCGGATGTTCACGAACTGTGCTATCAGATCCTGGTGAAGATGACCCCGGCGTTGGTGGAGTGCAACCTGGACGACTTTGGTCAAGCTGTGAACAGGGTCCAGGAGCTGGGCTTCAAGAAGGTGGAGGTGGACCTCCAGCATCCCATGGTCAAGGACATAATGAAGGGCATGAGGGAGGCAGGGGCGGCCTGCTCGGGCCTCAGCTCCTTTGGGCCTACGATCTACGCCATAGCGGACTCGCAAGTGAGGGACGTGGAGGCCTCTGCCAGAGAGGCCATGGATGGGATTGGAGGGGAGGTACTGATCACAAGAGCCAGGAACGAAGGGGCCAGGGTCAGGGCTGTTTGATGTCTGGGACATCTGTCACGGTCATTTTTGTTTTAACGTTCAAGGGAGAATTTCTAGGGATGATGAATTAATGACGGACATAAAATCGCTGCTGGAAATGCTTAGCAACGCTCATGGAATATCGGGCAGGGAAGGCTCCATCCAGGATGTCGTCAGGCAGGAGATTGCGCCCCTGGTGGACGAGGTGAAGACCGACAGCTTCGGAAATCTTATAGCTATAAAGAAGGGCGAAAGGCCGTCGATAATGATTGAGGCCCACATGGATGAGATAGGTCTCATGGTCAAGTTCGTGGATGACAAGGGCTTTCTGAGGTTTGTCAAGATCGGTGGATGGTTCGATCCGACCCTCCTAAACCAGAGGGTCATAGTTCACTCGCTGAAAGGCCCCCTCGTCGGTGTCCTGGGATCAAAACCCGTCCATGTGATGAAGGAAGAGGACAGGAAGAAGCCCCCCGAGGCCAAGGACATGTTCGTGGATATCGGGGTTAATAGCAAGAAGGAGGCTGAGGATTTAGGTGTAGTACCCGGGGCCCCGGTGACCATAGACAGGGACTTTAAAACCCTCCAGGGAGACAAGGTCACGGGCAAGGCCTTCGACAACAGGGCGGGCCTGGTGGCCATGATAGAGGCCTTGAGGAGGACCAAGACCAAGTGCACTATCTATGCCGTGGGCACGGTTCAGGAGGAGGTCGGTCTGAAGGGGGCTAAGGTCAGTGCCTACGGTTTGGATCCAGACATAGCAATCGCGTCGGACGTCACCATTCCTGGAGACCATCCGGGGATTGAGATGAAGGATGCGCCCGTGGAGATGGGAAAGGGGCCGGTGATCACGGTTGCCGACGCGTCGGGGCGCGGGATCATAGTCTCGCCCCAGGTTCTGACCTGGATGATGGATACCGCCAGGCAGTTCAATATTCCTCACCAGCTTGAGGTGAGCGAAGGTGGCACCACCGATGGGACTGCCATTCACCTGGTCAGGGATGGGATACCAACGGGGGTTATCAGCGTCGCTACCAGGTATATTCACTCGCCGGTGGAGGTTTTGAGCCTTAAAGACGTGGAGGGGTCGGCTGAGCTGATGGCTAGAGCTATGGAGACGGCGCCGAGGTATTTCAAAGGATAAGAATGTTTTATCTACATACTTAATATAATATTTATCTTTTTAACCCTAGGTTTAACTATGGAAGAGGTATCCCTTGTATTATTCCCTCAAAGGTTTATATGGAATGATAAGAAACCCATATGAATACCTAACGTGAAAGGAAGAGAATACATTAGGTTCTTATGGAATTGTGGTTACCAAGTTTTTGGTTTTTGCTACGTAATAGGGATATAAGACAGAGGCAATGTTACTTAGTTATAGAGAAATAATATAAGATAGTATATCCGCTAACTGATTTAAGGAAATGAAGCATATATGATGAGGTAACGGCCGGGCGAGAAACTTGGGAACTACAGCTTAGAGAGACGGGAATTTAGAGATAAAATCTATTGTGAGGACGACATCAAGAACATCAGCCCAGCAGTTACAATAAGTTTATTAAATGAATGGTCAAATAGATCTATCTCACTGTAACATCGATACTAAAGGCATACTGGCAATAAAGGGACGATGAAGGCCATGATGGTAATAGAAAGATTAAAGGAATAAAAACAAGCGCTGTAACCGAAAGTCACGGATCACCCATTGCCCTATCGGTATCTCCTGCCAATGTTCATGATTCTAAGCGGTATGTACCAACTATTTTACAGATTAAGATTAAATCAGATATAAACAGACCAATTACTCGACCCAAGATGGCAAATGCTGATAAAGCATACGGTTCTCAAGAAATAAGGGATTACAGTAAGAACCGGGGAATAGTAACGTACCCTTAGTCCCTCCACATCCACTCCTCGCCATATCCTTTAGGCTTTGTTCAGATAGCACTAAGTAGGGTCATCATTAATAGCCAACGTAGTAAATAAATGCGGGAATGTCCAACCACCTCCAATGAGAAGAGTATAGATATAATCGCTATCTTTCCCATCCCACGTCTCCTCCAGGACTCAGTCAGGGATTAAATTTTATATTATAGAAGTATATTATTAGTCGGGGAAGTATGATCAAACATGCTTGAGTGTGCTATAACCTGCCGCCCCCATAAGGGGTAAAGGATAGCTACTGGCGGGAACGTATGGCGGAATATTATGAAAATAGCCCCGCTAGAGCTACAAGCCAGCCAGGTATTTAGTCAAGCTTAATAAACCTTAGCGTTTTAAAAAAAGATCTTTGTCATTTCTGGGCATGCTGCTGTAAGGCCTCCGGGGGACCTTCAGCGCCGGGCCCTAGGATGTAGAGGATCTGATCAAGGCCAAGGTAAACGAGAAAAGATAGCTTTGATAGAATTCATCATCTGTAAAGATCACTGTCTCGTTGCCATCTTTGTCTCTCAGGGCGAAGTTTCTTACCTTGGCCTCTTTTTCGTCCGTAGTGATACATCTTGTAGAGGCTATTGTCAAGCAGGAGATATAGGTGATATAGGTGATATAACCGTGATCCTTTGAGCATTTCTAAAAACCCTGTTTTATCCATAGGATAGAACCATGTAGAAATATTCTCCGGGCTATTTAACTACCAAAAAAGTAGGTTTCTCCCAAAGAGCTTTTTGAATCACTCTGCTTTCTTAAAATCAATGAATCCCAGCCCTACATCCACAGATACTAACTCTACGGTGATCTGATCACCCACATCAATTCCCCTTCTTCCATTCTTCAGCATTCCTTCCACAGGAATATCCAACAGCCTAACCCATGTGCCCTTATCAGCTGAGCCAGTTACCAGTGCCGAAAATCTCTCACCAATTCTAGATTGGAGAAGAAGAGCAGCAGCGGACTTGCTTACTTGCCGCTCTACCTTGGCGACAATATCCTCTTTCTTGGTACAATTCTCCGCCTGAAAGTTCAGCTCATCCACACTGTAGGGTATTGGCCTTTTCTCGATGGCTGCCTTAAGCAGGCGCTGGGTGATTAGATCGGGATAGCGCCTATTGGGTGCAGTGGAGTGTGTATAATCCTTGACCGCCAGGCCGAAATGACCGGCTGCATTCTCTCCGGGCACCTCTGCCACGTACTCTCCATTTCCGAGAAGCTTAATAACAGTTAAAGATAGATCGGGAAAATGAAGTGGATCGGCCTTCTTCATCATGGTTAGAAACCTCTCCAACTTCCTTGAATCAGGGTTTTTAGGAAGTTTAAAAGCATGTTCTGCTGCGATCTGGGCGATTCGATCCCACCTTCTGGGGACGAGCACCACCCTACGGAGGGAAGGAATACCGCGCTGCCCCAGGTAGCGGACCGTTACTCCATTGGCAGCGATCATGAAGTCCTCGATGATCTGCTTGGCCCGATTAGTCTCCTCAACCTGCAGATTGCAGATCCTTTCTCCTTTAAAGACCGGTTTAGCTTCTATGGTCTCCAGGCTCAGAGCACCCTGTATATGCCGAAGGCGCTTCATCATCTGAGCCACTCTATCTTGGAGAAGCAGGTTCTCAGTCAGCCCATCTACTGCTGCCACAGCTGCTGGCACAGGCATCTTCCCTTCCAGCCATTCAGCCACGCTATTATAAGCAAGTTTGGCATGATTACGCACCATTGCCCTGTAGATATCAGACTCAACTAGAGATCCGTCTGGACCAATCGTCATATCCACCACTATGGCAATACGATCCTCGTTTAAGTTCAGGGATGTGAGGTTGGTAGAGAGCTTTAAAGGTATCATGGGAAAAATCTTGGCTGAAGTGTAGACGGAAGTTGTATTATGCTGTGCGTCCCGATCGATGGCAGAATTCTTCTTGACCAGTGCATCCACATCAGCCACAGCTACTAAGATCCTTATACTTCCCTCCAGGAGGGGCTCGGCAACTGTCAGCTGGTCCAGATCTTCAGAATCATCATTATCGAGGGAAGACCATAGCATGTCCCTCAGGTCGCGAGCATTCGGGGCATCTTCTGCCTTTGCCGGAGCCTGGATTAATGCAAGTTCCGAGAGGCATTCAGCAGAGAAGTCGGGGAGAAGTCCTCGGAGGAGCATGGTTCCTCTGGCGATTTTTTGTAGGATGGTTCGGTTCTGGAGTTCTTGTTCTTTGCCGATGGTATTCATGGATTATCCTCAGGCTCATTATTGTCATTGTCTTTAACTTTTGTATCACTAAGGACGAATCTGGAAGCTTTCAGTCTAAAAGGCCGATCTTTCAAACTTGAGATCATGGTTTGTGCCCTGGATGAAGACCTATCAAAGTACCATGGTGATAATTATATCGCTAAGCCTTTACAGAGAGGCGATCTCCTGAAATGGTGCGGTATAACTGCTAAGCGACAGGGGGTCTAGAAGATTAAATCGGTTGTCATTCCGTTACTGTTAAAAATATGCGCATATTTTTTTCACAGAATAAAAATCCATCCTCAGGCGCCAACTGTCTGATTTCATAATCCAAAGCCTTACTGGTAGTTAAAAAACACATACATTCTGCTCACTTCCATTGAATCAGACTTGGTTTCTATGAGTATATTTCTATGAATGTCGTTATGGCCCGTATTCCTCAAGGCTAGGGAGATGTACTCCGTCATCTCCTCGATATCCCCCGGCCCGGCGCCGACGATCTACTGGAGGATCTCTCGGCCGAGATTGATCTTTAACTCGCGGGAGTGGTGAGGGCAGAGTGGGAAGTTCCAGTGGCTTCAGTCTGATCTCGTTAACTCTGCGAGTTAACGAGAGTTACGACATAGTCGTAGCAGGATTAAAGCGGAGCCCTCCCTTGTTATCGCGGACTAACAGATAACTATTAAATATAATATTGAAATATACCTATTTCGACGATAGCCGGCACCGGGCAGGTCAAGTACGTAGAATCT
>DAXJ01000051.1 GCA_002506335.1 Methanosaeta sp. UBA114
GGGAGCAGTCACCCCAATGGAGAGAATCCTGTAGCATGAAATGTTGAAGCTGCGTTGAAAAGCAGCCAGTACATCAGCCGAGGGTTTATTAGTTTTGGATGAATATATAGTTAGCACGCGAGAGGCTCTACGTCTAAGGATGGAAGTCCTGTGCTTTTCGCCCCTCTGCACCCTCGGAGCTCGTAAAAATACCCATGTGATAGCCAAGCAAACCTATTTTCCTTTATCCTATGATAATTAAATCTTACAGGGACCCTCGTAAACCTCTAGTCACTATCGCCGTGCTTCTCCGTTTGATGATGCTTTGCCAGAGCCCCTAGCTGGCTGAGATCAATCTTACGCTTGTAGCCAGGGCCTTATATCCCCTATAGGATTAGCTGGGGCCGGGCAGGCACCTAGGATCGATAACGCAGATATCGATACTAGCAAGCCATTCCTGAGCGCTGAAAATCAGAGCATTCCGGGCGGTCGCATTAAAATATCAATCCTGGTCAGCATGGGCCCGGGATGGCAGCCGTATTCAGCGATCTGGGAGGAAAGCCTTACAAGGTTATGGGCTACAGCCCGGCGATCGAGGGCGTTGACAGAGATGTAACGGTCTGCCTGGGACCTCAGATCCCAAATGGAAAGGTCCGTGCCGTTCCCCTCCAGGGACTCGGGCAAGGTTGGAACCTTCGAGTTTCCGAGGTCGGATGTCAGGGAGCCCTCTGGAGGAAAGCGTATTGATACCATCAGCTATGCCGTATAAGGCAACTTAAAGATCAGTCGACCTTGGATCCATTGTCTTCGGTTTTGTGCAAAGGCAGGATCAGGCCACGTTGGTTGCTTGAGAAAACTCATGGGGGGTTGGTCGACCTTGTTCCATGGCAGCTTTCAGCCACAGCTCCACGGCGGTCATCATTTCTTTCCATGCCTCGTCCTCAGTTTCGCCGAAAGCGGAGCATCCGGGCAGGTCGGGGGCAATCGCTATATAACCCTTCATCTTCATCGCTATAGAAGAATTCTATCTTATAAGTCGGCATCGTCCTCGACCATCTGAAGATGGTATTTCTCCACTATAGTTATGAATTGCCTGACCTGATAAGGTTTTGCCTTTCCATCAACCTCTTGAAAAGTTAGCACCACCGCCGACATTCTCCACCGAGTAACACCATATTCTTGGTATGCAGGTCCCTGCTCATCCTCAGCACGTAGCCTCCATAGTTAGCATCCTTGAGGAACTGCAACCAGGCCGCCAGGTACTGGGCTCTGTTGTTGTTAACAGCCTTATCAATGCTACTCGACGCTGGCAGACAATCCTGGAACCTCTCATCTCTGATCCACTGAAGGACTTCTCTAGCCTTGAACGTGGGCTCCGTCATCGAGCCATCCGTATGGTCCATGTCATGCCAGGTACCGAGAAAGTCGCCAATCAGAGTATCGTTAGCTGACATGGCTGTCTCTTCCTAGGTCCGGTTCTAATCCAGTATATCCAGCCCTAGAAACTTCAGAAGACCGCCCATGGCTGTAGACCAGTCATAGTACTCGCCGACCTTGTTCTCCGACCTAGGCGCCCCAGCCAGACCCCACTGCTGAACGCAGTACAGGAGCGCACTAAGCAACCTGGCCCGTCTGGCGAATACATGCTCCTTAAACCCTGGATGCTTCAGGGGCCTCGTAGACGGGTACTCCAACTCTGAGTGAAGCACGATCTCAACCGTCCTCCTGGGCATATCGTCTCTGACCATAACGTTCTTGCCAGTGCCACATAGGACCGTGTACGGGTTCGGGACCTCTATTATTCTCTGACTGCCCAATGCTCTGCCGCGTGGGTTCATGTCAGTCTGGAACTTAACTATCGTCTTGTGAGACAGAGATCCCTGAATGTCATCAAAGTTGACCATCGGCGTCCCTCTCTCCAAGTGGCCGAGTAGCTCGTTGGACACCTGGTACTCGTCTCTCTTAGAGGTCAGGGTCATCTGGGGCATTGACCACTCACCATAGTTGATGAGATATACTGCATCCGCCATCGCCGTTGCACCTATACCTCTCTTGGGCTTGTGGACAAGAAAGAACGGCGCCCTATGATAATCGGTAATCTTCTGGATGATCGGCGTAAACAATAGAGCCCAGTAATTCAGCTTGTCTTTGGGAGCCTTGAACAACATATCACACAGCAGCTCGTCTTCCAGGTACTGAATCGCATCCGCCGAGCTACCGAACCCCATGTCTGGCTCAAGGGTGTTCTCGAGCAGATAAGTGCCTGGATAGTACGGAGTTCGAGGGTCAAAGTTAAGGCTTCCTTTCACAGAGGCTTTGTTTCCATATTCCTTGGCTACAAAAAAAGGTTTTAATATCTGCTGCCCTAAGACCAGAGTCCTGATGAGAGTGGATTCATGGCTATAGCCAAGATCGATAATAATGGAAGGGTGCTTCTGCCACAAGACATTCTGTCTAAGCTGGATTTGAAAGATGGCGATAAGCTGGCGGTGGATGAGCTTAAAGACGGCACCCTCCTCCTGAGGAAGGTGGAAGCTCCAACGGCTACGAGCACCAGGACTAAAATGGCTTGATTGGATCAGGGCACCGGGACCTCCGCCTCCTGCCGTCCTATATCTCCATTCTCCCAGATCCCTACCTTCCTAAAGTGCTGGAGCATGCTGCTATCTGTTAGTCTGTAAATAGTGCCTTCTATTGAAGATTGCTGTGTGATGCCGTATGATCTTCCGTAGGAGAAGGCCTGAACGCATCTTTTGCGAGCTTTCGAGGGTTTTCCTTTGCCAATTCGTCATGGAGAGACATAATCCTTGGCTGGCATGAGCCTATCTCTTCCGAGGGTCGTGGAGATGTATGGGAGCCACAGATAGGACACCCCCAGATTACATCTTTATCACTCATTGATCTGACAATCGAATTAGGTATCTGAGCATATTACTTGTAATAGGAAAGGATCATCGCCTGGGCCGTTTATTCGTGATAGTTAAGTGTTGCGTGGAAACTTAACCTTTGACAAGGCTTGGTGAACTACCCTACCCTGAATGGTAGGGCTTCCCACTTCATAGCCAAAACTTGCACCACTGTGACGTGACGTAGAGGTTTTAGCTCTATGGGCGTTTAGGGCTGTTTCCTCCCTGCAAAGAGAATGTTCATTGCTGCATTGTAGTCGCGGTCAGACA
>DAXJ01000015.1 GCA_002506335.1 Methanosaeta sp. UBA114
CTCGGCCCTGAGCGAGAAAGGAGCCATCTATGGAGGTGCGGCCAACCTGAAGAAGGGCTTGAAGAATCTTATGATAGGATACAGCCCCAAGGCCATAGGCGTGGCCACCACCTGCCTGGCCGAGACCATAGGAGATGACGTGGCCCAGATCATCAGGGAGTTCAGGCAGGAGGAGCCCTCGGCCAGAGACCTGCCCATCATCCACGTCTCAACCCCGAGCTACTCCGGATCTCACGAGGAGGGATATGCCAAGACCCTACAGGCCATAGTCCAGGCCCTGGCCATCAGGGGGCAGCCTGGTGATAGGATAAACCTGATCCTGGGCTCAGTGGTCTCACCTGCCGATGTCCGGTATCTGAAGGAGCTTTTGCAGGATTGGGGATGCGACAGCATTGTGGTTCCCGACATATCGGAGACCTTCGACGGTCCCAGATCTGAGAAGTTCTCCAGGATTCCAGAGGGCGGGACTCCTCTGGCTGATGTGGCGGATATGGCCAGCTCCAGGGCGATCCTGACTTTAGGCGGTAGATTTCAGACGCCTTCGGCTGGGGGATACATGGAGGAAGCCTTTGGAGTGCCCCACATAGCCTTGCCCCTGCCTATCGGCCTTGATAATACCGATCTCTTTATCGGAGAGGTGGAGAGGCTAACGGGCCTTGGCCTTCCCAGGAAGTACGATCTGGAGCGGGGGCGGCTTCTGGACACCGTGGTGGATGTTCACAAGTACCTCGCCGAGGTTCGGGCTGCGGTCTTTGGCGACACAGAGATCGCTCTGGGAGTGACCAAGCTCCTTTGCGAGGTTGGAGCAATCCCTGCCATCGTTGCCACAGGGTCCAACAGCTCTGATTTCGTGGAGGCCGTGAAGGTGATATCGCCCAGGTCCAGGGTCTTAAATGGCGTGGACTTCTCGGATATCCATGCCGAGATAAAGACGGTGGGCGTTGACGTCCTGGTAGGAAGCTCCAACGGCCGCCAGATCTCCAAGAAGGAGAAGATTCCTCTGGTCAGGGTGGGCCTGCCCAACTCCGACAGGGTGGGGGTCGGCAGGCAGCTGATCCTGGGGTACGAGGGGGCCGGAAGGCTCCTGGATGCCCTGACCAATGTGCTCTTGGACGTGGGGTCCATATACTGACCCCTTCCATGGCATCAACGCTTCCTGCTAAGGCAGATCTATGGGCATCCCACGGCTATAACGTCTCCATATCTACCTTAGCTTCCTTAGTTCTGCGTTTGAATACCTGATCGTGAGGTCTCCATATCATCCAGGCGCAAGATTCATATGTTCAACGTCTGCGTTAACGTTATGGCCTAACAGTAAACGTACATATTCACATAACGAGAACGATCAACGATTGAATAGGTTGGTGATGGCCTTTGACCGATAGGCGTTTATTCGCCGCAATAATGGTTGCATCAGTCCTGAATATACCGATGGGGATGAGTGCTAATCCGCCAAAGGATGTACCCATAGGCGACTACGCCCTTCAGATACTGAACAAGACCGCCAATAACACGGCCTTGGGACCCCAGTTCAAGGCCAAGGTCCTGGTCAATGTTGTATCCAAGGAGACTAATGTCAACTACGCCGTATCCAAGGTGGCCCTGGACGAGGTTGACGCCGGCATATCTTGCAAATCGGATGTGACTGATGCCCTCCCCTCCAAGATCGCCAGGATGGAGATACCGGATAATGACAATGTAATAGCTGAGTATCCTTTAGCTATACTGAATGGGTCCATATACACCAATGAGTCCAAGGCATTCATAGATCTGGTGGAGTCGGAAAAGGTAAAGACAATACTCCAGAAGTACGGTTTAGACCCTGGTCTCTCCTTGAATCTTGAGGTAGGATCCCTCCGGCCAGGGGATTTTTTGAAAAGCACTGGCATCATTTTATACCGGTAGCGCCTGGGCATGCATCGCAGTTGAACTCCCATTAACGGTGAACCATGGCAACGGATCAGGCAAAGATCGGATACGACAGAGGCCTTAAGTGCAGAGATCGGGATGTAGATGCCGGCGATCTTTTCTCCAGGGCTAAGATGGCAGGCTTAAAGGCGGGTTTGGGTGCTTTGTTGATACTGGCCATGGCCTTCATAGCTCTGCCTGTAGCCTCCCTCTTCCTCAAGAGCCCCCTGGATGCCATCATCAGGTCTCTTCACGATCCTATGGTGACCGATGCCCTGCGGCTGAGCCTCATGACCTCGACCCTGACCACAGCCACAGTGGTGGCCATGGGAACGCCCATAGCCTACGTTCACGCCAGGTTTCAATACCCCGGAAAGGAGCTGGCCGACTCCCTCTTAGATCTGCCGGTGATCATGCCTCCGGCGGTGGCAGGAATTGCCCTTCTCATGGCCTTTGGCAGGATGGGATTCCTAGGGCACTACCTCAATGCTCTTGGCTTCAGCATAGCTTTCACCACCATGGCGGTGATCTTTGCCCAGGTCTTCGTCTCGTCACCCTTCTACATACGCCAGGCCAGGACCAGCTTCGAAGATGTCGATCTATCTCTGGAGAATGCGGCCCGGACCCTCGGGGCCTCCAGGACTTACACCTTCTTCCACGTGACAATACCCCTAGCTCTAAACGGCCTCATCTCTGGGGCCATCATGGCCTTTGCCAGGTCCTTGGGGGAGTTCGGCGCCACCATCATGTTCGCGGGAAACCTTCAGGGAAGGACCCAGACTATGCCCCTGGCCATCTACACCGCCATGCAGGGAGACCTGGACGTATCGCTATGCTTGGCCTTGATACTGGTCATAATATCCTTCCTGGTCATCGTCCTGGTAAAGCTCCTCACCCGCCAGGTGTACAAGAATGCTCCAAACTGATGTAAGAAAGAAGCTGAGGGACTTCGACCTGGAGGTCAGCCTCTCGGTGGACGATGGCGAGATACTCCTGCTTGTGGGGGACAACGGCTGCGGAAAGACCACCGTCCTCAATCTTATAGCGGGCCTCATGGACCCGGATGCAGGGCTGATCCATCAATCAGGAAGGGCCCTCTTTGACTCAGACTTGAATGTGAACGTCCCCCCTGAGGCCAGGAACATTGGATACGTCTTCCAGAACTACGCCCTCTTTCCCCACATGAGCGTCTACGATAACGTGGCCTTCGGCCTGAAGGCCCGAAAGATCCCAGCCAGCGAGGTGGATTTTATGGTGAAAGATAGGCTGGAGGCAGCAGGGCTTTGGGAGATCAGGAAGGCCAGGGCCTCCAGCATCTCGGGAGGGCAAAAGCAGCGTGTAGCCTTAGCCAGGGCTCTTATCATTGAGCCTGAGGTTCTTCTCCTGGACGAGCCTCTCTCGGCCCTGGACGTGAGAAAGCAGGATGCTGTGAGACGGGAGCTCAGGGAAACCATTCACCAGTGCCGGGTACCTAGCATCATAGTTACCCATGACCTGAGGAATGTGGCCTGCATTGGCGACAGAGCCAGCCTCCTGGAGATGGGAAGGATAACTCTGTCCGGGCCGGCTGAGGATGCCATGGACTGGGGCCGAGGTGCCCTGGCCGAGGATTCTGCCAGATCACAGTTTTATTGACCCTATTAATTCTAATAGTTGAATTTTACCAAAACACTCTTTAACCTGGGTTGTTAGGTTTTTGTTGCCAAAGGATCCTACCGATCCCGGGCAGGCCTGCGGCTCTCTTCCTGACATTCATTATAGGCCGCTCCAGCGTCTACCTCGGGGTCCAATTCTCCTGGGCGTGCCGCATGCTGGGTTATAAGCGCTTCTGCCCTCTCAGGCTTTTCTGTGGTGGGAGACGGCTGTGTCATCCTGGTTCTGGAGTCTTGGTCCACGGCACAAGATCCTCGCTACCCTGGCATCTTCGGCAGGTCTTCTGGACTTTTATTTCCTGCTAACAGCTCCTTGGGGAGCTAGGACCGCGCCGCCGTCGTGGGTGGAGACACCCAAGACCAATTCTGGATTATCTATAGATCCCTTGAACACCATGGCCCTTCTGGAGATGGTGAGGCTTCTCCTAGGAATTGCGGTGGGCTACTCCCTGATAACCTTCAGAGGGAGCTTCAATGCCGGAGAGCTGCTCGATATCTCAGGTGGCTGATCTTCGTGGCTGGAGTCTGGTTTGGCCTAGGAGGCCGTGCATTGGTCTGTGATACCTTGACCTGCTACGCCCTTTACTACCTGAGGGCTCTTCTTTCAGGTATTTGTGTCTTGGCCCTGGATCCTATCGTTTTCATAAGGCTAGAACTGGATAAAAAGGGGCCGTGGTACGGGGAGATCTATTTAGAAGACGGGCATGCTTACCTTTTACTCAAGGTCCAGGTGCATGGCCAGGCCCATCACAGCTGTGCAAATGGCGAAGGCGGTGGTTGGTGATGGGGTGCGCTTTGGTCTCTACCCTCACAATATTCTGCTTCTTTCAAACGAGTGTATATACTGTTCTGTGATTTTACCTAGCCTTCTCCACATTCTCCAGGAAGCAGTCCATAAGGCCGTTGACCTCGGGGAACCTGTCTACCCTGGACAGCAGCTCCTTGGGCTTCTGTATGTACTCCCCATCCACTAGCTCTATCGGAGCAGTTCTCTATCAGGTGGTCTATGCTGTCCCTGGAGGACTCCAGGTGGAACTGGAGGCCTATGGCCTTATTGCACTCGAATGTCTGGTTGGCACAGGCCTCACTCCAGGCTGTGCGCATGGCTCCTGGAGGGATGGTGAAGGTATCGTCGTGCCACTGGAATGCGGTGAATTCTTTGGGTAAAACTTTAAAGAACTTTGATCTTGAGGCCGCAGGAGTCAAGCTCACTTTGTGCCAGCCGATTTCCTTATGGCTATTCCTCCTGACCTTTCCTCCCAGGACATCGGCTATGAGCTGGGCGCCGAGGCAGATACCCAGGACGATTTTACCTCCTTGAATTGCCGCCTTGATGAAACCATTCTCCCGGGCCAGCCAGGGGTACTTATCATGATCGTAGATGTTCATAGGGCCGCCCATGACTATCACCCAGTCGAACTTATCCCTGTCAGGGAGGGGCTCGTCTTCGTAGAGGAGGGTTCTCGATATATCGTAACCCCTGTCCTGTGCCCAGCCCTCGATGTTCGCCATGTCCTCGAAGGGAACGTGCTGTAGATAGTGCATCTTCATCCTCGTTACCGCCTCCGCCGGTATGGATATTCCTGTCTGGTGGGATATGTAGTTTGCCGGTCGTTTCGGACGGGTTCGGGGCGCGAAGGGTGGCGGGTAACGGATATTGTTATATACTACAAGTGCAACAAAGGGGGTGCTCCATGTGCGGGGGTTGCCAAGTGGTCAAAGGCGCTGGATTCAGGGTCCAGTCCCGCAGGGGTTCGCGCGTTCGACTCGCGCCTCCCGCACTACTTTTGCTACAGCGAGGCGTTTAGCTCCCATTGATCTATACTTAATCGAGACAAAATCAAGGATTTTGCTCGCGGCTTTCGTGAATTTTTAATCCTCGACATACTCTGGTCAGAGCCAAATTAAAGCTAGAATGGCAATATAGAATCTGGTGCGTAGAGTAGAGGGGTCTCGAGTTCAAGTTAGTATTTATAAAATATGGGGGCGGGTTGGGATGGATAGCCGGGCCTTGTAGGTTATACGTAGCAAAAGAGGAGGCTGGTGGGAGATGTCAGCCATCCATTAATAGCCACTCCTAGCGCTTCAGGGTGGTCGGTATATGTCATCGGGTTGGTTATTGTATATGTAGCCCGCTTTAAAGTTGAAGGTTCCTTCATCCCAAATCCCGCCGCCTTTCCCAGCATCTACGCTACCTCGTCCCAAGGCGGTGTTATTTATTATGCCATCCATATGCAGGTTCAGCACGCCGTGGTTGAAGATACCTCCACCATAGGCTGCTATATTGTCTTTTGTAACTCCATTCATCATATCCACTGTGCCATCGTGGTTGTAAACCCCCCCGCCAGAATTACTAGCGATATTTCCTGTTATGGTAGTATCACCCATGATCAGCCTGCCGAAGTTGTTGATACCAGCTCCGTATTCGCTTGACCCTCCATGAATGGTTATACCAGTTAATTTGACACTAGTACCTGAGTTAGTTTTACCGACAGTGAATACTGAGCTTGTATTACCTCCATCCACGAACGTTCTGCCTGGACCTACTCCAATTAGGTTCACTGACCTTGACATATCTATATTCAAGACTCCTCTGTAAACACCCTCTATC
>DAXJ01000040.1:0-6895 GCA_002506335.1 Methanosaeta sp. UBA114
CTCCTGCAGATCATCTGCTACTTTAAGACCTACGCACTTGATAATGCGTTCAAAAGTAGCACAGGTTATATTGAGTTCCATGGATAACGTATTGTAGCCAAATGAACCTTACTAAATGCGATTACCTTGATTATTTAAACGCCCTGCTGGCATCAATAGGCGTATTTACCTATACAGACGCATCAAGACGTCACACCGATAAGTATAATAGCCCCTTACATGGCGCTTTTACCTGTCTTTTTTGAAGCCAGCCTCCACACACAGAAGCGTTATGGAATGAGGTAAAAGGCATTATTGACCCTCAAGTTTCTTAATCATCGGTGATACAATTCCCGATAAACCATACGCCAAAAATACGGGTCTAGCTTATCATCAATGGAGCGGAAAACATTGTAGAGTATCGAGTGGTATCAATACCGTCACAATACTTTGGATTGATGGAAATACTATAGCTCCGGTAGATTCCAGAATTTACGATAAAGATAAGGATCTTAAAACAAAAGACGATCATTTTATGGGTATTCTTGAAAAACCAAGGTCATGAGGTTTTTTCCTGTCTTTGGTATTTTCGACGGCTGGTGCTCCAGTATAATGATTCTAAAACTATTTGGAAATATAATTGGCACTGGCTAACCAGATTAAAGAAAAATAGGTCGATGAAACACGATGATGCCCGAAATACGCAAATTCAGGATATCGGTACGCCTCCAGGTGGCAGAATAATACATTTGAAGGTCTACGGATTCATAAAAGTATTCAAGATTATTGCTAAAGACGGTGATATCTGAGATCTTCGATGAATACAAGTCCGGTACAACGCTAAAGGGGTCAGTAGAAGGAGAGGGCTTTGCTAGCTCCCTCCAGAGAGTTAAGGTGAGCCAGAAGTCCCACAAGCAAGCGTTGAAGATAAAAATCCCAAATTCGACTTCACCCGGTCACCAGAGTAGTACGACGAGCGTCAAGATAGGTAAAACATCAGCCATATCAGCCTGAAGGCATCCTTCCTCTGCATAACCAAGCACATCCACCTCCATATCTACGTGAAGAGAGAAGACCGCATAGTCAAGGCAATATCGATGCTATAATCGCCAGTACAATGAAGATTATGACCAACCGCTTGGCCACGGTCATAGACAATCCAGCAACGCCGCGTGCCCCCAGTACCCAGGTGGTTATCGCCAGTATAAAGAAGAATACAGCCCAACAAAGCAAGCTTGGCACGTACTTTCGACCATCTTCGGCATCAAGCGCCGCTTTTCGCATCTTAATGTCAGGCGCGAAACTACTTATAGTTTTTCTATATGATCCATCAGCAGTTGACGAATAATGCGCCGGTAGCCCTCCATTGAGGTCCTCACGTCATGGCCGGATTTTTTACGATTGGCCTTCCCTGATAGACGCTTTGATGGTATGGATGCTTGCGTATGCCTCTTCGGGGATAAATGATCTCCTGGATATCGACGATCTCCGCCGATTCATCGCCGTATCTTCGGCCTTGTGGAGAAGAGTTATATTGATTCAATTACATCCCGTCATCAGGAGCCTGTGCCTATGACCGATGTGCCTGAGATACCATTGGATCAGATCCAGCAGCGTGTTGTCGCCATGTGGATGGGA
This sequence comes from Methanosaeta sp. UBA114, assembly GCA_002506335.1. Lineage (GTDB taxonomy): Archaea > Halobacteriota > Methanosarcinia > Methanotrichales > Methanotrichaceae > UBA114. The sequence continues at coordinate 1,618 of DAXJ01000040.1, forward strand.
AGCTTTTATGGAAGCAGCGGGTACGTTGCCCGAAAGCTGGGTAAGAAGGGGCTCAGGGAGTTCCAGGATCTCGGTGCCAAGCAGGTGGCAGCCACCTTCAAGAAGATGGGCATGACTGAACCAAAGGACGTAGCCATGGCCATTGCCACCAATGACAAGAACCTCTTTGGAAGCGTGGTGAAGGTGGCCGAAGGCGATGGCTTTGTCGAGATTCGGCGGGAACGCTGTGCCATCATGGAGGGAGCCAGGGCCTTTGCCAGGGTTGGTGCATCACTGCTGGTAAAGGAGCACTGCAAGACCTGCATAGAAGGCCACTGGAGAAAGGTGACCTCTGAACTCGGCATGAACCTAGAGCGCGAGAGCTCTGAGAACGGATGCATCGTAAAGATCTCTAAGCGATGATCCCCTCAGCTCGGCTGCAGCCTAAGGAATGGCTGTAGGTAACTTTAAATTATTTAAGATAGATGTTTTATCCGGTGAGGAAGTGTGTCGAAGTTGATCTATTTACACCTCGTATTCTTAGGCCTCCTGATGGAAACGGCCGCAGGACAGGACCCCTGGTTAATAGGGGCTGGTGATTGGCTGAGCACTCCCGTATATTACGTCAATGGGCCGTATTACGCAGGATCGCCTTATTACGTCCTTCCTTCGGACTTCTCTGAGCCCTATTATTACCCCTACTATGGCAACGACACTTACTCTGCATACTATTACCCTTTCTATGACTACTACAACTATAACATCCACCCCACAACCCTGGGTCCCAATGCCTTTAGGACAGCCAATACTCCCCTACCGTACCTCTATCCGAACTGGGGCAATACACTGAACGCCGCCAGGACGAGTTCTTTCAGGGTTTACAGCAATGGCGGTTGGACTGCAATCTGAGATTTACCTCCCAATTAATTAGGACAAAGGGAGGACTCCGCGTTCATCCCCGGCCTAAAGACCGGGGCCTTCGCGTTCCGTCCTCTCCACTCCTGCACGGTAAAGAAAGTATTGGGAAAATAATGGTTAAGGAAGAGATGTTGAGGTTGTAACATTCATGGCTGAATGAGATAGCTTTAAGTTAGCCGAAGAGAAGGGTCCCTCCGGTGAGGTATATGACCAAGACCATTCAGCTATTTTTAGCTCTCATTGGTCTCTTCCTTGGAATTGCATCAGGACATGTCCTGAATCCCTGGTGGGGAGGCACCTACCATAGCTGACTGCCAGAAGGATATGGCCACAGCTCCTATTACTATGGTGGCAATACTTATTATACCGATGTTCCTTATGAATTATCCGTTCTATCCCTATTTCGGCAATGAATACTTCGGCAATATTCCTTATTACTATCCTTCCCCGAGTTATTATGGCTATACTTACTATCCCTATTATCCCTACTATCTACCTGACGGTTACTCTAAAGGCAGATACCAGAGCGTATACTCCGATGTCCATACCTTCCAGTACCTCCAGCCCAATTGGACAACGACTGTGAATTGCGCCAGGGGCGCGTCGTCCTTGAGGGTTTACAATAGCGGGTCGTGGAAAACGGTCTAATAGATGGCAGATCGATAAGCAGACGGTTAATAGGGGAATAATCGATAGAGAAAGATCCTTAGAGTCACCTCTGACTGAAAAGATCCGTGATTATTCTTCCAGATCAGATAGGTTTAAATCCATCAGCATTTAGGAGGGTGTAACATGAAGAGATACTTAATTCCAATCATGATAACCTTTCTCGCTGGCGCTGCCAGCGGGAACATATGGCTTAATGATGAATCGCTATATCTGATGGATACCACCCATTTCGTGACCCCTTACTTCAAGCCTGCCAATATGTCTCCCTTCGAGATCATAGATGCCCCTTACTTCAGCCTGGTTGGAGCTAACCTTGGCTCAATCCAGGCGATATCTTCTGAGCAACTGGTACCCTTAGGAGGATCTGAAACCACGAGCACCAACTCTGCGATTCCGAGCACAAGCTCGGCCCCCGTGGTCATAAAGAACACCCCGATGGAGATCGTCCCGCCACACGTGGATTTCAGCGGCAACCTTGAGAACAACCTTCACTACGCCGAGTCTAAGTCATCCCTGAGGATAGGCCAGGCCGATGGCGCTGGCTGGACAAACCTGCAGAATCCATGGTTGATAAAATAAGATCCTTTGGCTCGCTATCTATCTCTGGGCCTGGGCTGATATGGGCCTTGGTAACCAGGGATTTCTTTCTTTGAGGATTATCTTTTATGATCATGAATTCCTCAGGCAATGGCTTTTAAAGCTTCAGAAAAGAGAAGAATTGGTAGTCCGTCCCGCCAATTCTATGTTTCTATCAACCGTATCCTTTCTATCTGCCCCTCACATCCCTACCGTAATGGTACATGACGGATATGGCATCGGCGCACTCCTCCGGGGTTGAGAAGACCGGAATCCCTGCTTTCTCCATCTCTATCACTGCGTTCATGGCGAACTCCTTTCCTGCCACGCATGCCATAATGGGCTTGCCTTTGTAATCTATATCCTTCAGAGGCTGGACATATGTTCCCAGAATCTCGGCCTGGAGGACGACTATGAAGCTTCCCACAACATGGCTCTCGATGCCGATTTCCAGGGTCTTCCTGGTGATATCGGCATCCATGCTGAAGGTGTAGTCCACGGGATTCAGGCCGCCGACGTACTCAGGCAGGAGCTTTTTGAGCTTCTCCTTTAAAGGCGGCTCCAGATCCGAGAGAACCATGTGGTTGTCGGTGATGGCATCGGCAGCTATGACCCCCAGGGATCCGGCATAAGTGACTATGAAGACGCCATCCCTGGACGGAAGAGGCTGCTTGGACATGGTCCTGGTGAGGTTGAACATGTGCTCATAGTCCTTGGCCCTGATGACCCCTGCCTGCCTCAGAACGCCACTGTAGACCTGGTCGTTTCCTGCCAGGGATGCAGTGTGGGAGGTGACGGCCTTCTTTCCGGCCTCGGTCCTGCCCGACTTGAGGGCGATGACGGGCTTCTCCCTGGTGACCTTCCTGGCCACGTCCACGAACCGCCTTCCACCCTTGACCGACTCTAGGTACATGCATATGACGTTGACGTTGGGGTCCTGACTTACGGCATACAACATGTCGGTCTCGTTGAGGTCCAGCTTATTGCCTATGGTGGCCACGATTCCGAAATCCATGATGTGGCGAAGGCCCCACAGCATTCCCGCAGCGCAGACACCCGCCTGGGAGACGAGACCGATATTTCCCTTGCCCAGTTGGTCCACGATACCTATGGACTGGACCATGCTGCTATGGGTATTAATGACCCCCGAGCAGTTTGGTCCAAGGAGCCTGGCACCATAAGGAGCGGCTATGGCCTTCATCTGGGACTCAATGTCACGGCCCGCCTCGCCCATCTCGGCAAAGCCCGCCGACTCAACCACCACGTATTTGATGCCGCAGTCGCAGCACTCCTTGACTACCTCGGGGGTCATGTTGGCGTTGACCAGGACTATGGCCACGTCTATGGACTCTTTGACTGCGCTTATCCTTGGATAGGCCTTGATGCCATGGATCTCTTTGGCCTTAGGATTGATGGGATACAGCTTGCCTGGGAATCTGTGGCTTACCAGATTAGAGAAGACGTTCCACCCGAGCTTTCCTGGAGTGCCCGAGGCACCGACGACCGCCACGCTCTTGGGGTAGAATAGGTCGTGTAAGTCCTCATTTCCTCCGGCTTCCACCTGGACCTGGCCCTGGCAATCCTCGGGGGTGTGAACCTCGCCCAGGATGATCCTGGCATCCACTACTTTATAGCCCTCGGGGTAGAGGAATATGGGGTTCAAATCCATCTCTGCGATCTCAGGGTTCTTCACCAACAGATCGGAGATACCAAGAAGAAGCTTCTTTAAGGCCGGAATATCGGCCGATTTTCCCCTATAGCCCTTGAGGAGAGCATAGCCGTGGATCTCCTCAATCATATCCTGTGCATCGTCCCTGGTTAGGGGAATGGACCTGAAGGAGACATCCTTTAGCACCTCCACGAAGATGCCGCCCAGGCCGAACATGAGAACGGGCCCGAAGGTGGCATCTCTGGCCACGCCGATAATGGCCTCGGTGCCGGGCTTGGCCATCTCCTGGACGGCGATTCCTGCCAGGCGCTTATCCTTGAAGGCCTCGGTCATCTCCCGGAAGGCTTTTCTTACCTGGCCCTCGTCTTCAATGTTCAGCCTCACCCCTCCAAGGTCGGATTTATGGACGACCTCTGGAGAGAGGACCTTCATGACGGCCGGGGTGCCCAAAGAGCGAAAGATCCTGATCGCCTCTTCCTCAGACCTGGCATATTCCGTGCCGGTAGTGGTTATTCCGAAGCCTTCCAGGATGGATTTGACCTCGTTCTCCATCAGATAGGACCTGCCCTCAAGGCGGGCCCTTTGTGCCACCTCATTGAACTGCTCTGCCATTTTGATCCCAGATCGCTTATCCTGTGTGTCTCGTTGATCCTATCACCAGACGGGCTGCGTCTAACTGAAATTGGCCCTGAAGTCATTGGGTCAGCCTTATTTTGAGGATGCTTGAGCGATACGAGATTAAGGCTCTTACGCCAGGAATTATGATAATTAATCCTTCGCCATAGAGCTTCTCATTTATGCTGAGTGGGTCTGAGGCTCGAAGATCTCTACTACCCCATTGATCCGATGAACCTGATAAGATATGACTTCTGGAGATTTCCCCGAAGGGTAGTTAGGGGTAGCCCGTTCAGCGACTGAGCACACCCGTTACCATTAGGAGCACAGCCATAAGCTTCAAAGCACTGCCCAATGCATCGATCTTGGATCTTATCGCTTTCTTCTCTTTTATCCAAATATCCTTTTGCCTTGACAACAATTGTTTTATTGAAAGCGACTGAGCTATTGAATAACGCCAATTGCAGCTAGAAATGATGGTGGATGTGAGTCTATATGCCAAAAGCGCCCTTCTCTCCGCGTTTCGGTCAGGATGAAAATCCTCTATCCTTCGGTGATGCTACTGATATCTTCAATAGGATCCTTTATGCCGTGACCAAAGAAGAAGAGGATGAAACGATTGAAAAGGTCCAGAAAGTTTTCGGCAGCTAAAAAAGGTGCGTTTAGCTATGGGTTCAGATCTAATCGTCTATGTTGACTACGATCATGGTAGGGAGCGACTCAAGATTTCCTTTAAAATCCCCCTATGCTTTTGGAATCGGGATAGCAATCCGCTCTTCTTTAGTACGATCAACCAAATAGCGTATGCTTTCAGGCCATCTAGCCTGGCATGCCAAGTGATGAAATAAATGG
>DAXJ01000040.1:7252-23419 GCA_002506335.1 Methanosaeta sp. UBA114
CAGATCGCAAACTGGATGCCCAATAAACATGGCAAATTACTGTCCAAAGCGATGAGCTTATCTCAGATCAGCCCCTTTATTGTAACATGGACAGAGAGATTGTCAAGATCACCCTCGAAAGAGAGACTACGGTCAAAAACCCCGTTCTAATAGAAGGGTTTCCCGGCATTGGGCTTGTGGGAAACATAGCCAGCCAGTACATAGTAAATGAGCTCAACATGACCTACCTTGGGGCCATGAGCTCCAGGTACTTCCCTCCATTAGCTGTCCTCCTGGGCGGCATAGTGAACATGCCCGTCAGGATCTACGAGGACGCAGGCAAGGACCTGGTGGTGGTGACCTCCGACATACCGATCCATCCCATGGTCTCCTATGACATAGGCAGGGAGGTGGTGAGCTGGGCCCAGTCCATCAACGCCAAGGAGGTGGTCTGCATGGCAGGCATTACCGTCATGGGAGAGCAGCACAGGGTCTTTGGAGCTGTGAGTAAGAATGACCTCCTCGATAGGCTCAAGGATAAGGCCGAGATCTTCGAGCTTGGGACCATTACTGGCATCACCGGCAGCATAATGAACGAGTGTAGGCTTAGAAACATCCCTGCCATCTGCCTCCTGGGAGAGACGGCCAGCGCCGAGCCGGACCCGAGGGCTGCCATTGCGGCAGTGGAGACTCTTAATAAGATCTATGACCTGGGCGTGAGCACGGCCAAGCTCTCCGAGCAAGCTGACCAGATAGAGGTCCAGATGCACCAGCTTGCCCAACAGCTCAAGTCGGCGACGCCTGAAGAGCAGTCGCTCCAGCAGCTGCCCAAGGAGTTCCCGATGTACGGGTGATATTTATGATGTACATTACTTTAACAGGTATTTCCAGGCGGGTGATGAGGGATCTCCTCACCAACAGGGTTAGGACCATCGAAATCAGGAGCCCCCAAAACTTTCTGGCCATGATCGAGGCCAAGCCGGGTGATAGACTCTTTCTGACCGAGGCCAGTTCCCAGGACATAGTGGCGGGAACCAACGGCACTATCGCAAGCATCATGGGCATAGAGATCATCACCCATAGGACCATCCAGTCAGGGGAAGATTTCTATGAAGAGAGGGAAGCCATGGCTGCCAGGTCCCAGCTCCACCTGGAGGCCGTGGGAAGGGTCAGAAGGCCTGGGACCATAGTGATTGGAGAGCCCCTCAAGATCGAAGTGGACGAGGTCAGGTACTGCAACGCCCGCTGATGTGCTGCAGGAGGAATAGGGAAGCTAATGGTTGGTGGAACGTAGATCAAAGTAGATATAATGGTCTCAGGCGTTCAATCCTTCAAGGGCGGCCTTCAGCTCCTCCAGCTTGATGGGCTTGGTAATGTAGCCGTCCATACCCGCCGCCATGCGCCTATCCCTGTCACCTTCCAGGGCGCAGGCGGTGATGTCCAGGATCTTGACCTCCATATCAGGCCACCTGGCCCTTATATTCCTGGCGGCCTCCAGGCCGTTGGTGGCGATGTAGGTCCTGTAGCCTAGGCACTTTAACACGAGCAGGGCCATCTTCTGGTTTGTGGGATTGGCTTCGGCCAGGTGGGTTCTTTCGCTCTTCTTCGGCCTTGATCTATGCCCAGAACGCTTCCCATCTGAGCAGTGACGGCCTCAAGAGCGCTGTGAGCAAAGGCAGGACTCTCGTCGGAGATGTGGGATCCAAGATGGAAGAAGGCAACGATTCTGACTTTATACCGGGTCGGCAGTACGGCGACAGCCATTAAACCATCTTCCCTGCGGAACTTATTCGTGCCGTCACCTTTAGAATAGCCAATATAGATGGTATTATGACCCCTAATATGGAATCTTCTAGGGAACTATTCCTGTGAAGAGTTCCCTTGGTGAGGATAATGCGGGTGAGGCCGTCAGCATCGGTGGCCTTCTCCTGGTTGATGTTCTCCCTCCCGGTCCTCAAGGCCTCCTCATCCTTCTCCCAGAAAACCCTGGCCTCATCAGGGGGTGAGAAATCGTAGTCCGTTTTGACCAATATCTCCTTTCTGGATGGCCTAACAAATGGCATAGGACGGAGTTCATCAGAGCCATTCTACGCTGATGGTCTTTGATAAAGGGAGGATCTACTATGGAATCTACGATCCTGTATAGGTAGTCCTTGGATTCCAGAAAGGCGCTGTTGGCCCAAGCTAGGTCGGCAGTCCTACCCTGGACCGCCTTCTCAAGGTCATCTTGGACCTTGATAAACGCCTCCTCGGCCATCTTGCGGTAGGTAATATCCCTGACGGTAGCACAAAAGACGAGTCATTGAAGGATGGATATGATCTCTTTCGGAGAGATTTCTTCATCCCTTCCAGGGATCTCCCGAGATCACGAAGAGGCCATCTACTCCGTCTTCCGAAGGGGACGATTTCCAAAGCCGCTTCAAATCGCCGATCCTTTCCTCTATATCAGATACCTTTCAGACGCCTTGATTGAGGGGGGTTTAAACCCGAGTTTCTCCTCCCCGGGAAAGGGGGTGAGCTAGGATATATAACATCTTTTTCGCGTAAACACACATGGCTTGTAGGATAATTCGCCTGTCGTGGGCTATCCTCAAGTGCATCATCGGTCATGATGATATCAACTCCAAGGATCTATCTCCGCAGTTCGTCCTGACAAAACATAGCTTTTTCCATGCCGTTGATAACTCACCTTCGTGAAGATCCTCCTAGTTACCGGAAGGCTGGCCGAAGGCCTGGTCAAAGAGTCTGCCCAGAGCTTCTCTCAGGACGCCGACGTCCTTGTCCTGGATACCAATGTGGCAGCATTCATCACCCCTGAAATGCTCCTTCGGGCTGACCCAAAAGGCTATGATCTGGTTCTGGTCCCCGGAGCTGTGACCGCCGACTTCAGCCGAGCCGAGGAGATTCTCGGGTCCAGGATAAGGCTTGGACCCAAGCATGCCGCCGACCTTGGCTTTGCGCTTAAGCACCTCGGAGATGTGGAGCTTTCCAGGACCATCCCTGCCTGCGTCCTTATGGAGAAGTCGATGGTAAGAAATGCACTGTCCCGTATAGATGCGATAGAGGCCAGGGCAGAACCTGCCCTGACCATAAGGGGCATCAAGGTTGGCGGGGAGTCCAGGATGAAGGTCCTGGCCGAGGTGGTGGATGCCCCAAGGCTCAGCCCTGAAAGGCTTGCTGAGAAGGTGAGGTACTTCCAGGGTCAGGGCGCCGACATGGTGGACCTGGGGCTACCTCCGGATTGCACTCCTCAAGATGTCGTAAAGGCCGTAAAGACCGCCAGGGGGGCCACGGATCTTCCCTTGAGCATAGACACTGTTCTGCCAGAGCTTATTCTGGCAGGGCTGACAGCGGGGACGGATATGATCCTGAGCCTCAACGGGAAAAATATCTCCCGGGTAGGGAAGGCCATGGCCTCCTGCGGTGTGCCTGCGGTCGTCATACCCGGACCTGGCAGCCTTGAGGATAATCTGGCGGCGGCAGAGGCTTTGGGGATAAAGGTCATAGCCGATCCGATCCTGAACCCCCCTCTTCAGGGCCTGACGGTTTCTATGGAAGGCTACACCGAGCTTAGGAGGAGGAGGCCCCAAATACCCTTATTTTTTGGCGTAGGAAATGTAACTGAGCTAATAGATGCCGATTCGACGGGTGCCAATGCCCTCCTGGCGGTCGTGGGGGCCGAGGTCTCTGCGAGCATCCTTTTTACCCCCGAGTACAGCGAGAAGGCCAGAGGAAGCGTAAGAGAGCTTAAGATCGCCTCGGAGATGATGCTCCTGGCCAAAGAAAGGAGAACTCCTCCCAAGGATCTGGGGCTAGATCTTCTGGTTCTGAAGGAGAAGAGGAGAAAGGCCCCCCTGACATCTCTTAAGCCGCAAAGGACCCTGGAGGCTTCTTGTGATCACGCCTGGCATGAGGACCCTGCGGGAAACTTTGAGATCCTCCTGGAGGGAGGAAGAATCCTGGTCAGAGGCTGCGGGGTCCAGTTGGAAGGCATCAGCGCCAGGGACGTACTGAACACCCTGATAGACCTGGGCATGGTCACCAGACTTGACCACGTCGGCTACCTGGGCCGGGAGCTGGAGAAGGCCGAGATCGCTTTAGCTTTGGACAGGAGCTACGTCCAGGATGAGCCCCTATTCCCGGGAAAAGTTCTTAAATAGCATAGTCTCTCCATTGATTTTGATGAAACAGAAGGAAGCCTTCGCCATCTTTGTAGGGGCGATTATGGTCCTCTCGGCCTTTGCAGGGTTCGCCTTCAGGGGCGGTGGGGAGGGCAATGTGACTATAGCAGCGGCACCGGCGTCTTTGGACGCCTTTGGTATGCATGGCAGGCTTGTGGACTGGAGCTTTGACAGTCTGGAAGACGCCCTCAAGATATCCCCGGAGAGCACAGTCTCAGCCTACTGGGTAGACCTGGATAAATCGGACAACCTGACCGACTCGGCCAAGGCCGGCCTTCCCAAGTCCTATGGGTTGGAGTTCGGAGACAGGCCAGGCCAGATATACCCCTCTAAGATTCAGGCGCTCGCTGTCTCCTACTTCAACAACAGTTTCGTCGAGTTCCACTGGGTAACCCCCTTCCAGATAGGATACGACGGTTTAGTGGTGCCTTACCAGGACTATATGATCATACCCAGCGCCGCCAATATGGGCTTGGTGGCTGGAAAGCCCATGCTCTTCGGGCCCCAGAACTCCCTAAAGAGCGTCGTGGATGTCGTTACCGGAGGCCTGCCCACCGATAAGTTCACCTTACCCGTAGGTGAGAAGGCGGATCTTCAGGCGGCATATCTGGGCAGCGCAGCCAACGCACCCCTGGGCGGCGGCTACAAGGAGTTCTACCTGGGAGCGAACGACCTTGGGATAGCCTATTCCCTGGATGCCAGGTATCTGGACCTGGGCGCAAGCGAGCAGAGGGTCAAGGATCTTTCTACCAAGTTCGACCTAAACACCACCACCAAGTTCGGCGTAACCGAGCTTAAGGGAACCATCGAAAGGGCCAAGTTGAAGGATGCTCTGATGTCCTTCACCGCATCCTAGCGCAATCTTTTTAAGATAGAAATTTAAGCTCTTAAAGTCCGAGAGCATTTTTGCGATGAATGATGATGGGCTCTCATAAGCCCTGAAGGAGAAGTTAAGTCATGGCTAGACCGATATACGTTAGATTTGATGTTCCGCCGGAGCTGGCTTCGAAGTCCCTTGAGGCCCTCGAGCTGGCCCGCGATACCGGCAGGATCAAGAAGGGGACCAACGAAGCCACTAAGGCCATAGAGAGGGGCATCGCCCGCCTGGTTATCATCGGCGAGGATGTCCAGCCCCCTGAGATCGTAGCCCACATACCCCCCCTCTGCGAGGAGAAGAAGACTCCATACATATACGTCAAAAAGCAGAGCGAGATTGGCGCAGCCTCTGGCCTGGGCGTCAAGAGCGCTGCAGCAGCCATAGTCGAGCCTGGTAAGGGCAAGGAAATCGTGGACGACGTCGTCCAGAAGGTCCAGGCCCTCAAGGCCTGAGGTGAATCCAGATGGCAGAGGATAACGGCGTACCGGCTGAGGTCATTGAGGTCATCGGCGTCACCGGGATGCACGGAGAGGCCACCCAGATCAAGTGCAGGATCCTGGAAGGCAACAACAAGGGTAGAATCATCACCAGGAACTGCATGGGCCCCATCAGGATGGGAGACGTCTTGATGCTTCTGGAGACCGCCAGAGAGGCCAAGAAGCTCACCAGCAGGTGAAGCTGATGGAAGAGAGAAGGTGTACCTTCTGCAATAAGGTCATAGAGCCAGGAACCGGTAAGCTCTATGCCAAGAAGGATGGGACTATCTACTACTTCTGCTCCACCAAGTGCGAGAACAACGTGGGACTGGGCAGGGTAACCAGGCGCATCAAGTGGGCTAGGAAGGGTAAGGGGGCTTAGGTTACGGCCCAGAAGCTTCCTGTAGAGAGAACATATATCATGGTCAAGCCAGATGGGGTCCAGAGGGGCCTCACCGGTCAGATCCTGGAGCGCGTAGAGAAGAAAGGCTTCAAGATCGTGGCCATGAAGCTGGTGGTCATGCCCAGGGAAAAGGCTGAAGAACACTACGCTGAGCACAAGGGCAAGCCCTTCTTCAAGGACTTGGTCGATTTCATAACCTCAGGACCCTCGGTCTCCATAGTTATGGAGGGCAGGGGAGCCATCGCGGCTATGAGGAAGATGAACGGCGCCACCAATCCGGTCGAGGCCGCGCCTGGGACCATCAGGGGCGATCTTGGCATCGAGACCGGAAGGAACGTAGTTCACGGCTCTGACTCCCCAGCTTCGGCAGCCAGAGAGATAGAGATTCACTTCGATCCCTCTGAGCTTTTAGACTATAAGAGGATAGATGAGGCCTGGCTTTACGAATGAGGGCCTCCAATCCCTCCCTTTAGCAGGATTTAAATTCTAAAAAATAAAATGCTATTTTATCATTCAAGGGCGAGTGCTTATGCAGAAGTCTAAGAAGGGCGGCAAGGCCCAAACAACCTCTGACTCAAACATTAGAACCCCCATAGTGGTGGTTATGGGACACGTGGATCACGGCAAGACTTCCCTGCTGGACAAGATCAGAGGTACGGCGGTTGTGGACCTGGAGGCAGGAGCCATAACCCAGCACATAGGGGCAACGGAAGTTCCCCTACATGTCATTAAAGACTTCTGCGGGGCCATATCAGCCGCGGCTCAGGTTCCTGGGCTCCTCTTCATAGATACGCCGGGCCACCACGCGTTCACATCCCTGCGCAGCCGAGGCGGGTCTCTTGCTGATCTTGCGATCCTCATAGTGGATATAAATGATGGATTTCAGCCTCAAACCATAGAGTCCCTCCAGATCCTCAAGAAGTACAAGACGCCCTTTGTGGTCGCTGCCAATAAGATCGACAGGATAGCTGGCTGGCGACCGATAGATAACGCATCTCTGGCTAGGACCCTCAAGTCCCAGAACGAGAGGGTCATAAGCGATCTGGATACCGGGATCTACGACCTGGTGGGAGAGCTTTATAAGTATGGCTTCTCTGCAGACAGGTATGACAGGATCACCGACTTCACCAAAACCATAGGCATAGTACCTATAAGCGCCCGCACCGGCGAGGGAGTTCCCGATCTTCTCATGCTCCTGGTAGGCCTGGCTCAGAAGTTTCTGAAGGATATCCTCAAGGTAGCCTCGACGGGTGCAGGTGTCGGGACGATCCTGGATGTCAAGGAAGAAAGGGGCCTTGGCACCACCCTGGATGTCATCCTCTACAACGGAGAGCTCAAGGCCGGGGACACCGTGGTGGTGGGAACGGCCAAGGAGCCCATAATCACCAAGATCAGAGCTCTACTGAAGCCCAAGCCCTTGACGGAGATTAGGAGCGACGAGAAGTTCCTGCCCGTAAAGAAGGTCGTGGCAGCTAGCGGAGTCAAGGTCTCTGGACCGAAGCTTGAGAGCGCCCTGGCGGGATCGACCTTGAGGGTCGCCAACTCCCCGGAGGAGGCCGAGGCCCTGGCCAAGGAGATGAGGTCTGAGCTGGAGGCGGTGAGAATTGAGACCGAGACCTTCGGCATAGTTCTAAAAACCGATACCGTAGGCTCACTGGAGGCACTCATTGGCGAGTTCAAGGCCAAGGAGGTGCCCATACAGTACGCGGATGTGGGGCCCGTCACCCGCAGGGACGCCATCAGGGCCGCCTCGGTCAAGGAGAAGGACCCGCTTCACGCAGCCATCCTTGCATTCAACGTGAATATATTGCCCGATGCCCTCTCCGAGATTGAGAAGACCGGGGTCCCGGTATTCCACAGCGATATCATCTACTCCCTCATGGAGAACTACGAGGACTGGATTGAGGAGCAGAAGATGAAAATGGAGCAGGAGAGGTTGGAGGCAGTGATAAGGCCCGGTGCCATAAGGCTTCTGCCTGACTGCGTCTTTCGCCAATCCAAGCCTGCCATCGTCGGCGTCCAGGTGATTGGTGGGGTCATAAGGACACAGGTTTCCCTGATCAGGGAGGATGGCGCCATGGCAGGCATCGTCAAGGGTATCCAGGCACATAACGAGAATGTCGGGTCTGCAACTGTAGGTCAGGAGGTGGCCGTGGCCATAGACGGTCCGACGGTCGGACGCCAGGTCCACGAAGGTGATATCCTTTACGTTAACCTCCCGGAGAGGCACTCCCGAATAGTGGAGCAGGAGCTTTTGCCCAGGCTCTCCCAGGACGAGAAGGAGATCTTTGAGGGGTTCATAAATATCAAGCGCAAGAAGGACCCCTTCTGGGGCCGGTAAACTTTATCTAGCCTAAAGAATTCCACAGATTCCTCGCCTATCTCATCTTCGGCAGGCGCGTCTACATTGATGGCGTCTATGCCAGCATCATTTAATTAGCTCAGAGTCCGATGTGTTCCAGGAATGACCGAAGGGATAATGGCCGTCAACGATATGTTGGAAGGCATACTGGTATCCTTTCTGGCCGTGGGCTTGGCCGAGATAGGGGATAAGACCCAGCTATCAGTCCTCCTCCTGGCTTCTAGGACCAATAAATATTTTCAGCTACTTCTGGGAGTTTTCCTGGCTTTTCTTTTGGCCGACGGCTTTACCATCCTCGTTGGATCGTGGATAACCACCATGGTGCCTATAGACACCTTGAAGCTCGTCTCAGCCGTGATCTTCGTCATCTTCGGCATCCTCAGAGTGTGGTGACAAGACTCAGATTGCCTCAGCCCTCTTTGCCACGGAGTACGATCCCCGGCTGGTCCTTATAAGTACTATGAGCGCTCTGGCCCTCATCTCCATCCTGGCCATCTCTCTGGGCAAATTCATACCAGGCATCATCGATAGAAAGGTCATAACCATGGTGGCGGGCATTGCATTCATCCTCATAGGTACTTCCTTCGCCCTCTCTGCCCTGTGCACCTCTGCGTTTGCCGGATTTGTTTAACGAAATTTACGTCGCAAGCAGAACCTATTTGTACCCAATGCATCAATGTAAAAGCGCTTTGGAAGCAGTTCCTCGGAGGACACGTGCCATTGATTAGCAGCGATCAGCTCCTCTGGTTGGCCTTTGGGGCCGTAGTTTTTCTCTTGCTTGTCCTGGATCTGGGCGTTTTTCACAGAAAATCCCACGTGGTTGGGCTCAGGGAAGCCATGATCTGGAGTGCAGTGTGGCTCCTGGTGGCTGCAGCATTCAGTCTGGTAGTTTACTTCTGGATGGGCTCAGAGAAGGCCCTGGAGTTCACGGCCAGCTATTTGGTTGAAAGATCTTTGAGCGTTGACAACCTCTTCGTCTTCCTACTCATCTTCACCTACTTCAAGGTCCCTTCTATCTACCAGTACAGGGTCCTCTTCTGGGGTATCCTAGCAGCTCTGGCGCTACGGGGAATCTTCATCATAGGCGGTATCGCCCTCATAGATAACTTCCACGGGATCATTTACGTCTTCGGAGCCTTCTTAATTTACACCGGGATAAAGATCTCTTTAAAAAAGGATGGAGATGATAGGGATCTGAGCAATAACAGAGTGCTCAAGTTCTGCAATCGTTTCCTTCCCATGACCGATGGGTATGATGGCGGGAGGTTCTTCACCAGTGAGAAGGGGAAGTCGGTGGCCACTCCCCTCTTCGCCGTCCTTCTGGTGGTGGAGACCTCTGACCTGATCTTTGCCATAGATTCGGTCCCTGCCGTCCTTGGTATCACCCTCGATCCCTTCATAGCTTACTCATCCAATATCTTTGCTATCTTGGGCCTGAGAGCTCTCTATTTCGCCCTGGCAGGATGCATGCTGATGTTCCGCTATCTCAATCATGGCATTACTCTGATACTGATCTTCATTGGGGTAAAGATGCTGATCTCCGGGATTTATGAGGTTCCAGTCTTTGTAGCCCTGGGAGTGATCGCCTTGCTCCTGGCAGGATCCGTCCTACTTTCTATTGCGTTTCCCAAGAAGGATAGGAGTTAGGGATAAATGGATAGACAGGATAACCTAATCAACCATTACTACCTATCGCCTTGGTAGAAATGCTCTCCATTTGCGGGGATAGGGGCAGCTCACACGATATATGAACGCATCCGTGGTCGCCGTGCGAGATCACCAGGCGCTCGGCTTACTAAAAATCAGCTTTTGCTATTAGCAGCGTTATCAGTTGCGTTAACTTACAGCAGTCAGTTACACCTCTGATTTTGATTGTGAATGCTTAAAAAGTAACCTCAAGCCTCGCAGAACACATTAGGCGTAGAGGTGACATTGAAGAAGGTCTTGGAGATGCCTCCAGGATATACCACCTTCAGCCTGGAGATCCTCGAGCCCAAAGGCTTTGAGTCGAAGAGGTAATAGCCACGGGTATTCCTACCCGCGCCTCTAATTATGAAAGCGGCGCTGTATGGATCGGCCCTCATAACTTTTGCAGCTCCGAAGCTCTTGAAGACGGATGCCAGCTCCGGCTCTATGTTGTTACAGCCCAGGGCCAGCACGTAGAGATAAGCAAATGAGCTTAAGGTGTAGTTCATCTCCACGAGGGCATCGCCCCTGCTCAGGGACATGGTGACGTCATCGACTGTGATATAATTCTCCAGGGCAGAAGACGGCATGGATATCGCTGCCATGGATAGCAGCGATATCACCATCAGTGGTATCGGAAAGAGGGGACTTAGGCATTTCATTTCAAACCCTCTGATATTAACACCGGCGCTATCAGCAGAATTAGGAAGGCTGCCAAGAAGGCCAGGAATATGAGCTGCTGTCGCCTCTTCGCCGATTTGTACTTGTATTCGCACAGCTCATCGCAGAAGCTTTGATCCCCAGGTATGGCTTCACCACACACTACACAGTGCTTATGAGAGGGGACGCTGGCCTGGGAGCTCATATTAATCATTCCATGTATCCGGAATAGATAAGTCTTTTCACAGGACCTGAAGATTTGAACACTTAAGAAGCCGTTTTATAATGGTGTGTAAATTGTGTATTATATGTAGATGGTGCTGATTCGTAAATCCATTTGAGCCTTAGCAGGCATGGGATTGGGTGATAGCTTTAGCATCGATGAAAGCATAATGAGATTCTCAGTCTTGCGAAAATGTGATATATAGCCGCCCATCCATACATTACCTCCGGAGGTTGCGGCGGAACTTTTCCGAAAAGCTGTGCCATCGTCCGTGTGACGTAGAGATCGCACCTGAAACTACCACGGATCATGTCCATCAATAAGTTCTTCATCAACCATTCAAATCGCACGGGC
This sequence comes from Methanosaeta sp. UBA114, assembly GCA_002506335.1. Classification (GTDB taxonomy): domain Archaea; phylum Halobacteriota; class Methanosarcinia; order Methanotrichales; family Methanotrichaceae; genus UBA114. The sequence continues at coordinate 18,454 of DAXJ01000040.1, forward strand.
CTGATAGAATGGATCTGCTGTGGGCCCTCTGCGTTAAGGACCATCTAAAATTCTGGATCCGTAAGTATCAGACCAAATGGCATGTTCAAGGGTGTTTTTCCCCCATCCTTCTCTGGCTTAGCAATAAATTTATCATGATGCTCCTTACCTAATTGGGTACCTTAGGCGATAATAGCTAAATCATCTCGATCTTTTGGGAAAATTACGTCTGTCAAACGCCCCTGAGCTCAGTGGAAACCCTATTTGAAAATGAAGGCAAGTATTATCATCTGGTATTTTATTCCTTAGAACCCCTTCACCTGTTAACCCACCTTTAATTTTTCTTATGGACTCATCAAATTCTTACCTCGTCACACCGATCATGGGTAAAATACACGCGCTAACACCTAGGTTCTAACCCTAGTTGTGAAGGGTGAAAAGATGACTCTTTGTTCAAAAGCAGCTAAAAGCTGGATTTATAATTAATAATAAGTTGTTAATGCAATGTATTACTCATCACTCTCATCGCAACACCAAGTTCGGACGCTAGAGAGCACAAGGTAGCTTAAAAGCGAACCTTTATATGATAACAGTTGTTACCGCAAGAGATTAAAGATAAAACCCTGGTGCCAAATAGATGCTCACTCCTAAGGATCTGAAAAGATACGATCGGCAGATAAAACTGCTAGGCGAAGCCGGCCAGGAAAAGCTCAAAAGAGCCAAGGTATTCATAGCCGGAGCCGGAGGCTTAGGCTCTCCCATCTCCATCTACTTGACAGCCGCAGGCATAGGCACCATAACCCTGGTCGATAACGACACGGTGGAGCTGAGCAATCTCAACCGCCAGGTCCTCCACTGGGAGAAGGATGCCGGAAGATACAAAGTCGAGTCAGCGGAGGAGAAGCTTTCCCAGATCAATTCGGACATCGAGATCGAAGCCCAGAATGCCACCCTGACAGAGGACAACATCTCCGATCTGGTGAATGATGCCGACCTGATAATCGATGCCATGGACAACTATCCTGTGAGATACCTCCTAAATCGTATGGCTTTATCCAAGAATATACCCTTCATTCATGGAGCTGTAAACGGTTTCCACGGCCAGGCCACCACGATCCTGCCAGGAAGGTCGGCGTGCCTCAGATGCATCTTCAGAAAGGCTCCTCCGCCCTCCAAGTTCCCGGTGATAGGGGTAACGCCGGGGATCATAGGGCTCGTCCAGGCCAACGAGGCCATCAAGTACCTGACGGAGGTCGGGGAGCTGCTGGATGGCAAGCTTTTGCTTTGGGACGGCCTCGCCTCCAGGACTGAGATTCTTGAAGTCCAGAGAGATCCAAAGTGCCCTGAGTGCAAAGATTACGGCCACGGGCACGATGCGAGCACGAAATGAGTACGGGGCATGAGCACGGTAAAGACACATATAACATAACTACAGATAACTATAGAGACGCGGCAAGGACATGGGTTTAGCTACGAATGCGGGCAAGGGCATGAATTCCGGCAGGAACACGACCGAAAGTATGATTACAGGTAACAGCAAAGGTGCAATCAAAGGCATAGTCAAAAGCACAAGCATAAACCTAGGAAAGGAGGTCTGAGAGTATATTCAGAGACATACCTGAGACCATGCCTGGAAATATATTATACCTGATTCGTTACTCAGAGATCGCCCTCAAATCCGAGCCCGTCAGAAGGCGCTGGGAGGACCGTCTCATCACTAACATCCATGAGGTTCTGCCCGGGTCCAGGATCAGAAAAGAGCGAGGAAGGATATGGGTCTTAGGAGACGCGGATGAGGAGAGACTGAGCAAGGTCTTCGGCATCGTCTCCTTCTCCAGGTGCGATCACTGCCACCTGGATGAGCTGAAGCCCTTCATCCTCGACTACTGCCACAGGATGGATATGAACGAGGCTAAGACCTTCGCCTTGAGGATTCGAAGAGTTGGAAACCATAGCTTCCGGTCCCAGGAGAAGACTATAGAGCTTGCCGATCTAATTCTGGACGAGTTTCCTGGGCTTGGGGTGGACCTGCAGAACCCTGACATAACCATCCACGTGGAGATACGCCACAATGACTGCTACCTTTACAAGGACTCCGTCAAGGGAGCAGGAGGCCTGCCCCTGGGAGTCGAGGGGAAGCTAGTGGCCCTGATCTCAGGGGGCATAGACTCTCCGGTAGCAGCCTGGGCCATGATGAGGAGAGGCTGCAAGATAATTCCTGTCTACGTAGACCTCTTCGGCAGCGAGAGCGCCCTGGAGAGAGCCAGGGCCGTGACCGATGCCCTGAGAAAGTATCAGCCTGGCCTGGAGCTTATGGTCGTCCGGGACACCTTCCTTGAGGAAGCAGCCAGGCTACTTGCCCGGCAGGACCTGGGGAGATACACCTGCCTAATATGCAAACGCCGCATGTACAAAGTGGCCCAGACCGTGGCAGAGGAGTACGGGGCCAAGGGCATAGTTACGGGCGAGTCACTGGGCCAGGTGGCATCTCAGACTCTGGATAACCTCTATGTCCTGAATGAGGTGGCGGATATGCCCGTTTACAGGCCACTTATTGCCTATGATAAGGTGGATGCAGAGAAGATCGCCAGGGTGATAGGGACCTTTGAGCCCTCTATTATGCCAGCGGATAGTTGCTCGGTGGTTCCTTATAAACCGTCTACCAAGGCCAAACTAGATATAATAAAAGAGATCGAGGCCAGGCTCCGCCATTTAGGAGAAACTCAAGGCTAATCCCTCCGAGTTCAGTCGGGGGATGCAGCCCGTACTTGCTCGTTTTCACCATCCAGCTCTCGAATTTAAACCCTCAGCAAGCTGACACCTAACGGCAATGATCATTCGGAAATGACTAAAGACTCCTATCCATTGCATGCCATAATTGAATATACCATTTAAATGCTGTATCTAGTTTGATATAGTACTCGACAAGAATACTTAATAGGGATAATCGACACAAAGCTCATTAAATCAGCTCTATCCTATCCGGCATTTCTTCGAGGATCTAATTCAGGGTCTCCTCACCCATATACCAACTGAAGAACTTCCTTGAATACCTGCTTTAAGGCCTCCCTCATCAGCCTGCCATCGAGATAGTTATCACCTTTTTTGGAGTAGGCCATGATTATCATGTTCAAAGGCGTCATCCCTTTTAAGGGAGGAGCAGTATATCCCATGCCCTTGAGTTCCCTGACGCCGAGACTCCTGTAAAATTGAGCTCTTTTTACCTTGGCTTCATCAACATCAATGTGTTGATTCTCGATATCTATAAGAACGTAGTTGAATTCATCTTCCTTTAATATATCGAATATGGTCCTGAAGAATAAGCTGCCAATACCTTTGTCCCTGAATCCATCAGCGATGGCCACGTATTCTACAAGCTTAGAATCGATGCTTCCAAGGAAGACACTGATCGATTTTCACTTTCAGGAATGGATGTAGTAGAGATCTTTGTGGCCTCCTGAAACTTCAAGGAGCTGGTATCCTTTACTTCCTCGAACCTTAGCCTTCCACGACAGCTCTTGCACCCCAAATCATCTGATCCTGTCTTATCTTGGATCGAAACCACTGAGTCCTCCTGCAAACTACAAAAAACGGTCAACAGATTCCAAAATAGCCCCTCAAATTAACCCTTCAAAAGCAATAGGCCAGAAGGGGTCTTGCTCGGGTATGGCCAGAGAGACGATGCTTCCATCGAGCCTTTTCATCTCCCTCACCTCAGGATTCTCCAGGACCTTTCCCACGACTGAAGCATCAATCCCCCCGGATTTGAGCCTCCTTAGAATCTCAGGAGAGCTAGATTCGCTGGCGGTGATGAGCAAAGTCCCCTCTGCAATCGCCACTATTGGATCTATGCCAAAAGCCCCGCAGACGGCCTTAACCTCCTCAGGATATATGAATAGAGATTCACCAATTCTCATGCCGGCGCTGCTGGCGTTGGCAATCTCAAAGAGGGCTCCTATCACCCCGCCCTCGGTGGCATCGTGCATGGCAGTCACGCCTCCTGCTTCCATGGCGGCCATGGCATCCTTCACCACCGTCGTCTGCCAGCAGAGATCCTTGGCCCTTTGTACCAGATCTGAGGGAACTTTCCTTAAAAGCTCCTCCTCTCGCAGGGTGGCCAGGATTCCGGTGGCCTCTATCGCCGGGCCTTTGGTAAGGATGATGTCATCGCCTGGCCTGGCTCCTCCCGGCGTCACATAGCTTCCCTTCTCGGCTATGGCAAAAACCGTTATCCTGCCAATAGGTTGGAGCTGCAAAGCCTGGATAATAGCCTGTGTGGCCGCCCACTATAGCTATATCCAGGCCTAAGGCGGCCCTGTGGATGGAATCCTGTTCGGACATGTGTTTATCGCCTTCCGGTCGCTCTATGCATATTGTAAAATCGATCGGTGTTGAAGAAGGCCAAGTTAAATAAAGCCTTAATATCATTGGAGCCATTATTTAGGTTTAGCAAGACGTACCACTGCCTTCTTATTTTTCAAGCCTGTTTTAAACGCCGGAAACCTTTTTGAGCAATATTCGCTTAAGTTCCCCTAAGCATTCCCTGGAGGGGTTCTAATCAAAGAAGAGATATGGATCGAGAAGTATAGGCCCGAGAGCCTCCATGACATAGTAGGCCAGGATGAGATCATCAAGAGACTCAAATCCTACGTCAAGACCAAGAACCTGCCTCACCTCCTCTTCTCAGGCCCCCCAGGAGTTGGCAAGACCGCCGCATCCATATCCATAGTCAAGGAGATCTTCGGCGATACCTGGAGGAACAACTTCATAGAGCTCAATGCCTCGGATGAAAGAGGCATAGACATCATAAGGCACAAGGTCAAGGATTTCGCCCGAATGGCTCCCCTGGGCGAGGCCACCTTCAAGGTCATCTTTTTGGACGAGGCCGATGCTCTCACCAACGATGCCCAGAGCGCTCTTCGACGAACCATGGAGGTGTACAGCGCCACCACCAGGTTCATCCTCTCCTGCAACTACTCCTCCAAGA
>DAXJ01000040.1:23669-24277 GCA_002506335.1 Methanosaeta sp. UBA114
CCTGCAACTACTCCTCCAAGATCATAGAGCCCATACAGTCCAGGTGCGCAGTCTACAGGTTCAGGCCCCTATCCAACCAAGCAGTAGCCAAGAGAGTCAGGTACATCGCAGAGCAGGAAGGCCTCAATGTAACAGAAGAAGGGATAAAGGCCATAGAGTACGTCGCAGCGGGCGATATGCGCAAGGCTATAAATGCCCTTCAAGCATCTGCGCTTTTAGGGGACAAGGTGAACGAGGAGACCATATATACCATAACTTCTACTGCTAGGCCCGAGGAGATTAGGGAACTCATTAGGACCGCCCTTTCAGGCGATTTCCAGAAATCCAGGTCCATGCTCGACGATCTTCTGATATCCAAAGGGCTCTCAGGTGAGGACGTGATAGTCCAAATTTACAGGGCTCTCCTGGACATGGATATTCCCGATTCTGAGAAAGTCAGGCTCATGGATAGGATTGGAGAGGCGGACTTCAGGATGACTGAAGGAGCCAATGAGAGGATACAGCTTGAAGCCCTCCTGGCTTACTTTGCCCTTTCCGCTGCTTCACAGGCTCCAGCGCAGCCTTAAAAAGGCTTTGTTAATTGCGTACAACTCACCCCTAAACCTAGC
>DAXJ01000074.1:0-10540 GCA_002506335.1 Methanosaeta sp. UBA114
GAGAGGGAGTTCTCATCGGTGGACTGATCGTAGAGGATCTGATTCTCAGAAGGCAGGTTTCCGTCCTGGACGTAGCCAGCGAAGTACTTCTTGGCCATGAATCCCATGACGTTGTAGTAGCCCCAATCCTCGAACTTGAAGTCCTTCCTCTGAGCAACAGTCTGGTAGGTAACGCCGTATGGGGAGTCACCGGCGAGCTTGTTGCCCTCGGTTATGGCGGTGGTGAGGGACTCAGTTCCTAGATCGTTCTTTATGTCGTAGTAGAAGCCGGCGAAGTTCTGTGGGTTCCAGGTGAAGTCGCCGGTGGCAACTTGACCCCTGATCTCCACGGGTTGGACTTGGCCGACTGCAATCATCGCGGATGCTACGAATAGCATGGCCGCTGTGAGCGCAATCGCAGTCAATCTCTTCATCTTTTAACCTCCTATTTTTCCCTTTCGGATATATTGCAGCATACAGTCTGATGTTAAAACCATCGCCTGAATAGGCCTTCGAACGCCACGTCTTTGATCAGGCACTCAGTCAACGCCTCAACGCCGGCGTCTTTCAGACCTGTATTAGCTACATCACCCTCCTAATCCCATAGGGGATTATAGGGTAGTGATAGAGTATTTCCCTATTATATCTTTTTTGGTCCTCCAGCCGCGGTTTTGGGCTCTATCCCTCGCTTCCCTGAAAAGTAGGAAACTCTTTTTCCATCTCCTTTCCACCGTGCATGATAATCTCCGCTTCTAAATGCTTATTGGCTACTTCTAGGTTTAGATCTTTCACCGCCTGGAATGGGATTTTTTCATAGGGTGGTAGAATTTTGTCAATTATTATCTTTTTATCTTATCATATGCTTGATAAAGGTCAGTCCCGTCAACCAGTTAGTCAAAGGTGATACCATTAGGGAATGAGGAAATATCGCTCCCTTAGGGCGTTGGATACAGGAAAAGGAGCGGCTTTTGCACCGTTTAGTCATCTCCTCTAGGCGCAGAGGCTTCCTTTGTAGAAAAGTGTTTTTACTCGTCCGCCCCCCCCTTGGTGCTGATGAAGACCGGCCTAGTTTACCACCCCGTCTACCTTGATCACGACACGGATGGCCACCCTGAGAGAAAGGAGAGGCTTACTGCCATTCTGGATCGGGTAAAGAATGAAAACCTACCGGTGGAGTACATCACGCCAAAGCACGCCACTGTGGATCAAATCGCCCAGGTCCACGGCAGGAGGTACATAGATACTGTCAAGGCCATATGCGAGCAGGGTGGGGGGTACTTGGACATGGATACCATACTCTCCAGAGGCTCTTATGACGCGGCGGTCATGGCAGCGGGTGGCGTCATATCGGGCGTAGGTGCAGTGATGGGGGACTTCGACAACGCCTTTGCTCTGGTGAGGCCTCCGGGCCACCACGCCATGTCCAGCCGCGGCATGGGGTTTTGCATCTTCAACAACGTGGCCATAGGAACTAGGTATGCCCAGGCCAGGGGCTTAAAGAAAGTCCTCATAGTGGACTGGGACGTCCACCACGGCAACGGCACCAATGCCATCTTCTACTCGGATAAGTCCGTACTATATTTCTCCACTCACCAGTACCCCCACTACCCTGGGACGGGCAGGGCCGAGGACGTGGGAACAGATGGTGCCGAGGGATCCAAGGTCAATGTGCCCCTGCCATCGGGCACTGGCAACGAAGGTTACCTCCAGGTCTTCAGGGAGATCCTAGTGCCCGTGGCCCTGGAGTTCAAGCCGGATATAGTCCTGGTCTCGGCGGGCCACGATGTCCACAGGGACGACCCTCTTGGAGGCATGTCTCTCACCCCGGCTGGCTTTGGTGCCATGGCCGGAATCGTCAAAGAGATGGCGGATAAGTGCTGCCAGGGAAGGCTGGTGGCAACCTTGGAGGGTGGATACAACCTGGAAGCCCAGGCCGAGGCGGTGGTGGCTGAGATAAGAGCCTTCCAGGGATCAGCGCCCGAGATCCAGGGGACGGACCTTAAGGTTACCAAGAGGATCAATGAGGTAAAGAAGATACAGAAGGCATACTGGGACTGCTTTAAATAGCGAAAAAGGAAATATAGAATATCTTATTAGCATATCCTCTGTCTCCTGCGGAAGTACCTGGCCAAGAATGTCCTGAACCCTGGGATCTTGATGTTGGTCAGGGCAGGTCCTACATATATATTGTGACCTTTCTGTACCTCTACGGCCAGGTGCTTTCCCAAGGAGAGCTTTGACATCTCCCCTTCCAGGAGATCCCACGCCTTGGTGTATTTTCGCTCCACCTCAACGACCGCGCGCCCCCCCTCTACGTAGGGCCCGGAGATGGGCTGGGGGTGCGATGATATGAACCTGGAGATGTGATCGCTCTCGTAGGCAGGGGGGCCAAAGCGCCTCATAATCCTGGGAAGCTCCCAGACGCCCAGCTCAAAGAGTGCCCAGGCCAGTCCATCTGCGCTCTCCACATCGCTCCTCAGAACAGAGAATTCATTCCGGGTAAGAAGGGCCCTTATAGACTCCTCAGCCTTCCTGAGCTGGGGAAAGAGGATGTCCTCGACTACCGGGGGGGCTAAAAACTCCAGGAGGATGAAGGCGCTTTCTCTCTCCTCCATGGTCTTGATGAGCTCCTCATCGGTTAGGGGCTGAATACTTCTAGGAAAGAAAAAATCCAGGCTCGGGCCTTTTCTGAAGCAGCGTGCAGACGCCGCGAACTGGAGCATCTTGTCCAGGGTGAGGGCCGCAGCCACGTTTCTCCTCGGGTCCACGGGGTCTACCACCACCATGGGCGCATCGTGGGATAAAGTTCCCCTGCCCTCCAGGTCTATTATTTCTCCCGGCCTCCATCCGGACGTCCCTTCCAGGGTGCCCATGAAGGAGCCGTAGTGTAGCACCAGAAGCTCAGATAGGTATCCTGAGCAGCCTCCGACCTTGAGCTCCGAGCCGTAGACCCCAACGCCCTTCATGAACTGCTTTAGAAGCAGGACCTGATCTTCCATGCCCTTAATTCTCTCCAGGACGTAGCGGGTGTGGAAGGGTGTCCTGTCCACGGCCGACTTGAGACAGGATGTATTTTCCAAAAGATAGCAGGGCACCAGGTCCACATCGAAGCCCTCTATGATCGCGTGAACGTAGGGATGTTCAGCATATTTCTCTTCATGCTCCTGTGCCATAGCTCGAGCAAGATTCAGGGCGTCCTCAAGCTCTGAGCCCTCAGGCACGGCTATGAATATGTCCAGATCGTGATCTCCGGCCAGCCACGTTCCGCGGGCGGCAGATCCTACCAGCATGGCCTGGGCCGGGAGGCCCCGCTCTTTGGCCAGGTCTGAGATCCTGGAGAGGATGGATTCCGCCAACTTCCTGACTCTTTCTCTATCTTCAAGGGTCGGGCGGACCCTGGCCAAAACCTCCTCCTCTATCTCAGAGGCCGTACTCGGCGAGGTTCTCGTAGATAGGCCCCTCCCTGGTCAGGGTGCTCTTCTTGAGATAGAACCTGTCCACGCGAAAGGTCCCTAGATCCTCCTCCGAAAACCTGGCGATCTTAGGTATCAGCTCCTGGGTGGTCTCCGAGTTGGGCCTGCCCACCCGTCCCAGGGTGACGTGGGGGCTGAACTTCCTCTTCTCCTTCTCAAATCCCAGGGGCTCCAGGACATCCTCCACCTGCATGTGAAGGTCCCCCGTCTCGCCTTTCAAGCCCAACCAGACCACCCTGATGGACCTGCCGGGGAAGGTGCCGACTCCGGCCACCTTGAGGTCGAACGGTGCGGTTTTGACGCCTTTCAAGGCCTCCATGGCCTTCTGGGCCTTCTTCTCGGGCACCTCTCCCAGGAACTTCAAGGTCACGTGGCAGAGGCCAGGCTTGACCAGTCTCAGTCCCGGGACCTTGAGATCGGCCTCTATCCTTCCTATCTCCTCGCGCATGCTCTCTGGCAGCTCTACCGCTACGAAGCACCGTGTATCGGTCATCTGAGGACTCCGCCCCTACTGGCAGATGTGACTGCCCTTCTGTACCTGTCCAGGATCCCTCCATTGATCTTGGGCTCTGTAGGCCTCCATGCCTTGTGCCTCTCCTCCAGCTCTGCAGCGTCCACTAGGAGGTCCACCCTTCTGCCGGGTATGTCTATGCTTATGGTGTCCCCGTTCTTCACTAGGGCCAAAGGCCCACCCACCGCTGCCTCGGGGGAGACGTGGCCTATGCAAGGGCCCCTGGTGCCTCCGCTGAACCTTCCATCGGTGATCAGGGCCACGGATTCGCTGAGGCCGGCGCCGGCTATGGCCGAGGTCGGGGCCAGGGTCTCCCTCATGCCTGGGCCACCCTTGGGCCCTTCGTACCTTATGATCACCACGTCACCAGCCTTGACCTTGCCGCCCACTATTCCCTGCATGGACTCCTCCTCGGAGTCGTAGACCACGGCGGGGCCGGTGTGCATCATCATCTTAGGCGAGACCGCGGTCTGCTTGACCACACATCCCTCTGGCGCCAGGCTTCCCTTGAGGATGGCTATGCCTCCCTCAGCATGGACGGGCTTATCCAGGGATGCTATGACGTGGGCGTTGGTCTCAGGGTTGACTATCTTCAAGTCCTCCAGCTCATCGCCCAGGGTTCTTCCAGTGACGGTGAGGGCATCGAGATTGAGCTTGGGCTTGAGCTTGGAGAGGACTGCCTGGATGCCACCTGCTCTATCCAGGTCCAGCATGCGGTGGGGGCCTCCGGGCCTGAGGTTGACCAGGTGAGGTGTCTCCTTGCTGAGCCTGTTGAAGATATCCAGGTCCAGCTCCATGCCGAACTCTGAGGCAATGGCCGGCAGGTGAAGGACAGTATTGGTGGAGCCACCTATGGCCATATCCACGCGTATGGCGTTTTCCAGTGACTTTTCAGTAACTATATCCCTGGCCGTGATTCTCTTCTGTATGAGCTCCATGACCTTCATGCCCGATTTTTTGGCGATCCTGACCTTCCTAGCATCCACGGCATGGGCTGTGGCGCACCCGGGCAGAGATAGGCCCAGGGCCTCGGTGAGGCAGGCCATGGTATTGGCTGTGAAAAGCCCGGCGCAGGACCCGGCTCCGGGACAGGCGTACTCCTCCAGGATGGGCATGGATTCTCCTCCTGCTATCCAGCCCTCGGAGACGTTGATGAGATCGAGCTCCTTATCGCAGGCGAAGCCTGGGAGCATGGGGCCTCCAGTAACTATTACTGTGGGCAGATTGAGCCTTCCTGCGGCCATGATGTGCCCAGGAGCGATCTTGTCGCAGGTAGGTATCATCACCATGCCATCGAGCTGGTGGGCCTCGACCATGATCTCAATGGAGTCCTCTATGAGTTCCCTGCTGGGGAGAGAGTACCTCATGCCCATATGGCCCATGGCTAAGCCATCGCATACCCCGATAGTCTGGAACTCGAATGGGATGCCTCCCGCTGACCTGACGCCGGCCTTGGCCGCCTGGCCTATCTTGTCCAGGTGGATGTGGCCAGGTATGAACTCATTCCACGAATTGACGATACCCACAAAGGGCCTGTCTATCTCCTCATCTACCAGGCCCGTGGCCTTGAAGAGGGATCTGTGGGGCGCCCTCTCTGGCCCTCTCTTGGTTATATCACTCCTCATCAAAGAACCTCAGATGTGCCAAGGCAGCTTTATTTAAGTACTTGCTGATATGCGTCGCGCGTGACCCACATGTTAAATAGGTCGGTATCGTAGCCGCGGTGGGTGATTGGATGGATCCCTACTATCTCTTCCTCGTCTTCTTAGGGTTGTACATAGCGGTGCTGGCACTCATGGGCCTGCAGTCGTCCAGAAAGCGAAGCTCTGTTACAGAGTTCTGGCTGGCCAACAGGGAGCTTGGGCTCGGAATCATTGCCGTCTCCGCTGCGGCGTCCTGGATCACCACCAGCGCCCTTCTCCTGGCCACGGGCCTGTTCCTCCTCATAGGTGTGGGCTCCATATGGATCTGGATCTTTCCCAACGTATCGGCCCTGGTGGTCATATCCATGCTCACGGGCAGGATCAAGAACATACCTGCTCTGACCCAGCCCGAGCTCATGGAGATCCGCTATGCTCCCTCCATCAGGGTGCCCATGGCCGTTGCTATCACCCTCATGATGGTTCTCTTCTCAGTGGTTGACTTCATAGGCTTCAAGCTCGTCCTTGGCACTTTCTTCGGAGTCCAGCCCCTCTATGCCGTCCTCCTCATGGCTGCGTCGGTCGCATTTTACGTGAGCGCCGGAGGCTTCAGGGCGGTGGTAAGGACGGACATCCCGCAGTATATATTACTGGTAGGTCTCGCCGCCTTCGTGACCTACATGGCAGTGCACCTGCCCTCTCAGGCGGGGAGCTCCATGTCAGCTGCAGCCGCCGCCCTTGGGTCGAGCTGGTGGGATCCCTTCTCCAGGGGAGGTGTCATGGGAGCTCTGGTCTTCCTCCTGGCCCTCATGCCAGGATGGATCGCAGAGCAGGACCCATGGCAGAAGATCTGGGCCGCCAGAGACGAGAGATCGGCAAAGCTTGGCCTCATAGGCGGCGCTGCCCTCATGATCCTGGTCTACCTCTGCTGCTTCTTGACGGCCATAGGCCTCAGCTCACGCTATCCCATTCCAGCAGGAGAGGTGGAGGCGGAGATGCTCTACCTTAAGTTCATAGTGGATAGCGTGCCTCCGGTGGCCTTGGGCCTTCTATCTGTTGGATTTGCCGCGGCCTCCATGTCCTGCACCGATACCTTTGCCACCTCAGGGGCCTCCTGCATCTCCAGGGATATCATCCAGAGGTACCTGAGGCCCGGGGCCAGCATGAAGGAGATGCTGGTCATAAACAGGGTTTTAGTCATTGCTATGATCGCCCTCTCGGCATCCATCGCCTTGAACGTGACGAGCATCATGGATGCCGTGATCATAGCCACGGTGGTAGGAACTACCTCCTACTTCTTCCCCCTCATTGGAGGCATATTCTGGAAGAGGGCCACCAAGGAAGGCGCCCTAGCAGCATTGGTTATAGGTGGAGGCACTCAGATCGCCCTCATATCCTACGAGCTCTTCTGGCTGGGGCAGCCCCTGGAATCCGTCTGCCCTTACCTTACGGAGCATGGGGTTCTGGTGGGCTTGATCCTCTCCGCCATCTTCTTCGTGGGCGTATCCCTGATCACCCCGCCCCCCGAGAAGATTAGGCTCGCTCCCTTCTTTCCATCCATCGCCGAGGAGCTCTTCGGCATGGACAATCTTATGGTGGACAGGGATAACTCCAGGTACAGAGAGATTGTCAGGGCTGTATCTGAGAATGTCTCGGGGGAGCGGGCTCATCTCGATCTCCATGTAGATCTAAAGCCGATCTTAGCCGATGGGGTAAAGATCCCGGGGAGCTTCGGGTGGGACACCTTTGTGGAGGCGCTCAAGGTCCTTCACCCGACCTGGTACACTCCCACAGGAAGCCACGTGGTCTACAGGCTCTCCCAGGCCGATATGCTGGCCTGCGTCAAGATGGTCAGGGGAGATGACCTCCAGGTATGGCTCTCGGCCGAGTCCAGGGTAAGCCAGGTGGATAGGCAGAGAGACGAGATCTATCTGGCCTTTGAGGAGGCCCAGGATGCCCTCCTGGCGCTGGGTCTTACGGCCAAGGTCAGCGGTGAAGCATGAGGGCCGACGTTGCAGTCATAGGTGCAGGTCCTGCTGGGTCCACGGCTGCCGAGATCGCAGCCCGGGCCGGGGCCTGTGTGGTGGTGGTCGAGAGAAAGGCAGAGATAGGGAGCCCCGTCCAATGCGGGGGCTTTTTACCCGAGAACTTCGAGCTCCGGGAGCTTTTGCCCAGGGCCATGTTGCCAGAATCCCTTTATAAGATTCCTGATCGCTGTATCCTGCATCACACTAATATACAGCGCATATACGCTCCCTCGGGCGGCTCTAAGGAGTTTCGTGTTCAAGGAAGAGTACTGGACAGAAGGACTTTTGATAGGTATCTGGCCTATAGGGCGGCGGAGGCAGGGGCCGAGATCCTTCCTGCCACCAGGGCCGAGGTCGTGTCGGAGGGCGTAAAACTCTCGGGCCACTTCTCGGGCTCCCTTCGGCCGAAGGTCACCATAGGCGCCGATGGCCCCTCATCGGGCGCTGCCAGGTTCATAGGCTCCTCTAAGAAGGAGTTCGGCATATGCCTGGAGTACGAGATGGCCGGCGTCTGCGCAGACCAGGACGCTGCTGAGATGTACTTCGGCTCCAGGTGTGCGCCGGGTGGCTACGCCTGGATAATACCCATGGGGGATGGCGTGGCCAACGTGGGCATAGGCGTCAGGAAATCCTACCTGGGGCGCGTCAAGCTTGATCAGGTCCTGGGCGGGTTCATAAAAGACCACCCGGTGGCCTCCGAAAAGCTGAAGATGGGCAAGGTCACCGCAGTAATGAGAGGCCTGGTGCCGGCAGGTGGGAGTCCTTCCGTCCTTCAGAAGAATGGAGTAATTCTCGCCGGAGATGCCGCTGGCCATGTCATGGCCACCAGTGGAGGGGGCATACCTCTGGCCATGGTGGCTGGACGTGTGGCAGGAGAGGTGGCATCTGAGGTAGTTTTGGGCAAGGCGCAGGCTAGGGATTACGAGCATCGCGTAAAAGCCGAGATAGGGGCAGAGCTAGATAGGTCTGTTCAGATAAGGCGAATGGTGGATGCGGCCATGCACAACGACAGGCTCATGGACGCCCTCTTCTCAGCATTGGAGCCCCCTCAAATGAAGTCGGTGATGCGGGGGAGGGTCCCCGATCTTCTGGGCGTTCTGCGCGAGGTCGTAGGCAGGCGCTGAATTCCTGTTAAATTTGGGTCAGGTTTTCTCTTCAGCAGTCTCCGTCTTCACTCCCATGAGCTCCTCCACGGACTTGGACCCGGTCTCCACGATCTTGACGTTGATCTGGCCCATATCCGGGGAGATCTCCCTGCCATGGATGCTCTTTCTCTTCTTTCTGCCCACGGCTGAGGGATGGTATCCGGTCCCATGGGCAATCAGAAGCTTCCTTCTCCTGCTGCCGGGCAGGTCTGCGCGCATGGGGAAGCCCTCGCGGTCGCTTCCACCGGTGATGAGCACGGAGTACCCGGGCATTCCCAGGATGTCTCCATCCAGCTTATCCCCTATTCGCTTTCCAAGAAGCCTGCCGGCCCCTGGATCCTTCAACTCTACCTGGTAAGCTCTGCCTGTCTTTGGATCTGATACAACAACTCTGAAGTCCATCTTACTTCCTCTGGTGTAACCGCGACTCTACAGATCCTCGCCCTATAAAACCCTTCTCTCTTCTGTCAAGCCTTCGCGAAATTCGGCCTGGTTACCTCATCTCCCCCATACGGGAGTAGTCCACGATGGTGGATATGGGCGAGGTCCTTATATCTACCCCTAATTCGCTAGCTGCAACCGCAGCATTCACCCCTGCGCACAGGGCGATGCCTATCTTTCCCTGGGATACGGGGCACTCCAAGATGGCCCCCCCGGGTTCGCTGATCTTTATGAGGCCGTCGATGCCAGCTCGGCTGCATTGCTCTATAAGCTCCCTGGCAGCGCTTTCAGCGCTCACTGGTATCTCTCTGACATTGGCCAGGATCCTCCCCGGCAGGCCCCTGAGTGCCTTGGAGATCCTGGTGACCTTGCGGGAGCAAAAGATCTTCATGGGATCTATGGACGAGCCTGAGTACGCTATGAGATCGGTGAACCCCAGAGGCACCTTCTCCTTCGTGTCCACGACGCCGGCGTAGCTGGTATTGACTGGAATTCCCTTGTTTAGGAGAGTCCCGTCTAAGGTTATGCTGCAGACGGTGATGATGCCTAGGGAGCCCTCGGGTATCTCGTACCTCTCTTTTCCCTCTTCCTCATCCAGGACTAGAACTCTCTTCGATACAGTGCAACCTGCCTCAAAGGCATCGGTCATGATATCCCTGGCCTTCTCGTAATCGGCCTTGCGCACGGTGCTCACGTTGGCCACCACGTTTCCCTTGGCAGTCCTTGGGTCAAAGGTGGTCCTGTAGATGTACTCTTCGATCCTGGTGTTCACGAAGCCTATCCTATCGTTGACCAGAGCATCGTTGAGCTCTTTTATCCCTAGATAGGTGAGAGCTCTGCCGTTGTACCCCTGCTTTTCTGTGAACCCCAGCTCATCCAGGACCTTCAGGTTATACCGGACGGCGCGCTCCCCAAGGTCATAGCCCCTGATGCAGAGGGCGTCCGATATGGCCCTGGCTCCAATGGGCTTATCGGCATCATCTATGATTCGGAGGATCTCTATGAGCCTACGCTGGTTGGAGTGGATCTTGGCGAGGATCTTCATCCGTAAATGCTCCTCAGGAAAGGCCATATATATCTTGTGCAGAGATCCCAGACAAAAGTTCGAAGTCCCGTGGGGTAGCGGTCAATCCTGAAGGCCTTTGGAGCCTGCGACGGCGGTTCGAATCCGCCCGGGACTATTTGCCTAGAGGGTTTCTAGAGGAAATCTAGATATACCGCCTGGGCATTCGATCTTTGCCAAACTATGCTCCGGTAGTGTAGTCCGGCCAATCATGCCGGCCTTTCGAGCCGGCGACTCGGGTTCGAATCCCGACCGGAGCAC
>DAXJ01000074.1:10788-11215 GCA_002506335.1 Methanosaeta sp. UBA114
ATCCCGGCCGGAGCATGCTTATTCTTCACGAATTCATTACTGAATATGTTACCCATTATACCTATATTCATCATGTCTCCAGTGCTCGATATATTTATGTGTAATTAAACTAGAGCTTGAAGTCATACCTGAGCAAAACGCTCAAATACAAGTCGTGAAACAAAAGGTCAGGTACCGTACTGCTAAGGAAGGCTCAAGGGCCTTAGCCTTTCACCTGGCTGAGGTAACAGCTCTCAGACCTGCTAGGTCTAAGGGCTCCGATCCCTTATTTGGGAGGGCCGACTGGCGGTTGGATTTATGCCTCCGTCTAGTGACGGGACATAAATGAGGGTAACATAAGGAGGTGGGAACGAAATGAGAAAGGAACTAGTTGTTTTGGTTATCATCGCCATGGCCCTGGTAGGAATGGCCGGTGCGGCTAACTACA
>DAXJ01000093.1 GCA_002506335.1 Methanosaeta sp. UBA114
TTCAAGAACGCCTTCAGAGGCGCTGAGCAGAACCTGGCCACCGTCGATGGTGAGTGGCAGATCTCCGATACCCCGGTCGAGGTCAAGACCGACACCGACTACGGAAAGATGAGGATCGCCACCGTTGATTCTACCAACGGCATCATCACCATGGATAACAAGGACAACCAGATAACCCTTAGCAGGAACAAGAACATCGAGCTCATGCCCGGTGTCGACATCAAGACCGCCGATAACGCAACCCTCAGGTACTACATATACAAGCCAGTAGCCATCGAGGGCGCCGCTGCAGCCCCCGCTGCAGCCCCCGCTGCTGAGGTTGCTGTCCCCGCTGAGGCACCCGCTGAAGCACCCGCTGAGGCACCCGCTGAAGCACCAGTGACCGCCCCAGCCTCCGCTGAGGCACCAGTGACCACCCCAGCCGCCAACGCCAGCGCTGAGAAGCCCGCCGAGGCCCCAGCAAAGACCCCCGGATTCGAGGCTCTCTTCGCCATATCCGGCCTGACCGCTGTGGCTTACCTGGTCCTTGGAAAGAAACAGTAAACTAGAACTCCTGGAGAGGGAGACCTCTCCAGATTATTCCTCTTTTTCTAAAGCTCTCTGATGGAAGCGTAGCCTGCGCCCATGCGATACGCCACCAATAGTTTTTGGAGTTTACCTCGCGTATAAGTGAAAAATGAAGGAATATAGGGGTGATCCACACGGCCAGAACTGCAATCCTGGCTTTTCTGCACCTGACGCTTGCAGTAGGAGCAGAGAGCTACGGCAACGCTATAGCCTTCAATGCATCGGCTGAGAATGTAGTATGGGGTAATATCTTCCTTTGGCAACTCCGCAATCCTGGTGCATGGATTAGAAGAAGCCAGACTGAACTCCGCCTTGGAGGGACCCGATCCTTACACCGTCTTTACCCCCAGCAACCAGGCATTCTCTACGCTGCCCAGCACTATACCCTCAAGGCCAACCGACCATTGATAAAGGCGGTCCTGAGCCACCACAATAGTACTCGGCAGGTACAAGTCCTCGGAGCTGAGGAACAACATGTCCTTGAAGGTCCTGGCGATTGGAAATCTCAGACCAGCATGAGACAGTTGCGAGTAAGGACATCGGGATTGATGATGAGGATGTTGTTCACCTTGAGCACCCCCATGCCCACGTAAGTGCATAGATAGGGCCCTGGTGCCTCCAGGGATGGTTCTCATAGCCCAGGCCCAGAAGACCCCCCACAGTTCCAGCCAATTACACCCCTTCCCCGCCCTCCAACGTCACGTAGATCAATGAGACAGGCATAAGGTACAACGTCGACCAGAGGTAGCCTTAGGCGCCCCAAAACACCACCAAGGGGATGAGTGAGCTCAACCCCGCCAACCGAAATGCCACTGCCGAGTCGGCTGAGATGGGGCCCAGCCGCTGGGGGGCTCCAGGCTTCGAGAGGGCCATAACCCTGACAGATATGGTTGCTGCCGCCTACATCCTGCAGGGCAGAAAGCTGTAAACTAAGCCCATCCATCCCTCTTTTAGTCCTATCTTTATTCCATCTATTGCCTAAAATTTAGGTGAAAGTGTTATATATTAACGCCGTCACGTATCGATATTATAAGTTATCCGGTGATGTCATGGCCAAAGAATCCATTAGAGAGGCCCAGTTCTGGCAAAAGCTTGATGGCAACGTCCAATGCATCCTCTGCCACCAACTCTGCAAGATCAAGCCCGGAAAGAGGGGTATATGTGGCGTCCGAGAGAACCAGGAAGGCTCCCTCATGACCCTGGTTTATGGAAATCTGATAGCTGCCAACGTGGACCCCATAGAGAAGAAGCCCTTTTACCACTTCCTGCCGGGAAGCCTGGCTTACTCCATAGCCTGCATGGGGTGCAACTTCAGGTGCCTCCACTGCCAGAACTCCGATATCTCCCAGATGCCCAAGGAGGACGGAAGGATCCTTGGGGAGTACGCGCCACCCGAGGTAGTGGTGGCACATGCCAAAGCCTACCGGTGCAAGTCCATAGCCTACACCTACACAGAGCCCACCATGTTCTTCGAGTACGCCTACGATGTCTGCATCCCTGCCAGAGAGGTGGGACTTAAGAACATCTTCGTCAGCAACGGCTATATAGGGGACGAGGCTGCCACCAAGCTCATGCCGGTCCTGGACGGCATAAACATAGATCTCAAGGGCGATGCCGATTTTTACAAGAAGATCTGCGGGGCCAGGGTCGAACCCGTGAAGAAGAACGTAGAAAGAATGTGGAAGGAAGGGGTCTGGGTGGAGGTCACGACTCTCTTGATACCGGGCTACAACGACTCCGATGAGCAGCTCAAGGGCTATGCCGAATTCATAGCAAGCGTAAGCCCTGATATGCCTTGGCACGTCTCGGCCTTCTACCCCATGTACAAGCTCACCGATGTCCCACGGACAGGTGCCGAATCCCTGAGGAGAGGAGTTAATGCTGGAAGGGATGCCGGCCTTAAGTACGTCTACGCGGGCAACTTGCCTGGGATGAGCGAGGATACCAACTGTCCGGAATGCCAAGAGGTCCTCACAGAGAGATCGGGCTTTGGGGTCATGAGAAGCTCAGTCTCAGAGGGTCAGTGCCCCCACTGCAAGACCTCCATCGCCGGGATCTGGTCTTGACGATGGCTTTAAGTAGATTATGAACTACCCTGGACGGTATGCCGATGTGCAGCGTTGAAGAGGCCGTAGATGACTTCAGACAGGGTAAGTTCATCATAGTCCTGGATGACGACGCCAGGGAGAACGAGGGAGACCTCATGATAGCTGCCGAGAAGGTCACCCCTGAAGCCATCAACTTCATGGCCAAGTACGGTCGGGGCCTCATATGCATGCCCATGACAGCAGAGAGGCTCTCTGAGCTTCAGATACCCCTAATGACCTCCGCCAACACCGAGAGCATGGGCACGGCCTTCACCGTCTCAGTGGATGCCAGGCATAATACCACCACCGGCATCTCGGCTTTTGATAGGGCAGAGACCATAAGGGCCCTCATAGATCCCAGGACTACCAGGGCAGACATCGCAATTCCCGGCCACCTCTTCCCCTTGAGAGCCAAGGAAGGGGGAGTCCTGAGAAGGGCCGGCCACACCGAGGCCTGCATAGACCTGGCCAGGCTTGCTGGCCTCTATAGAGCGGGGGTCATATGCGAGATCATGAATGAGGACGGGTCCATGGCCAGACGCCCCCAGTTGGAGGAGTTCGCTTCTAGGCATAATATCAAGATGATGACCGTGGAAGCCCTCATAAGCTACAAGATGAGAAGGGAGAAGCTCATAAGGAGGGTGACCGAAGTCAACATGCCCGCCGAGTACGGGAGCTTCAAGGCTATAGGCTATGAGTCCGTGGTGGACGGCCAGTGCCACATGGCCATGGTAGCCGGAGATCCCACGGTGGAGGATGCCCTGGTCAGGGTCCACTCGGAGTGCCTGACTGGAGACGTCTTTGGATCCAAGCGCTGTGACTGCGGAGAGCAGCTTAAAAAAGCTCTTCAGATGATAGCTGAGAACGGTAACGGTATTCTCCTGTATATGCGCCAGGAGGGGAGGGGTATAGGCCTTGCTAATAAGCTCAGAGCTTACTCCCTCCAGGACCAGGGGAGTGATACCGTGGAGGCAAATGAGAAGCTGGGCTATCCAGCCGATCTGAGGGACTACGGCATAGGCGCCCAGATCCTGGCTGATTTAGGTATCACCAAAATAAGGCTTCTCACCAACAATCCCAGGAAGATGATAGGCCTTCAGGGATACGGCCTGAAGATCGTTGAGAGGGTGCCTCTGGAGATAGAGCCCAATGACATAAATAGGAGATATCTTGAGACGAAGAGAGATAAGCTCCATCACATCCTCCTCCAGAACGGATGATAAATTTTTTTGATTAAATTCAAAGCAATTTACTCTATGTTTATCCTCTTTCTGGAGATCACGACCTCCTTGGGGAGGGTAACTGTAAGGACTCCATTATCCAGCCTGGCCGTGGCCTGATCGCCCTTGACCGCCACCGGCAGCTTGACTATGCGCTCAAACCTGGTGAAGGTTCTTTCCCTCTTATGGTAAGTTTCTCCGAGCTGGCCACCTGCCTCGACCTCCTTCCTGGTCTCAGCCACAACTCTAAGCTCGTCCTCAGTGACCGATATGTCCACGTCCTGCTTGTCGACTCCAGGCAGATCCATGGTAACTATCACTGAACCATCCGTCTCCCTGACATCAGCCAGAGGCATCATGGTATTAGGGCCCATCTGAGATGTATTGTGCTCCTCCATATTGCCTCCCAGGAGCTTGGATACCCTGTTAATCTCATCGAGGTACCTGGATTCCATGTCCGAGAACCCTAGGTCCTGCATGAGCCTGTTCATGCGCTGCTGAAGGCGTCTGAGATCGTCGGCTGGTATGATTCCGGCCATAACATCACCTCAAAGACATTATGTCACCACAACTTATAATTCTTCCGATAGATAAGCCGACTGGATTTTTACCACGTCCGCCGAGTTGGAGGCGTGAGAATATTCCTCCAGGGGCTCTTTGTTGAGCGCCAGGAAGACATGACCCCAATTGAATTTAGATAGGATCGCTTCTGCCTGCATCCTTTCTCCCAGGATCACCAGGGCTGCTGCCAAGGCTTCCACCGTGGATAGCTTGAAGGGCTTTCCGAAGTTCACGGGGTTAGCCGCCACTAGGAAGGGA
The DNA here is from genome assembly GCA_002506335.1 of Methanosaeta sp. UBA114. Classification (GTDB taxonomy): domain Archaea; phylum Halobacteriota; class Methanosarcinia; order Methanotrichales; family Methanotrichaceae; genus UBA114. Next base: position 4,694 of record DAXJ01000093.1, read on the forward strand.
AGGGCCCTCTCCTTGAGGTTGATCTTCATGAAGACCTCCTCCGCCTGGGCCCAGCTGCAGTCCAAGGCTGCGATGCCCTTGATGCCTTTATCTTCAGGAGATAGAGCCTTCTCTCCGAAGGGGCTCAGAACTATTAGGGGCTTCAAATCGTTCATTCTTTTGGTCAGCCTGGCTAGGCCAAAGCGCGCCAGCTTCCTCCCTGTGCATTTCTTGGGGTCGCACTGATCAGCGTGGTAGATCATGAGATCCATCCTTGATATCTTAGAACCGATAATCCTATTAACATTGCGTTGTACTCCCCATCAGCCACTCAAAGCAGGAGCTTTTGATGACAGAGGTATCCAAGGAGTACAACTTCAAGCAAGTCGAGGAGAAATGGGCCGATTCGTGGGACAAAACGATCTATTATTTCGATTGGACCTCAGCTAGGCCCCAGTACATCATAGATACACCGCCCCCATACCCGACAGGCAACTTCCACATAGGAAACGCCCTGAACTGGTGCTACATGGACTTCGTGGCCAGGTACAAGCGCATGAGGGGCTTCAACGTCATGTTTCCCCAGGGCTGGGACTGCCACGGTCTCCCTACCGAGGTCAAGGTGGAAGAGAAGTACGGCATAACCAAGAACGCCGTGCCCAGGGCAGAGTTTCGAAGGCTCTGCGAGCAGATGACCAAGGAGGCCATTGAGAGGTTCAAGAAAACCATCGACCACCTTGGAACCTCCGTGGACTGGTCCAACGAGTACGTGACCATGGAGCCCAGCTACTACGCCAAAACCCAGAGGTCATTTATCCTGATGTACCAGAAGGGCCAGATCTACAGGGCGGTCCACCCCGTCAACTGGTGCCCCAGGTGCGGCACAGCCATAGCCTTTGCCGAGGTCGAGTACGACTCCAGGACCACCTCCCTGAACTATATGCGCTTCCCCTCCGATGACGGCTACGTGGAGATAGCCACCTCCAGGCCTGAGCTCCTGCCAGCTTGCGTGGCCGTGGCCGTGAACCCCGAGGACGAGAGGTACAAGAAGCTCATAGGCAAGAACGTCCAGGTACCCATCTTCAACTATCACGTCCCGGTCATCGCCGACCCTGCTGTTGATACCAAATTCGGCACCGGTGTGGTCATGATATGTACCTTCGGCGATAAGCAGGATGTCAGATGGTGGATGGACCATAAGCTTCCCCTGCGCCAGGCCATAGATAGAAACGGCCACCTCACCGATATAGCGGGCTCCTACGCCAGCCTTCCGACGGACGTGGCCAAGAGGGCCATCATCCAGGATATGAAAAACCAGGGCATAGTCAACAAGCAAGAGCCCCTGGAGCAGAACGTCGGCTTGTGCTGGAGATGCAAGACTCCCATAGAGATTTTATCTGAGAGGCAGTGGTTCGTCAAACTCAACCCCGAAGAGATCAAAGCCGCCTCCCACGAGATCCAGTGGGTACCACCCTACATGGAGACCAGGCTGGTCAACTGGGCCGACTCCGTGGAGTGGGACTGGTGCATCTCCAGGCAAAGGATCTTTGCCACGCCCATCCCCGTCTGGTACTGCAAGAAGTGCGGAGAGCCCCTGGTGGCCAAGGAAGAGTGGCTTCCATTAGATCCCACCAGGACTCAGCCACCCATAAGTTGCAAATGCGGCTCCAACGAGTTCATCCCCGAGGAGGATGTCCTGGACACCTGGATGGACAGCTCTATTTCAGCCCTGGCAGTTTCGGGATGGCCAGATAGAGCCGATGCCAGATACCCGACCCAGCTTCGGCCCCAGGGTCACGACATCATAAGGACATGGGCATTCTACACCATCGTCCGGGCCAAGGATTTAGTTGGAAAGAAGCCCTGGGATGCAGTTCTCATCAACGGCATGGTCCTGGGCGAGGACGGCAGGAAGATGTCCAAATCGCTTGGCAACTTCATAGTCCCGGAGCAGATCTTCGAGACCAATGGCGCCGATGCCCTCAGGCAGTGGGCGGCCCTGGGAGGAACTCCGGGCAACGATGTCATGTTCCAGTGGAAAGAGATAGTTGCCGCATCCAGGTTCCAACAGAAGCTCTGGTCCATCTTCAGGTTCTCGGCGTCTCTAATGGCCCCCACCGGAGAGATCCCTGGCCAAGTCGACAGGTGGTTCCTGGGAGAGCTTGATGCCCTCATAAAGAAGGCCACCAAGGCCATGGATGAGTACCAGTTCGATGAGGCATTCAGGGCTATCAGGGTCTTCACCTGGGAGGTCCTGGCTGACAACTACATAGAGCTCATCAAGGCCAGGCTCTACGGCCAGGATGGCCCCGCGAAGAGGGCTGCCCAAAACGCCCTCTACACGGCCATAGATGTTATTGTAAGGCTCATGGCGCCCTTCATACCCTTCATCACCGAGGAGATTTACCATACCATGACCGGGAAGAGCGTCCACACCCAGCCATGGCCTGAGCCCCTAGGAATAGATGCTGATACCTCCGGTGCCACCATCAAAGACGTGGCTGCCGCCATCAGGAGATATAAGGCGGAGAAGGGCCTGGCCCTGAACTCCCCTCTACCCGTGATCACAGTCTACGCGGGAGAGAAGCTGGAGACGACCGACCTACAGGGTGTCGCCAACTCGCCTGTTCAATCCATGACCGGAAGCCCTGAGATAGAAACCAGGCCCACTGGAATCAAACCCTCCATGAAGATTCTTGGGCCAAAATTCAAGGGTGATGCAGGGAAGATCATCAAGGCCCTGAACTCCATGGGCCCTGACGATGTGGCATCCCAGAAGGCCTCAGGAACTACTATTAAAGTTAATATAGATGGAAGGTCCGTAGAGATACCCTCTGAAGCGGTCGAGGTCCTGACCCAGACACTCTCCTCGGGCTCCGCCGTGGACCTCCTGAAGGTTGGAGAGGCCACAGTCCTGGTAAAGAGGTGAAGAAATGATCGAGGTCGAGGTCAAGGCCAGGGCTGCCCCAGGCACCCTGAAGAAGGTGAAAGCCCTCGGGGCCAGGTTCCTGGAGGCCGAGCACCACCAGGACCTCTACTTTAACGCCCCAGACAGGGATTTCCGCCGGACAGACGAGGCCTTGCGGATCAGAATCAAGGATGGCAAGGCCAACCTGACCTATAAGGGCAGGAAGCTGGACGCCTCCACCAAGAGCAGACTGGAGCTGAAGGCCGATATCCACGACCCCGAGGCCTTAAAGCAGATCCTAGTTGCTCTGGGATTCACGCCCTCCGGAGAGGTCAGAAAGACCAGGACCAAGTACGTCCTGGGAGAGTTGACCTTCGCCCTGGACGAGGTCGAAGGGCTTGGGTCTTTCCTGGAGATAGAGGTCTCAGCCCAGGATGGATGGGAGTACAAGAGGGATCAGATTCTCAAGGTTCTCCAGGACATGGGCCTCGGAGAGCCCATAAGAAAATCTTACTTAGAGCTCTTGGATGAGAGCCGCAGGGTTATTTAAGCTGTGGCCCCCAATTATTTTGTTAATGGCTGATGATTCGGTCACCACGCCCATGCTTTTTATGCTGGCCTTCGTGGTTGTAGTCCAGGTCCTGGCCCTAGTGCTCACGCCCAGCTTCACCGCCAGCGATGCCAGGGTCTTTGAGAACCCCTCATCTCCCACCGATCCCCTGATCTACATAGTCATGATCATAGCCGTCACCGGCGTCCTTCTGCTGGCCATGCGGCTTAAAAGGGGCTGGCTGGTGAGCGGCTTTGTTCTCATATCGGTGGCATCAAGCATCCTCTACGTCCTGAGCATCTTTCTGGGGATAGTGCCTGCCCTTTTCCTAACAGGATTTCTGATGGCCGTGCTTCACTATTATCCGGAGTGGTATGTAATAGACACCATAGGGATTCTGATATGCGCAAGTATAAGCGCCCTCTTCGGTATAAGCCTGACCACGGTACCTGCCATACTGCTCTTAGTGGTCCTGGCCGTCTACGATGCCATATCTGTCTACAAGACCAAGCACATGGTGGTCCTGGCAGAAGGGGTGATAAATATCAAAGCCCCCCTTCTCTTCGTGGTTCCAAGGACAAGGGAGTACAGCTTCGTCCATGATCAGTCCATGACCTTTGATAGGATGAAAGGCGAAGGCAGAGGAGCTTTCTTCTTGGGCCTTGGAGACGCTATCATCCCCACCATCCTGGTCATATCCGCCAGCTGGTCCCTCCAGGCCCCAGTGATCCTAGGAGTAAATGTTCCTGCAATGGGGGCCATGATTGGCACCTACCTGGGATTTCTTGCCCTTATGACCACCTCCAGAGATAAGCCCCAGGCCGGGCTTCCCTTCCTCAACGGCGGCGCTCTACTTGGATTTCTGTTAGCGTGCATCCTGGCTGGCGTCATGCCCTCCTGATACCGATAACTTTTTTGCTTCAGGATTTAAACCTGCAACCAGGAGAAGACGATGGACGACGACGTAGTTCTGGAAGAGCAATTCGTCCCATTTTGCCCAAAATGTGGCAGCGAGTGCGAGCCCAAGGAGCTTAGAAAGGCTCTTGATGCAGACCGTTGGAAGAAGATAGTGGTGGAGACCATTTATTATTGTCCCAAGTGCGATAACTACTGGTCAGAGGGTATTCTGGAAAAAGGCTACAAATGATAGACCTATACTACTCCGAGGACTATGCCCGGTACGACTTTGGCCCCGATCACCCCCTGAGGCCCGAGCGCACCATGCTGGCATTCAAGCTCATGGAGGACCTGAGCTGCATGGACGACGGCGATGTCAGATGGGTAAAGCCGAGCATCTGTAGCGAAGCTGATCTCCGCTCGATCCACACCAAGGATTATATCGAG
>DAXJ01000056.1:0-7861 GCA_002506335.1 Methanosaeta sp. UBA114
TCATGGCCGCCAAGCTGGTGGATGAAAAGAGAAGAAAGGACTTCAAGGTCATAGTTCTCCCCAACCTGTACGGCGACATCCTCACAGATGAGGCAGCTGAGTTCCAGGGAGGCGTCGGGACCGCAGGAAGCGCCAACATAGGCAAGAGGTATGCCATGTTCGAGGCCATCCATGGATCGGCTCCGAGGATGGTCGAGGAGGGCCGCGCTACCTACGCAGACCCTTCGTCAATCATGCGGGCTGCGGTCATGCTTCTTCGGCACATAGGCTTCGTGGAGAAGGCCAACAAGTTCGAGATGGCCCTCGATATCTGCGGCCAGTTCGAGCACAAGGTCAAGCTGACAGGAAGGTCCGATGGGGCCACAGGGGCCCAGTTCGCAGACTACGTCATGGAGGCCATAAGATCCCCAGGTCTGGAGGGCCACTGGAAGTCGTACCAGAGATAAAGATTTAATTAAATATGACTAACACCAATACGTGGAGAACCTCGCTGAAGCGTTTCTAAAGCTGACGGATGAGGATCTGGTGACCTTAAAGGGCATTGAGATCGGTATGCGGAGGTACGAGTGGGTTCCAACCACTGAGATCTCTCGTATATCCGGCCTCGATCCCTCCAAGGCCGAGTACAGGTTGGATCTTCTAAATGGGATGGGCCTGGTGGCCAGGGAGACCCTTCACTACCTCGGCTATCAGATCGATTTTCCGGCCTACGATCTCCTAGCCCTGGACGAGCTCGTAAGAAGGGATGCCGTCATCTGCATAGGCCCAAAGCTCGGAGTTGGGAAGGAGTCGGTGGTCTACGAGGCACTGGGCCCTGAAGACCTGCCCCTGGCGGTCAAATTTCACAGGGAGGGCAGGACCAGCTTCAAGCGCGTAAGGAGGCTCAGGGAGCACCTCAAGGGTCTGCCCAGGTTCTCTTGGCTCTACGCCTCCGCCCTGGCGGCCAGGCACGAGTTCCAGGTCATGGATAAGCTCTACCCCCAGGTCTCGGTGCCGAGGCCTGTAGCCCACAGCAGACATGCCCTGGTTATGGAGCGGGCCTGTGGTATTGAGCTCTCCCGGGCCAATATCCAGAATCCTGAGGAGGCCATGGGGGCAGTCTTGGATGAGGTAGCCAAGGCCTATTCTCTGAAAGTCATTCATGCGGACCTTAGTGAGTTCAACATCTTCGTCTCAGAGGGAGGAGTGGAGATCATAGACTGGCCCCAGGCCGTATCCACGGATCATCCCAATGCCGCAGAGCTTGTGGAGAGGGATGTGGCTAATGTTTTGAGGTTCTTCGAGCGCAAGTACAAGATCAAGGCCGATCTGGCCCAGGCTCTGAGCAGAATCAGGAGAGAGCCCCTGAAGGAGGCAGCCTGACTTGGCCATCTTCGGAGTGGACATAGCCAGCGGATCTCCCAGCGGAAGGCGCCCTCCAAGCTATTCTGTCTTCGCCCTGGACGGCGACAGGAGCTATAGCTATCACATGATCAGTAGATACAAGCTCATGCGCCTCATCCGCCAGCGGCAGCCTGAGATCGTGGCCTTGGACAACGTCCACGAGCTGGCCTCGGATAGAGCTGAGCTGGTGAGGATGCTCAAACAGTTCCCGTCGGGAACGAAGCTCGTCCAGGTCACCGGAGGTGAGAAGGTCGAGGCCTTGACCAAGATAGCCAAATGGCACGGCATGATCTTCGACCGCTTAAACCCATTGGAGGAGGCCGAGGCCTGTGCTAGGCTCGCGGCCAAAGGCATCGGCCAGGCCCTCTCGGCCTTTGAGGATAGGACCTACATCAAAGTCAGCCGCAGGCGATCTCCAGGCAGGGGAGGATGGAGCCAGAACAGGTACTACAGAAAGATCCATGGGGCAGTCAAGGGGCTGTCTAGGGAGGTAGAAAAGCAGCTCAGAGAGGCGGGGCTGGATTACACCAGCCGGGCGGTGGAGGGCATTGGAGGTTACACCAGAGCCGAGTTCGTGGTGGATGCACCGAGGGCGAAGGTTCACCTCAATCCCGGATACTACTCCGATGCCCAGTATAGAGTGGAAGAGGTGGAGAGGCCCAAACTACAGTTCAAGCCACTGGTCAGAAAGAGGGGCTACATAATCGTAGGCTTAGATCCCGGAACGACCACTGGAATCGCCGCCCTGAATCTCAAGGGCGAACTCATAGATCTCATAAGCTCCAGGGAGATATCCTCTTCGGACGTGGTAGAGTGGATAGCAGCCAGAGGTAATCCACTCATTGTGGCTACCGATGTCTTTCCAACGCCCGGAGCTGTGGAGAAGGTTAAGAGGTCCTTCAACGCCGTTCTTTATTCTCCGGGAGCTGATGTGCCCGCCGAGGAGAAGATCGCTCTGGCCAAGGAGTACGGGTACAAGAACGACCATGAGAGGGATGCCCTGGCAGCGGCCTCCAGCGCCTTTAAAAAATACAAAAACAAATTTTCTCAGGTAGAGAAGAAGGTACCTCCTGAGGTGGATCATGAGGAGGTCAAGGCCCTGGTGGTTAGGGGGCGGTCGGTGGAGAACGCCGTGGCTGAGCTTACCCCCGTACCTGCGGAGGTAGCCGTGCCCGAGGCACCGCATCAGCCAAAGGTCTGCGCAAGCCCAGATGCGGAAGCGGTCATTGCCCAGAAGGCCCAGGTTCAGCAGCTCAGCGAGCAGGTCAGGACCCTCAGAAGCTACATAGAAGACCTGAGGTCCGGTTTGGGCGAGAGGGACGAGGCCCTGACCAGGATGAGACAGAAGCTGGACCGCATATCGGATAAGGCCTCCAGGGAGATAAAACTGGATCATGCGGTCAAGATCAGGGATAAAGAGATAGAGAGGCTGCGGGGCCTTTTGCGCTCTGAGAGGAAGTACAATAAGAAGCTCAAGAAGGAGCTATACTTCAAGAGAAAGACCGAGAAGGTGACTGAGCGGGTGGAGGAGATCCAAGGCTATAAGAGGCTCAAGCCCGTGGAGGTTTTCTCCAAGGAAGCCGTCTCCAGGGCCACCGAGCGCTGGGGGATCAGCAAGGGTGATTTGATATTTCTGGAGAACCCAAGCGGGGGCGGGCCCAATACCGCAGATCTCCTCATGGAGAGGGGAATCGAAGCCGTGATCCTGGAGGGGGAGATATCCCCGGCGGTCAGGGAGAGGTTTGAGGAGAAGGGGGTGCCAGTATTCTCCTCCAAAGACCTGCCTGTCAGGAAGATTGATGGTATAGCTTTCATCAATCCTCGGGAGGTGGTGGCAGCCAAGGAAAGGTGGGCGGAGGAGATGAAGGCCATGCAGGCGGAGAAGAAGAGCGAGTGGCTGGAAGGCATTATTCAGGAGTATAGGACAGAGAGGAAGAAGGAGGAGAAGAGAAAGCTTCGACAGTAGCTGATATGTCACACAGGTCGTTGATCGTAGCCTGAAATCTTAAGGTGTTAGGGTGAGCGCTCTTAAGCTAATAGGGATATATCTTTTCCTCTTCTTTTGATATGTGATTGAATATTCTTACCCAAGGGATTGCCTGGCTTAACCCAGAGATAGGTCAATGGAATAAGGATCACTTCACCATTAACTCAAGGTGGAACCCTGGCTTATTGTTCCCATCTCGGAGCATTCAGCGAGGTACATATCTTCTTCTCTGTGTATCACCGCAGTCAAGATCGTCATGAGATTACTTCTTTTCCTTTTATGATCAAAAGAATTATGCCTATTGTTATTTAATGGGCAAAAATTGAGTTATAATCTATTAATATCGGCCAATCGTTCAGGACGCTCCATAAGCTCCGTCCCCACAAGCAACGCATCCGCTCCTGCCCCAACCATCCTCAAAGCGTCCTCCCTGCTATGCACCCCGCTCTCAGCCACCAGAAATATTCCAGCCTCCTTAGCCACAGGCGCCAGCCTCTCGAAGGTTCCTAGATCCACCTCTAAAGTATGAAGATCCCGGTTATTTATCCCCAGGATCTTTGCATCGGTCTTTAAGGCCAAGCTCAGCTCCTTCTCAGTGTGAACTTCAACTAGTGGCTCCGCCCCATGAGACCTGGCCTCATCCACCAGCTCCGCCAGGTCAGGTAGCAGAAAGGCTATGAGAAGCACCAGATCGGCCCTTACCTCCTTAAGCTGCCTTTTATCCAGTATGAAATCCTTGCGGAGAATGGGAAGGCCTGCCCCCCTGGCGATCCTGGCATTCTCCAGGCAACCCATGAAGTAGGTGGGCTCCGTCAGAACGGATATAGCGCAAGCTCCGTTCTCAGCATAAGACCTGGCCTGCTTATCCACCTCCTCGGGAGTCATGGCCCTTCCCAGGACCCTGGGCTTTATCTCGGCTATAACGGGAACCAGGCATCTAGATCGAGTAGCAGCAGCAGAGCTTATGAGATCCATAGGCTCCCATGGGCCTGGCACTGCTTCATAATCGCCATAGTTGCCCCCATTACCACCTTCCCATTCCCCACGTATTCCCCTGGATCTGGATGCCTCCAGAATACCCTTGATTAACTGATGCATCCAATCAGATCCTCAACCCAATTGGATATTATCCTCTTGCCATGAGGAGTCAGCACCGACTCTGGGTGGAACTGAACGCCGTTGTGGGGCCTGGTCCTGTGCCTGATCCCCATAACCACCCCGTCGGAAGTGGAAGCCGAGATTTCCAGCGCCGGCGCCAGCGTCTCCACGGCCAAGGAATGATATCTGCCTGCGGTCAGGGGATTTTCTATTCCCCTGAAGATTCCCTTGCCATCGTGCTTTACCTGTGAGGTCTTGCCGTGAAGGGGATTGGTGTGGGAGATAGTCCCACCATAAGCCATGTTCATGGCCTGGTGTCCCAGGCAAACCCCCAGGATGGGAGTGCTGTCAAAGTGCTTTATGATCTCCAGGCAGGAGCCGATATTCCTGGGGTTGGCAGGGTGGCCGGGGCCCGGGGAGATCACTATTCCCAGGGGATCCATCTTCTCCACTTCCGAGAGCTCCACGGTATTGGGATGGACCTCGGTCTCAGGGTAGAACTGGGAGACGTAATCCACCAGGTTCCAGACGAAGGAATCCTGATTGTCTACGAAGAGGATGGTTCTTTTCCGGCCGTTTCCTACGCCCACATTCGTGACCGTTTCAACACTCATGCTTTCTCTTGCGCTCATGCTCCCACCCCCAAAGCCCTGATCATTGCCGCCATCTTCCGTTCGGTCTCCTGGAATTCCTTCTTAGGATCGGAATCCGCTACCACCCCGGCTCCTGCCTGGACCATGGCTACGCCATCCTGGACAAGGATGCTCCTTATGGCTATGGCAAAATCAGTGCTCCCATCCGCCGAGAAGTAACCTATGCCACCTCCATATATGCCCCTGGGCTCGGGCTCCAGATTATCGATGATCTCCATGGCCCTAAGCTTTGGAGCGCCCGAAAGGGTCCCTGCAGGAAATACCGATCTGGCAGCATCGAACTGATCGCACTCCTCCCGGAGAAGGCCCGAGACTGTAGTCTCCAGGTGCTGGACGTGGGAGTACTTCAGCACCGACATGAAATCTTCTACCTTGACGGTCCCTGACCTACAAACGGCCCTTACGTCGTTTCTACCCAGATCCACCAACATAGTATGCTCTGCCCGCTCCTTCTCATCCGCGAGCATTATCTTAGCGTAAGACTCGTCCTCGGCCACGGTCCTGCCCCTGGGACAGGTGCCCGCGATGGGGTTCACATTGAGTTTCCTGTCATAGGTGCTAAAGAGCGTCTCAGGCGATGCACCCACCAGGGCCAGATTTCCAAACTCGAAGATGAAGGTGTAGGGGCTGGGGTTGATTCTTCTCAGGCGCCTGTAAAGCCCCACGGGATCGGCACACTTCACCCTGGACGATCTGGCCAAGACCACCTGGAATATATCCCCATCTTTAATATGCTCCTTGGCCTTGAGCACCGACCTTTCATACTCAGGAGATCCCCCCTTGCTCAAGATCTCTCCACAGGGCCCCTCATCCCCCGAGTCATCGGGATCTACCCCTTCTATCGTCTCCACCAAGTTTACCTTGGGTCCTGGAAGCACTGGTGCAAGGGCAAAGTACACTCTTCGGGTCAGGTGGTCGAAGATGAAGGTACTCTCAGCTAGTGCGAAATGTGCATCTGGGGCCTTGGATCTGGATTCTCTTCCCAGGCGGTCCTGGACCAGATCATATGCTAGATAGCCGATTCCTCCGCCGGTGAAGATCTGTCGGCCAAATGCATTGGGGAGGCCAGTGCTGCATGGAAGGGCCGCCCTCAAGGCATCGAAGAGATCAAAGCCCTGGAGGATGTCGCCCTCTAGAACGTCGCCCCTGAATTCTAGGTCGGCACACCGCTGCAGCCTTCTAGCGATAATCTCCTTCCCGCCGTTGAAAAACTTCATGGCAAAGTGCCTACCCTTGACCTGAATTACAGCCGATGGATCGGCTCCCACGAAGGAGAACCTGGCCTTCTGCCCTGACTTCTCTACCGACTCCAGGAGATAAGGATACCTCCGGCTCCTGAGGGCCAGGTAAAGGGATAGAGGCGCATCGACGCTGACCTTCTCTGTCACATCCACGAAGATGGGAGTCTGGATCTCCCTTTGATCCTCCCGGCTCAGTAGGGCTGGCACGATTTTACCTCCCTGACGAAGGATTTTATGGCCGCCAGATCCTTCGTTCCCTTGATCTCGACGCCGCTGGATACATCTACCGCATAGGGATTTACGGTCCTGATGGCGTCTGCCACATTGGAGGGGTTGAGGCCTCCGGCCAGGATTACTGGGCTGGTCAGGGCTTTGGCCAGCTTGGCACTCAACGCCCAATCGTGAACGGAACCCGTTCCACCAAGGGCCCCATCCTTGAAGGTGTCTATGAGGACTGCATCAGCAATCCCATCCATATCGTAGGCATCGTCTGAACCTGCGGCCACCGTAGTCACCACAACCTGGTGCACCCTCTTCTTAAGGCCGCGGATCTCATCAGGCTCTAAAGTCCCGTGGATCTGGAGGATGTCGGCCCCGCTCCTCCTGGCCAAGCCCACCGCCTCGCCTACGGTGCTCGGCGCCATCACCGCCGTGGTCTTCACGAAGACTGGGATGCTCTTAGCCATGACCCTGGCAGCCTCAGGAGATACCTGGTGTCTCGAGCCTTCCACCAGGACGAACCCCACCACATCGGCCCCTCCTGCCACGGCATTCATGGCCTCGGCCGTAGTGGTGATGCCGCAGATCTTGACCCTAGTCAAAGGAACCGCCTCAGCTTCTCGGGATCGCCGTTCCTCTCTGCCATCCTCTCCAGGAGTTTTAGGGATCGGCCTGAATCTAAGGCCTCCTCGGCCTTTGCAGCCCCCTCCTTCAGGTCCGAGGTCTTGCCTCCGACGTAAAGAGCAGCAGCCGTGTTTATGGCGATGATATCCCTGATGGGGGACCTCGCGCCCTTGAGAACAGAGACTAGTTTTCCGGCGTTCTCCTGAGGCAGTCCTCCTGCAACGTCCCTGGGCAAGGCTCTCGGATATCCCAGGTCCTCGGGCCGCAGCATATAGCTCTCCACGGACCCATCCTTAAGCTCAGAGATGGTCGTCTCTCCCGTGTTGGTGATCTCATCCATGCCGCACCCATGGACCACCATGGCCCTCTCAGATCCCAAAGCCCTCAGAACCTGGGCAATCTTCGGGCAAAGTCTAGGATCGTAAACGCCCATGACCTGGGCCTTAGCTCCGGCGGGGTTGGTCAGAGGGCCGAGGACGTTGAAGACTGTCCTCATTCCCACCTCCCTGCGTATCTGGGCCACCCTCTTCAGGGAGGGGTGAAAGAGGGGCGCCAGCATGAAACCAATTCCCAGGGTCTCTATGGAAGATTCGACCTCCTCTGGCTTGGCCGAGATGTTGATTCCAAGCTCAGAGAGAACGTTGGCTGAGCCGCAC
>DAXJ01000056.1:8215-15082 GCA_002506335.1 Methanosaeta sp. UBA114
GTATTGGAGGCATCGCCGCCGGTCCCGCAGGTGTCCACAAGAGTGCCATTAACCCTGGGATGGATTCTCACGGCCGAAGCCCTCATCCTCCTGGCAAGACCTGCGATCTCGGGCACGGCCTCTCCCTTCATTCTCAAAGCTACCATAAGCGCCCCGATCTGGGCGTCGGTGGCGTCATTGAATATCTCCCCCAAGAGGTTCTCGGCCTCGTCTGTTTCGAGGTCTCGACCCTCCACGATCTGCTGAAGGTAAAGCAAGGGAATCACCACGACTAATGTATATCTTTGTCCTATAACGTCAGAGAAACTACTAGATATATAAGATTTGCGCATTTACGACCGTTGATGTCGGGGGTAGTACGCTCCTCTGGCGAGGCTCAAGCCCGATGGCGTCGGAAAATTATCAAAACCCACCAATAGATGAGGCCATAGCATGCTGAAATAGATCCCTCGTAAAAAGATAGTGAAGAAAAGACTTGAATAAAGAGCTCTAGTAGTGCCCGACCCTTATCTGAGGGAGGTTCTGAAGAATATCCGCCGCGGCCGCTTCGCTCAAGCGGTGCTTCTGCATGATCTCCATGATGCGGAGAAGATCGGTATAACCATCCGTTCCCACGAACTGGGCTGCTTTGGCCTGGGCCGCGGTCCAGCCACCCTTGAGCATGGCCTCCCTGAGGTCATTCAGATTATTCTGAGTAAAGCACATGGGCCCGGTGCCTATCTCATCTATCACCTTGCCAATGCTATCATCCCTAATAGTCTGTTTCGCCAACTCCATCGCCTCCAGGGGATTTTATGTTCGATGCTAGATGTTAGAGCCCCATTATATAAACATATATACGTTATGTATTAAATATGTTTTGAATGACGGCCTAATATGGTGAGAATAAAGAGGATATGTAAGGTATCGCATGCCCAAAAAACTCCTGAGATAAGTTATGGCGTTATCTTCCCGGATATACCTTCGCATGAATTTATCTTAAAGATGGATAAGAAACAGCCACGATATTAGCGACATGCAAAGGAAGGCTTCGTTCCGTGGCCAAGTAGCCCCATATGGTATCCTTCGTGATGGGCAGAGAATCATATTACGCAGATGCAGATGAGTTAGACAATGCTATGGCCGAGATCGGTAAGGAGCTGGCTGAGAATCCCAACAGCTGGGAGTCCTGGGCTGCCGAGGCTGATGTCCTGTACCTATGCAAACTCTATAGAGCTTCAGCCATGTGCTGCGATAAAGCGCTCCTCTTAAATCCCAAGGACCCCCTAGCCTGGAACGCCAATGGCAATGCACTCTAGTCCCTGGACAGATGCGAGAAGGCCACCGAGTACTACAGCAGGGCAGTTCGGTTGGAGCCGATTCTAGCCAGGCTGAAAGAAAAGAGGTTTCCCGTTCAGGAAGTCAACCCCTACCAGGCATGCTGAGGAAGCCATTGAGGCCCAACGATCCTCCTTTGGGGCGGGCCTCGCAGGAGGTTTGAGATAAGCCGGGGCATGATTCTTTACTTAGAACCCTCTTCGCCGAAATTACCGAGCCGATCAGGCCCGCCATCACCCTTCTTATCCTTCTTTTGATTATTCTTTGCACCGCTCTCCCCCTCCCCCAGATCAGATAGATCCGCTCCGCACATGGTCCAACCTCAGGAATCTTTGTATAAATACCCTTCAAACCGCAAAACCTATTATCCCACGAACCTTCCATGCCCCCATGGCTAATCTCAACGTGGCTGTCCTCGGAGTGCCGGATTACGCCAAGGATCTCGGCAAAAAGGGAACAACCAGCGACTTAACCTTCTACAATCTGAAGAGAGGGGAGACTACAGTCACCTTCGTAGAGCCCAACCGATACCCTGAGAGACTCTCACCCCTCTTCTACGCCATCTCCATGGCCAAAAAGGCCATACTGGTGGTTGACGCCATCAACCCGGCCTTCGGCGAGGAGGTGCTCATGCTCCACTGCCTGGACATCAAAGATGGCATAGTGGTCCTAAGAAACTTCCTGTCCAAGGAGCAGGTGGCACCCCTGATCAAGGGCACTGCGGTCGAAGGATACCAGTTCATGGACGACGACAAAAACGCCATCCGGGAGATGCTTCTTGCGCAGGCCTCTGCTCTGAAAGAGAGCTGCGACTCCCAAGTAGGGGCCATGCCAGTGGATCACTTCTTCAACGTCAAGGGTGTGGGCATAGTGGCTCTAGGATGCGTTCGGGAAGGAAACCTAAGGAAGCACGACGAGCTCATGGTGATTCCGGGGGAGAAGACCGCCCAGGTCAGGTCCATACAGAAGCACGATTCAGACTTCAACTGCGCGGGGGTCGGGGACAGGACAGGCATGGCCCTGAAGGGTGTGGAGCTGGAGGACATAGACAGGGGGACGGTCCTGACCAACGACAAGACAATTAAATCCATCTCCTACCTGGAAGCCAAGGCTGAGCTGGTCAAGTACTGGCCGTCGCCCTTGAAGGAAGGTATGGTCCTTCACTTGGGCCACTGGATGCAGAACGTCCCTGCCAGGATCGCCAAGGCCACCTTCGGCGGAGACTACCACAAGCCCAATTTAACCTTGGTCCTGGACAAGGTCCTAGTCCACAGGCCGGGGGACAGAGGAGTTCTAACATATCCTGAGGGCGGAAAGCTCAGGGTAGTGGGAACGATAGAGCTGCCCTGACCTTCATCCTACTTTTGCTCTAGATCTCTCTAAATTCGCTGATTTAAAAGATGTTAATTGGATTATTGGGTCAGCCCAACCCGCCACTTGAGCAGCTTATCCTCAACCAGGTACCTGAAGGTCCTGTCCATGAGAAGGCCGATCACGCCCAAGCTTATCATGTATAGAAGGACGTAATCCATCCTGTGAAGGGAGTAGTTGTACCAGATCTTGTAGCCAAGGCCGCTCGTGCTCACCCCGAACATCTCCGCCGCCACCAATACCATCCAGGCTGTGCCCATGGCGACCCTTACGCCACCGGCAATGGACGGCAGAGCATAGGGAAAGGCCACGTATCTAATAAGATCGATATCCCTGATTCCTCCCAAGACCATGGCCGACTCCACGTAGACCCTTGGAAGGCTTCTGAAGCCCACGTAGGTGTTGATGAGCACGGGGAAAACGGCGCCGGTAAAGACTACGAACCCCGCCGCCTGCTGGGTCAGGCCGAACCAGATGATGGCAAAGGGAATCCAGGCCAGAGGTGGTATGGGCCTTATGACCTCCACCATGGGATCCAGGACTCTGTCGGCAAACCTGGACCATCCCATGACCATGCCCAAAGGCAGGGCCACCATGAGGCCGGCAACCATTCCTATGCCGAAGTGTAGAATGCTGGTGGGCAGATCTTGGGAGAGCATCACCTGCCAGACATCGGTAAAGGCTTCAAGAACCTGGAGGAAGCTTGGCAATATCAGAGTATCATTTATCGCCATGGCAGAAGCTTGCCACCCTATTATCAAGCCCAGCAGGGAGAGGGCTGCAATCCACTCCGCCTCGATCCAATCTCTTAAGGTGACGCCTATGTTACTGCCCATGTTAATCCTTCATCCCCTAACATCTCGACGGGACATTTGTTAAGACTTCGCCTTTGAGGCCCACGAGAGGACGGATTCCTCAGAGGCTGCCATGATCCTCAGAAGAAATGTCGGGTCCATATAAAGCGATTTCCAGCCAGAAAATAAATATCGTCCATTAAGGGCCAATCGGGGTTTAAAAACGGACGAAAATGCCTTAAAAGGCTCCATGAAGGCATGGACGGGCGTTTGGTGACGCGAGGAAAAATAAACGGGGGGGATAGGCACCGACCGCCCTTGCCAGTCAGCATATCGTAGAAGCTGGTGTCAAAGAGACCCCTGTTTATGAGCATCTTTCCCCTGAAGTTCATCGGGCAGGCGAACTTGCATGCACCAGGGTCGAAGAGATCTTAAGGTGGGGATCGCGTACCCACCTGCCATCCCAGGTCTCGACAGAGCGCTTCACCATATATAGATCCTGGCCCGTGAGATTAGGATCGGCCCTGGCAGCCTCCCCTGGACTGGCATTGGCATAGTTAGTGGCCGGGAGGTATATATTGACTATCTGCCCTACAAGCACCGGAGGATCCCTCATGAGCCTTCCGCTGGCCACCAGGTTACAGCAGGCGTAGTTGGGCCACATGCTTCCCGAGGTCTGAACCGTCATTCCCATATTATCAAGGGAGATTATGGTAGGTTACGGGTGAGGTAGGAAGGCCCCGTCTAATTTGCCGGTGGACATGGCTATCGTCGCATCTCCTGGATCCAGGGGGATCATCTTCACTTTAGATAAGTCAACTCCGTGGTCTTTGAGCCACTTCTTGAGAACGATGTCCTGGATGGAGCCCATAGGAGAGATACCGATGATCTTGCATTCCTGTTGTTTGAGGGCGCCGTAAACCGTATTCGTGACCGGGCCAGACCGAAGCCGTTTATGTTGGCGCTGGCCACGGTCCTTGTATCTAGCCCGTTGGATATGGCCTGGAAGGGATGTGCCGTGCCTACATCCAGGTCGCTCGCCGCCCGGGCCTGAATCTCATGGGAACCTGAGGGAAACTCGAAATCCTTGGCCTCTGCTACTCAAAATGGCGGAAGGCGCTCGTTCCACCCGCCCTTCTCAGACGCGGTGAGCTCTGCGATCTGGTGAGTGGCAGGCGGGTAGCCTAAGCGAAGCATCGAGACGCCATCATCCTTAGGCTAAGAGGATGGTGATCACTGATAGAGAGAAGATGAGCAGAAGGATCCGCATTCTCAAGGACTGCTCTTCAAGCCCTAAAATTTGATAATGCGCGTAAATCACGTTCTATCACATATAGTAGAACTTGCTCCCCCAAAGGAAAAGCTGATGTAAGAGGGTATAAGAAAAGCTAGAATAAGAGACCGATAGAAGAACCTGGAGCCCTACCAGCTCATAAAATAGCAGGGATTAGGCCCGAGGCACACCTCAAGGCAGGTATGTCCCAATCGCCACATCCATCCAGCGATCATTCACGGTGGACCTCGCGGATTACACCGCTATATGACCCTCCTTCGTCTGAGATCTTCAGGATCGTTTTAGCTGTGTGGGGCTTCCCGCCCTGTCCGGGATCAGCCTCACGGTGCTTCTAAATCGGGATATCACATCTTTTGGAGGCAGAGCTATCACCGGAACCTCGGCATTCCCGGCCTCCACCTGCGCCACCACCACGCCGCTGCCGCCGAGGGCATCGATAAGATTCTCATAGTCTGAAACCCTGATGACCCTTTGGACCCCCGCACCCCTGGCAATCTCAGCCAGGTCGGCCTTGAGGGAGGTGGCCGTGGGCTGGCATCCCGTAGAGCAGTAGGAGCAATTGTCCAGGATGACCAGGAGGTAGTTGGCAGGGGCAGTGCAGGCGATGGTGGTCAGGGTCCCAAGGTTCATAAGCACTGCCCCATCCCCATCTAGGGATATAATCTTGCGGTCAGGCCTTGCCAGAGCCAGGCCAAGGCCTATGGAAGAGCAGAGGCCCATAGACCCCATCATGTAGAAGTTCTCGGGCCTGTCCATTGCCGAAAAAAGCTCCCTGGAAGGAAAGCCCAGGTTGCAGACTAGGAGGGAATCGCCCGCGACTCGAGCTACCGCGGTTATGGCCTCCATCCTCTTCATGCATCCCTCCGAGACTTCATTCCTGCCTCCAGAAGTCCAGGTCCAGAAGGACTGCAACCGGAGTTCCCTTCACCTCGGCCGCCCTCCAGGCATCAACTACAGCACCCTCTGCGCCTTCCGGGCGGGGCTTTATGAAGGGTATGCCCATGGCTGAGAGGAGGGGCTCGGTCAGCATTCCCATGGGAACCTGGGCCGAGATTTTTTCCCCAAAAGTCCCACGGTGGCTTATGACCATGAGCAAGGGTATGCCGTAGAGGAGGTCCAGGGAGGCCAGGGCATTGATGCTGTTTCCAAGGCCTGAGTTTTGCATCATCAAGGCCGGCTTTTTCCCGCCCATCCAGGCGCCGGCGCAGACGCCCACGCCCTCCTCCTCACGGGTGACTGGGAGATGGAGGATGCAAGGATCTGAAGAGACGAGCTTCATCAAAGGTCCCAGATTCACACACGGGACGCTAGTTACGAAATCTATGCCAGCATGCTTGAGGCCGGAGTAGAGGGATGCACTGGGCTTCATCTTTTACCTTACCATGTCGATGCCATGGAATCTCTATGAATTCCCATGAGAGTTCATGGATAAGATCACAAAGGGCCCTATTTAATTTAAAGGCTTTTGCAGAAGAGACCTTGGTAAGCATCAACATCTACTATAAACATCGGCTGGGTAGAAATCAAGCCGAAGGGGGTTAAATGCCTCAGTTCAGGTAGTTCCTCCTTTTAGTCTCCTCACGTACCAATATCATCCGATGGCAAGGGTCACAACTACAATGACGACCACATGGATCAGGAGAGAAGGGCCCGAAGGAGTTGGCCTCACAGGAAGCTTCATGACGCTGGGTAGGGCCGTAAGGCCCCTCACACCAGTATATTTGATCTCACAGTATATGCCATATTCTTTAGCCGTAATCCCTGAAGCACATTGGACAGGAAGAGAGCGATCTTTTCCACCCCATGGGTCATATTGCCCAGACAGGCATGATCATCCATGGAGGAGATGGGATCGAAGAAACTGCGCCTGGCTACTGCATCGGTAACAGGCTCCCATTGCCCACATTCCTGTAAGTGATCTCAATGGGGCTGTTGGTGGCGCCTGCGGTAGTGCTGGCCTTGCTTGAGACCACCTGGAAGTCAGCGTCCATCTTCACCACCAGTGGCATTATCAGGTTCTTAACGACGTGGTTATAAAAATAGGGCCACTGGGCGTTGGCCAGATTGGCGGCGTATACCTCCATATTATAC
>DAXJ01000056.1:15352-22159 GCA_002506335.1 Methanosaeta sp. UBA114
TCCATATTAGACTGGTAGCCGTAGCTTATCCGAAGTGGTCAGGAGGTAGAGCCCCGCCGGGGGGTGACTTGCTATCTGGAGGATGTACCTGATAGGACGGAGAGTGATCTGACCAGTCATCGGAGATTGGACTACCTGATTCCCCAACTGGACCTATATCTGGGAGGTGTTGGAGCGAAGGGTGGCCTTTAGGTTAAGGACGTTGGCGATCTTCCCAGCCCACTGCCGCTCGGAATTAGCCAGTGAGTACTCGGTGGACGTGGTGGGCATCATGTCATGCTTGAAGCCAGCGGTCCTGCCATAGTTGGCCGGGGTTACCAGATGGGTGATAATATCCCCCGACTGAACATGTAATTACCGCTCACGCTGGCCTCGACCTCAGGGCTGCCATAAGAGTTGTAGTAGCTCTCGCCACCCGCGATCTGTATATAAGGGATATAAATCTCTGGGCAAACTGGACCTGGGCGGCTAGCTGGCGCTAGGCGTAAACTGCTGGCATGAGCAGGAAGGCCAGGAAAAGGTAGATCGCAACTGCAATTACAGCTACAACATCAATTCCAAGGTCCCTTCTGAGATCCATTCTGACATCCATTTTCGTCCTCACTATTCTCCGCCAGGGCGAGCGAGACTGTGGGCTATAAGAAGCCCGAAGCTGTATTGCCCATTCGAGGTGCTCAATCTATTCCCCGCACAACCTGCTCAGCTTGATGTGAAAAAGACGCGTTGAAAGGAACCCTGTGTTTTGAGGGGGCTCATTTTAAGCCGCCACCTTACAGCCAGGGGAGGCGATGGCCAGGAGATATCCGGGTATCACATAGATTGCCATGGGTCTGTTCTGGATACCGTTGGGCATTATATGGTTTAGGTAGATGGAGTTGGCCGGACCCGGATGTTGAATCTGACAGGATTGGATAGGAATGGGGCAGACAGATGGATTAAACCCCTACTTCGTGAATCTCATGGACAGCACTCTTTATCTGGGCATAAAAGGCAGAAGTGGATGCATGATGCTGGCTGATGCTTACATACGGTCGGTAGAAGTAGTTTTAAAGTAATTATCCAAATTCCTCAAGGATATCGATTCATCCTCATTGTCTTTTTCTCATCTTCAACATTTCCAACGCTTGCCTAATGGCATTATTAAGATCGCTATTACTAAAATCCGTCCAGTTTGCCGTAGAGAATATTACATCGTTAACTTGTCCTAGTAGGTCCTCATATCCATACGTGACATCGCCACCGTACCCTAATTGAAGGATTCTAACCACATCTATTGTTACCTCTGCGGAGTCTTCTGGAGATTGACCATACCTATCGACGTGTGATCTCACTATCTGGATTGCCGCTCTTTGTAACTGCTCTGATCGCGTCGTACTTAATGCCGGTAATAATGGAAACGCGCCTGTAATCATCCGGATCAGCCTTGCGTAAATATTAGGGTTCATTAAAAGATACGAGAGAACTAGCGGAACGATAGCATCCAACCCTATTACCCGCCGCATCTTGGCGTCAACTCCAAAGCACGATCCCCAAAAACATATGGTTTTCAGGTTTATACTGATGGTGACCCCGTTTAATGGAGCTGAAAAATAGCACCAAGAAACATCATAGAACTAAGTGCTTGCCGCGGGCAATGGGCAACCGCCATATGACCCTAATAGCTTCAAAAAGAAAACCAATATGGCTAGAGCAGTTATTGCATTCAAAGGAAAATATGTAATCTCCCACACCTCTGAATGCGCATATATGTTTTCATCGATGTGAGTATGTACGCACCACTAGAGATACTTCCACGCACGATCTATGTTCCCCCTTCAAAATCTGCCTAACTACCATTCTACCAAAGCGAGCAATCCAATGTGCACGTCAACATGTTTTACACAACGCCGCGATCTATTACCACACCTTCAGATCTATACCCTCAATCCGCACCCGCCTCCCTTCAGAGTGCACAATTACCCCCGAATGTACTTTCTGCATCATACAGTGCTCAGGCAAAAACTTCACAGTCTGCCCGACCTCAGGTACCTTGCCTCTTCTTACTACGCCCTCGAACCCGGCCACCATGCACAGACCGATATCCTCAGGCGGCGGAGATCCCTTCAGCAGGTGAACCGGCCCCACCAGATGCACCGTGGCCAGCCCATGGCTACACTTGAGCACCTTGGCAAAATGGGTGACGGGACAGCCCAGCGGCCTGTACCTGAAGACATCTCCTGGATTTAAGACCACTGAGATATCAAAGGGATGAAGATCTTCCCTGCATGATGGCTCTCCTGGCAGAGGTGCCAGGGAAAAGTCCGCCTTGAGCCCATCCAGGACGCCTATGATCTCCTCATCCTTGCTTCTGTCCAGGGCAAGAAGCTCCTCTATTTGCTTAACTCTTCCTTTGAATTTCTCCTGCTGAAGAATGGGGCATTTAGAGATCCATTCAACATTCACGAGGACGGAAGCAAAATCCCTGCAGCTCTTCTGCCCGCACTCGCCGCAGTTGTATCCAGGAAGAAGCTTGGCGATCTCAGATTTAGCCATGATTACTCCAGTGGCAGACTACTCTCCGGTGTACTCCATAAATCCGTCCATATGACGAAGAACCCCGCGGTGGTGCTCCTTGGATACCCTGAGCTCCCCAGTGCAGAGGGTGCATATGGCCAGGGGTGGGTTGTGCCTTAGAACCATCTCCCCCGAAATCTCAGGCCAGCGCTTCACCAAATCTGCGATTTCAGCAGAGCCCTTGCCTGAAAGGCCATTGGCCTCCACAATCCTGCACCTAGGATTGGCCTCTAAAATCCTCTCCCTGAAGACCTCCCTTTCAGCCTGAGAAACCAGGTCCCCTTTAGTGATCACTGCTACATCGGCAGTGGTAAGTAGGGGCCCGACCTTGAGGGGCGTGTTGGGTCCAGTGGTCACGTCTATGACGCATATCGCCAGGCACTGATCCGGATAAGGGGCACATCGCAGGCACAAGCCTGCGGTCTCGCTCAGGAGAACATCAGCACCCTGATCCGAGGCCCAGGCCATCATCTCACCTACGTTGTAGATAGCATAATGGTCGGGACACATGTCCTTGGAGAGTCCGACGCTCACAGGAACCTCCAACCTCTTGAACCTCAGGTCATCCTCGGTCCACATGCAGTCCACCTTGACCAGGGCAGGCTTTATGCCTCCTTTCTTCAGATCCCTCACGGCATGCATGAGGACCGAGGTCTTTCCGGCGCCAGGGGTTCCGGCCACCACCACCAGCTTCAAGCAGCCGTCACCTCACCAGGTGCATTATCTACTAAATCGCCTGCTATATCGCCTACCCCTACCACATCGCCATGTCTTATGGTCTCCCTGAGGGACGAGAGCCAGCCATCGATCCGCTCCAGGTCTGAGAAGAGCTTTCTCTCGCCCTCAGTTGTGTTTATGATCTTGACCGCGGCCCCACTCTTCATGACGATCCTTCGAGACGCCATGAGGGCCAGGATGGGATCATGGGTGACCACCACCACGATCTTTCCCTCGCCGGCTAGAAGCTTTAGAGCCTCCTGCTTCTTTATCCCTGCATTCTCTATCTCGTCTATGAGGACGATTGGCGAATCGCTGATGACTGCGATATCTGCGGCCATGAGGGCCCTAGACTGGCCTCCGCTGAGAATTGTGAGGTGGTGGGATGGATCTATGGGCTCTCCCGTCAGGGTATTGGCGATCTCTACTACCTTTTCAGCCAGATCAGGGTCCTTTCCCCGGCTCTTAGCGTGCATCCTCAGGAACTCGCCCACGGGCATATCGGCCAGAAAGTGCATGTTCTGAGAGAGCTGTGCTATTAGCTTTTTTCTGGGGTTGGTCCGGAGTTCCTGACCGGGCACCTCCCCATTGAGGAGAATCCTTCTGCCGGAAGGGGTGTCACCCTGGGCCAGCTGCTCTATATCCCCGATGAGGGTGCTCTTTCCCGAGCCCGTGGGTCCTACTATGCCCACGATCTCCCCAGGGCCAAGCTCTATCTCAGCTACATCGTCGGACCTGCCATCCTTACCAAACCCACCCAACACCTTCAGGTTAATGAACTTCAAGGTATCCCCTCCATAAAATTGATTACATCTTCTGGCCTAGACACTACTATATCGGCTTCAAGGCAGTTTTTGGCCATGATCTCATGGAGCCTAGCCAGCCCTCCGCCGGTGATATTCAGAAGAACCACATCGCTTCGTCCTATGGCGCCCGATCGGACAGCGGAGGCAAGAGCAGCCACGGCTACCGCAGGGGCGTTTAGTATATCTATTCCCTCAGAGGACTCAAAGAGCCTCTTAGCTTCTTCTGCCTCCTGGCTGGATATGCCGTAAACATCTCCGCAGGTGGCCTTGAGGGCATCGCTGACCCCTCCAGGCATGCCGTAGGGCGGGCGCCTGTTGAACAAAACCTCGTCAAAGGTTGCGCCAGGGCGGAACTCCCCACTGCAGCCCATCCAGGAGTAGTAGATGGGGGCATTGGGGAGACTCTGAGCCAGGTGAAGCCTGGGAAGAGCCTTGCCGAACCGTCCATCATCGATGAGCCTCATGGAGGCCTCCCAGGCTGCTATCCCGCCGGTTCCGCTGCCTACTGCCTGGAAATAATGTTGAGGCAACTTGCCCAGGGCCAGGGTCGCATCCAGTACCACGGTGCCCATGCCGTCTCTCCTGGCCACGTTTCTGGCACCGCCCTCTGTGGAGAAGCCTTTAAGAGATGAGATCTTCTCCGCCACCTGTATGGCGTCAAAATAGTCCCCTTCGACGCCTACGATGGTCAAAGGCCCTTTCTCTACGGTGATCCAGAGGTTTTTTATGGCCGATTTCGGCACGACCAACGCTACCGGCTGTCCAGCCACAGATGCAGCCTGGGCAAAGGCACGGGCGGTGTTGCCAGCTGATGCCACCACCAGGATCGAGGAGTTGCCAAGGTCCTTCCTCATCCTGAGAGTCGGCGCCGCCTCCAGATCCTTGAAGCTGCCTGTAGCTGATCTGGCCCCGATCTCTGGCCAGCAGCCGTTGAAGCTTATGTAAAGGTTACCTAGGCCAAGCTCTCTGCCAAGACCACGGCTCTTGTAGGTCACAGGGCCTGAATCCAGACCATCTATACGACCCTTTACCGGTAGCCAGTCCATGAACCTCCAGATACCTGGCAGGGGTCTTTCTTCAAGCCTCCTGGAACTATAGAAGGTGCGCGGCAAAGAGCTATCTTTTGGACAGGTCAGAGCGTGGAGAGGCAGAGAAGAGCCACATCCAACGCACCTGACCTCATAATCTCCCATGAGGGTAAAAGTAGCGGGCAGGAATATAATGCTTTCTGTTTTGTCCAAAATATTATCCTAATTGTACTAATTACGGCCCATTCTAGGCACAATGGTGATAAATTACCGATTATTTGATAACTTTTTGACCCAAATGTATAAACTAGATGAGGGCATCTTACAATAGTACAGCCAAAGGAGGAAGAGGTGATAAGAAAGAGGACACTAGTGGTATAAGGCAAAATCATCGTTGACCACTCTTTCTACAACAGGCTGCTTTAGACTTAGAGGACACCTAGGACCCATTTAGGCGTTTTTTAAATCTATATAAGCCCAAAAGTACAAATATCCACGAATAGCTCTTGTTAGTACATGCCAAACGCCGATAGGGTGACGCGAGCTGCATTTCAGTCCGATGAGAACCTGAGGGAGGTTTTGAGGGATGTCCTCTCAGAACTGGGCCTAAGCGCCAGGGAGTTCAGCAAATCCTCGGGAGTTCCCCAATCTACACTCTACAAGATCCTTTCGGGGCACAGGGAGCCCAACATCACCACCCTGCGGCAGATAGTCAAGACCATAAGGCAGCTGGAGGGCTCCGATGGAGCCTTCATAGCCATCATCGCCGCCAGGCCCGTCCTGGATGCCATCAGCGAGAAGAAGACGAAGATTGGGGATAAGATGCTCACCTTGAGAGAGTACTCGGCCACCAACATAGAGGAGGCCATCATCGCCGCCGTCAGGGCAGAGCGGGATGGCGCTGCTGCCCTGGTCTGCGCCCCCATAGTCAGCCCTACGGTGGAGAAGCTCCTGACCATCCCCGTGGCCACCATCATACCCAAGGATAGCGTGATCAGGGCTATAGAGGTTGCTGCAAGAAAGATTGAGTAAGACGGAGATTGAGCAATATATCAAGATAAATAGGTCCCTCGAAAGGCTTTTATCGTCCTTCATGGCTAAAGGTTCTAAGGTGGGGTTGTGTGAAGCAAGTCAGGGCAATAGTAGCGTTGCTCGCCCTTGGTATCCTTATTTTGCCCATGGTAGGGCAGAGCACAAACGGCTATCAGAGTTTGGGCGGCGACTATGGAATGGCTTTGATCAACGAGTTCAATGCTGAGAAACCGGCAGCCCAGGCACAGAAGTCTGGAAGCACCAGCCTCTGGGACTGGGGAAATGCCCCCAAAGGATCGGAGATAGTGAACGGCAAACTTCAGAACGGGATAAATGTGACCCAGTACTACCTGGGGGTGTCCAACTGGTTGGGAGATGCCTACGTGGATCCCTACACCAGCAAGACGACCTATCAAAACCACTATGATAACTCCAAATCGATATATGATACAGGCACCTTTCCTGGAATAATAACAACCAGCAATGGCACTACATACTACTCCTTGCCTAGGAGGAACTATCTGCCTAAGGCCCTGGGTGGGTCTGCTTCCGGTCCCAGTTCCGCTTCCAGCAGTATAGATCCCTGGGCGTGAGGCTGAAAAGTCAAATAAACCCAAATCTTAGAAAAGATAGCGTAATCTAGCTCGCAACTGGAATAACAGAGGATAGAA
>DAXJ01000056.1:22507-24876 GCA_002506335.1 Methanosaeta sp. UBA114
AATTGTAACCGTGGTGGCTTTACTCTCCATCGTATCCCTACCGGCGTTAGCTGAACTCACGCCCTATCAGCAAGGCATCCAAGAGGGGCTAAAAGCGGGCTTCAGAATAGGCCAAGCCTATCAGATTGCTCTGGATGGCAAGACCTCAGATTATAACAAGATGGTTGAGCCGTTCAACGCTAGATTAAAAGAGATCTTCGCAGATAACGCAACGGCCTATAGTCTCTTCATGATGCAGCCAATAGACGACACTCAGGCGGGCACCACGAATAGCCTCAACCCCTATAGTAAATACACTTCCAAGGTTGCGAAGCCCATCCACGCGGTCGATGGAAGCTGGAACCAGAGCCAGACCTCC
This sequence comes from Methanosaeta sp. UBA114, assembly GCA_002506335.1. Taxonomy (GTDB): domain Archaea; phylum Halobacteriota; class Methanosarcinia; order Methanotrichales; family Methanotrichaceae; genus UBA114. The sequence continues at coordinate 22,866 of DAXJ01000056.1, forward strand.
GTGCCAGCCGAGGACCCCAGCCTCAGGTACGGAGATATGCCTCTGAGCGCCGTCTACACATGGATGGGTAATAACGCAGCTGTGCCCAATTCAGTTAGAGATTCTAACGGCGTAGGCGCTGGCGACGCCATGGGCTGGGTTTAACCCATCTTTTTTACCAATTCATCAAGCCCACCATATCACCCAGACTTCATCAACGAACATTCCAACCGTTCTAACATTAACCACTAACTACACTAACTCTAGAATAAGAATATGTAATTGATGGGGCGCTATGCTCAGAGTTACCCATTTCTATATCAGCGCAGATCAGCCCTAGAGGGCAGTGAAGTTCTATTAGGCGGGCTTTGGACGAGATGCGTAGAAGTGGAATGGCACTGTAGATTACTGGACGGTTACGATAGGGGATGAAAACAAGGCAGGCACCAAAGGGAGCCTGATGAGGTAAGAAGAAAGTACACCTGGAGCGGTTAACACTATCGATGTTCCCTCGGCGGATGACTTTGTATACAAGATTACCCAGAGAAGGGGCAAGATCGCCGTGCTCAAGAGGGCTATTCCTGGTATCATATACACCACCTACTGCCTGGATACTGAAGAGGATCTCTTTGAGATAATACGACAAGATAGTTCAGCTCATCGGCTATCTTACTATTTTAGAGATAAAATCCATTACAGTGCATTATAACCTACACAACCAGGATAGCGTTCTTCCAGCCGTTCTAAATTGAATATATTCCAATAGAACGATATACAGGAGAATATATGGAGAGGTTACTACAGAAGAGGGGTTAGGTCAGACCACGCGGCGCTTGAGCGCATCCTTTGGATAAGGTCCCCAGGCACGCCAGGCTCGCAAAAGATTGGCACGTTTTAGTGGCATTTGGAACGTCTTATCCAGGTAATGTCCCTCAAACCCATGGGGTAGACAGGATCTAAGAGCGATTACCACGCTTTTGGTTACACCCCTAATGGTCACGGGTGTGATCAGTCGCCACATGGACTACCCCTAACCCCTCTACGGAGGAAAATCCCAGGAATCGCGTACGTAAAAGTTTATCGGGATAAATAATAGAGTAGATATCTCTGAGACATTGGTCTCTAAAGAATAGCTTGAAAAGCCCTATACTGCATCCCATCATTTTGTGCGGATAGTACTATCTTTACCTAGCACAAGGAGATCATATCGTGCATCATACATGATTTTAAAGCCCCATAGATATATAGCCCATAGGCACAGATTCAAAAATAAAACGGCAGCTTTATTGCCCCGTGCAAGTAGGCCTTCCGATAATAAACCCCATAGGGCAGGCGAGGATAGAATCGCATCCGAACAAATTCATAGCCGTCTTTCATAGGAGCGCCGATGATATGGCAGATGTAAATTACGAGAGATTTCTATCAAGCTTAAAGGAGATCCATCAAGATATCAGCCCGATCCCAGCCAATGCCGTAGTGGTAGCCGATTGGGTCAGGTTCAAGTGCATGTACGGCTGTAAGGCGTACGGAAGGCACTTCTGCTGCCCGCCCTTTGCCCCAACCCCTGACGAGACCAGAAAAGTTCTGTCTGAGTACGAAATGGCCATGGTGATCAAGCTTGTATCCCCCTCCCCCTCAGCAACAGCGGATAAGGACCTGGCCTGGGAGGCGGCAAACAAGGCCAAGACAGATCTTCAAAAGCTCATCTGCGACATGGAGAAAAAGGCATTCCTCTCCGGAAGCCCGAAGGCCTTCGGCATGGCATCCTCGCCCTGTCACCTCTGTAAAACCTGTGCCGCCGAGGAGAGGCTAGATAGGGGTCTATCTGTAAGCCGGAGCGACATTGCCTTTTGCAGGCACAGAGGCCTGGTCAGACCCTCCATGGAGGCCTGCGGCATCGATGTCTTCTCCACCGTAAAAAACGCCGGATACGACCCAGGTGTTCTTACCAGCTATTCCCAGGATCTAGAGGTCTACGGTCTGGTGCTTCTTTATTGAAAGAGATGAGCGCCGCGTGCCACATACAGTGCCT
>DAXJ01000017.1:0-11948 GCA_002506335.1 Methanosaeta sp. UBA114
TCCGTAAAGATGGACTTCGATTGATCTAGCTCTTTGGCCCTCTCACGAAACTTCCAAGCCTGAGCTGCCTTCCGTTCCGCCACAGGTATGGCCTCGTAAATCCTAGTCAGCATATGGGCCTCTTTCTCCAATTCTTTCGCTGCTTGCTTAAGTCGACGGGCAGTCCGCCTGGATGGCGTATCATCAGATAGTAGTTTAATGAAATCGTACTCAGGCATAGAACCTCGTAGGTGACTGCTCCCCGGCCTAAAGACCGGGGACTCCGCTCTACTACGAGTTGAGTTCCCAAGGGTTGGCACCGAGGCCCACGGTAGTGGCGGCGCCCTGGGGGTCAAGATCACTCAGGACAGGGATCTCAACGACCAGATGCGAACGCAGAGCCCCCTTTTGTAGTGTGACATCATCAAAACAGTTAAATATAATGTCACACTACTATATATTGAAGCGCATGGAGGCGACGTAGGTGGTTCATGGCACATGACACACCGGCCCGGCGATTAAAGAAAGGGGCTACAGCCCTACGAAGAGAAGCCCGTACCCTGGCAGCGATTGCAGATACCAAGGTCCTGGCCGAAAAGAAGGCCTGGAGGTTCAGGGAGATGGCCCAGAGGCTCCAGGAAAAGGCCCGTCTGGAGGATCTGAGCGTGTACCAAGAGACCCTGATTAAGGCCACCCAGAAAGGAGAGATCCGAGAATACTTTAGATGGGTGTGCTACTGGATGCAAGGCGGCAAGCTCCGCAAGCTCTACTTGGGTAGCTGCAATAAAATGGGCCAGCACGAAGCCTTGGCTAAAGCCAAGCGCCTGAAGGCGGAAGCCCTTGGGTTGGATAGCTATAACGGAACTACCGAAAATCGTTAGGAAAAAATCAGGGCTAACAAAGTTCGGATCAGAGCCAACTTCAGAATCATTCAAGCCAGTATAAAGGCTATTATAATCCAGGTTATCTTGTGCGCATGCCCCGCCTATTAGAAGGCACGTGGCTAACGCAAATAGCTTTAAATCCATGTCTTTTCACCGCATCCATAGGGACTAATACACATAATAGCATCTACCATTATGTCCGACCCGCGAGCCATCAGCACGCTTGGCCTGAGCCACAGAGCCCCCGCCTTGAGCAGCTGGAATATGGTCCCACCCCTCCATAGGACACTATGATTGCCCCGGCCAGGAAGAGGGACAGAGCTACGGCATTGATCAACATATCTATCTTAATATATATCTTAATCCCTTTGAGGGCTTGCCATATTAGCGAATGTATTGGCGCTAACAGCAATGGATAAATCCTTTGAAGCCGCAGATCAATCCTTGCGACCTTTAAAAGGCGTTGGTGCTGTGCAGGATACAGCCATATCGAAATTGCTGTGCCTGATATGCCGTATGTGCTTTTAAAGCCGGAATGGGTATGAGGGCAAAGGGCCGCTGGAATAAGAGATGACAAAGAGATTTGTCGGAGAGTGGGTCCACAAATGAGGCCCACGGATCTGCTCAAAGTAGAGCACGACGACGTAAGGGGTCTTCTGAAGGTCCTCCAGGCCGTGATCGTCAGGTTGGTCGAGGGAAGGCGAGTGGACCTGGAGGATCTGGAGTGGATCTTCGAGTTCAACAGGGATTACGTGGACCGCTTTCACCGCGGAAGGGAGGAGTACATACTCTACCCCGCCCTCAAGGACGAGGGTGTTCCTGAATGCCCTCTATCAGAGCTCTTAGCTGAGCACGAGATTACCAGGAGCTTGGCCAAGGCCATCCGAGGACATATCGAGGATTACAAGCAGCAAGACGCAAGCTCCAAGATTCCCCCGGAGATCATCGAGGGCAGTCTGTCCTACACAGACCTCCTGCTCGATCACATGGATACGGAGGAGAAGATCTTCTTTCCCCTAGCTGATGAGTGTTTCACCAAAGAGGCTCAGGAGAGGATGGCTGAGAAGTTCCATATCTTCGAGTTGGAGAGAATCGGGCTCGGAAGGAAGGAGGAGCTGAGGGAGCTCATCGATCACCTTAAGAACTTCTACTGAGATTTATTGATCAAATAACCAAAATTACTAAAATCTACCTGCGCTGTCAGCCAGGCTAATCAGCCAGATTAAAGCTAAAACACCTAGGTGATCAACGCCCATGAACACGAATCCCAAGCATAATTCCGTGCACAGGATATCCGACCTGGTAAGTTACCAAGATGGATCAGTGGTGAGCAGGGAGGTTTTGCGCAAAAGCTCAGGAACGGTAACTCTTTTTGCATTTGATCATGGACAGGGCTTGAGCGAGCATACCGCTCCCTTCGATGCCCTTATCCTCGTTCTGGACGGCAGGGCTGAGGTTATTATCTCTGGCACGCCTCATTCCTTGGGAGACGGAGAGATGATCCTTCTGCCTGCCGGTAAGCCTCACTCCCTCAAGGCTCCAGAGAGGTTCAAGATGCTACTGATAATGATAAGGAGCCAATGAAAGGATATAGAAAAGCTAAAGAAAGTAAGCCAAGAGCCAGTAAGGAGTTAGGGAAATGTCAGGAGTATGAGATGAAAGAGAGTATCGAGGGTATCTGCCTTTAAGCGTAGTCAATCCTCATAACCCTTAAAACATTTCGGTAGCCTTTAGTGAATATGCTCTCTGCAATCCCCATCACCATATCAGGCCTGGGCCTGGTGGAATGAAGAATGGCAGCGGTCATGGTTGCTCTGTGGCTTGCCTCCATCTCTGGGCGTCTCAGCAGCCTTGATAGATAGGGCTCTTTCTATGGCCTATCACGCTCTAGTGGAGTCAAGGTATGCTACCAAGTGGTTTTAATGGTTCCCGATGTTCCCAAACGGTTCCGATGGCGTGATGGCTGTGAAAGTCCTATGAATCCAACAGCATCGACGAGGAGCGATGAAAGAAGCGATGATGGAAGTGGTTTGATTGAAAGATCCATCGTCAAAAGATGAATGTACGATAAACCGCAGACTGTATTGTTGTGAAGATCACAGCGTTCAATGGGAGACACAGGGCCGAGAAGGGCAATACCAACCTGGTGGTGGAGGAGTTTTTGAGGGGTGCAAGAGAGGTGAGCGCGGATACTGAGAATATATCTTTGGCCAAGATGAACATAAAGCCCTGCATCAACTGCTTCACCTGCTGGATGGAGACACCGGGAGACTGTCTTGTAGATGATGATATGAAAGAGCTCATGCTCAAGTTCATAAACTCCGACCTGGTGATCATGGCCACCTCGGTTTACGTGGACAACGTCACTGCCATAATGAAGATGTTCCTGGAACGGCTGATACACTTCAGCGGTTCTCACTTTGAGTACGACGAGAATGGGGAGACGAGGCATGCTGGAGGCAAGGACAACCCTCCCATGGCGATCATCGCTACCTGTGCTTTCCCAGAACAGAGCCAGCTCGATATCATAGAAGATGTCGTTCACAGAGTTTCCAGAAGCTTCCACACCAGGGTAGTTGCTGAGATCTTCAAGAGGAGAAGCCTCCCGCCTCAGTGAGCCGCCCAGGGATGCTGAGGCATCTGTGGCCGAATATTGGAGCCTTGTTCAAAGGGCAGGAAGAGAAGTAGCCCAGAAGATGAAGATATCAACGGATACAGCCCTGAGGCTAGAAGAGCCTTTAATGCCCTACGACCAGTACGTCGGGGAAGCCAATGTGCACTGGGATAAGATCATGGCCACTATAAAAAACAGAGCTGGATAGAAGTTATGGAAATTAGAAAAAGATCTAGATGGAAGCTAGAAGAGAAAGAATCGGATTTGGAAGAGCTAAATAAGAGCTAAGCAGAAGAAGCTAAGCCAAAGAAAGCTTCTCCCTTATCCGCCTTTTCAGATTCGCTTCATCGCCCTCCACCTTGGCGTACATGCCGCACCTGGAGGGCATGGGAACCAGCTCCTCTTCTAAAAGCTCATAATAAGCCTCATCTAGGCTCATCTGGTCTTCTACGTACTTGGAGAGGATGGCCCTGGTCTTCTCCTTCCTGGCACTGCTCATGGAGGCCAGCTTTTCCAAAGCTTGCTCTATTTGCTTGTGCATAAGAGCACTTAGACGGGAGTTTATTATTTATCCTTTCTTGACAGCCGTGATATTATGGGCGATCTCACAAGAGAGCTCTCCATTTAGAATATTTCACACCGATGAAGTCCAGCGATGGCGGAGCCTCTCGCGATATAACGTCCTCGAAGCTCCCAAGCCATCACTTCCTGGGATAATCATTGATATCCTATACATAATCATAATGCCCATTCTCTCCCGCCAGAAGAGGGGGATCGGGGAGAAGATAGGAAGCAAGGCCTTGGTAGAGGATTCAAGGTAGACTTTAGCCTATGCCTTCCTCGCAGTTCCTCTGCTCCTAGGCCTTGGCGCCAACTACTTCTTTGGGTTCTGGCAGGACGATCCCTTGGTAGGACTGGTAGTAGTTATATTTCTCTTGAGATAGGGAAATGAATGGCTTAAAGAGGCTTAAGAAGAGGCTAAAGGAATTGCTTAAAATACCTAATCATTCCCAGAGCGTTAAGGTTTTTAAGGCTTTTTAATATAGAGTGCATTTAGGGCTTGATTAACAATGCAAAGGTCAACCTCTGGTAAAAAAATACCCTTATAACTTATGATGGCACACAGGGTAAATTAAGAAGCAATTAGCGTAGATCCTCCGGGAAAACGTTTTATATGAATAAGCGGTTGCTCCTCGTGATATGGGACACGTGCTTGTTAGCCCTCTGAACTGGGGCCTGGGCCACGCCACTAGAGATATTCCAATTATTAGGGAGTTGCTTAGCCATGGCCATGAGGTGACCATAGCTACCAGCGGAAATGCCCTAGCGCTCTTAAAAAAAGAGTTTCCTGAGTGCGACTTCATTCTATTTAAGGATTATCCGGTTCCTTATAGCTCCACCAGATTCTTCCTGCCCAAGTTCACGGCGTTCCTACCGGTACTCATAGCTGCCCTGGCCAGGGAGAAAAAGAAGCTCGATAATATCCTGGAGGAGAATAAGTACGATCTTATTATTAGCGATAACAGGATGGGCATCTATTCTAAAAAGGTACCTTCTTACTTCATAACCCATCAGCTAAGATTCAGCCTACCTGTCTATCTCTGGCCCGCTGAGATGGCCACCCTTCCCATCAACGCCCTGTTCCATACCAAGTACACGGGGGTTATAGTTCCCGATACTGCCCCTAACGGCTCTAACCTGAGCGGAAAGCTCTGTAGATCCAACGTCAATGCCACCATCAAAAGAACATACTATGCAGGGATCTTCACCAGCACCCGCAAGGTAAATGTGAGTGAGGATCTGGATTTCCTGACTATAATATCAGGGCCCGAGCCTCAGAGGACCAAGCTGGAAGAAATAGTGCTAAAGCAAGTCCAGAAGCTCCCTGGGGATAAGGTCGTTCTCCTGGGGAACCCCCAGAAGGAAGCCGAAAGGTGGCTGGATGGTCACACCAGGGTCTGCGCCTTCGTTCCCACCGATGAAAAGGTCGAGCTCATGAACAGGGCCAAGTTCGTCATAAGCCGATCAGGCTACACAACTATGATGGAGCTGGCGGAGCTTGGAAAGAAGCACGGCCTATTTACTCCGACGCCTGGCCAGACCGAACAGGAATATCTCTCTAAGTACTATAAGAAGAATGGCTGGTTCCTCTCCAGGTCCCAGTACAGCATCAAGTTCCCCGAGGATGTAGAAGAGGCCATGAAGTACAGAGGCTTCCCAGATGTTCCCAAGACCGATGAGAATATAAAGAAACTTTATAGGGAGGTCCTGGCCCACCACCTCAGTTAGTTTTGTTGAGAAACATGTCTTAATCCTTTTGATTTATTAGCCGAGACTCAGCTTATAAAAAGGCGATAGGAAGAACTGGGGGATAAAGCCCCAGTCCAAGGATATTGAGAATACCCTAAAGCATAACCCTAGAGTTCAATAGCTCTTCCTATTCCTGGTTCTTACATCGTAGATCTGATAGGAGTCCCTATCCTTATCCTGGAGACAGACGTAGTTGAACTTGCGGTCGTCCTTATGCTCCTCGAACTCCTCATGGGCATCCTCCTTGCAGCTCTTGCAGGCGCCCCTGGGGATGGACACACAGTAGGCCGAGTTCAGTATTCCATAGCCTCTCTGGGCCGTGGAGGCGATGGTCATGTAGCCGTGGCAGTCCTTGCACAGTCTCACCGACTCCTCCTGGCTCTCGTTGATCATGTCGGTATCGTAGAAGATCCTCTTGCGCCTGCGGTAGAAGTCGCCTAATTCTGACTGGGCGCTCTCCATCAGCAGGTCCCTGTTCTTCCATATATCAAGAAGCTCATCAACGGTATCTTCTATGGACCTGTTCATCTCATCGGACTGGGTGAACCTTCCGGGGGCAAAGTCAGGCTCCTTTACATGGGAGTAGTCCAAACCCGCCATTGCCTGTATAATGCCCGTGTTCACATAGGGCAGGGCGGTCTCTATGGCGTAGCCCCCTTCCAGGACGCAGATGTCCGGTGCCAGCTTCTCATTCAGGCTGGCATAGCCCTGGGCCGAGAATCTCATGTTGGCCAGGGGATCGGTGAAGTGGTTATCCTGGCCTGCTGAGTTCAATACCAGTTCAGGCTTGAAATCCTTGAGCACTGGCAGTATGAAGTTGTCCAGAACGTAGTGAATGCCTTCGTCCGTGGTCCCGGGTGGCAGGGGAATATTCAGGGTTCTCCCCAGGGCTTGAGGCCCTCCCATCTCATTGGTGAAACCCGATCCGGGGTAAAGGGTTCTACCGTCCTGGTGGAAGGAGATGTAGAGCACATCTGGATCGTGCCAGAATATATCCTGGGTGCCATCGCCGTGGTGGACGTCCGTGTCCACTATGGCTATCTTCTTGTGACCGTACTTAGTCCTGAAGTATTCGACCATGATGGCCATGTTGTTAACGTTGCAGAATCCCCTATTTCCATGAACAACCATCATGGAGTGATGACCCGGAGGCCTGGCCAGGGAAAATCCATTCTTTATCTCTCCGTTCTCCAGGGCATCGGCCAGGGTCATGGTGCTGCCTGCTGCTACCAGGTGGGCCTCGGTGATCTGAGACTCCACGTCAGGGACGCAGAAGTGGGTCCTGGCAATGTCCTTAAGGGTGGCAAGCCTCGGCTTTAACTCCTCTATTTGGGGAAGATCCATGAGGCCCTCCTCGAAGATCTGATCCCTGGTATAGAGGAGCCTCTCCTCGCGCTCGGGGTGGGTCGGAGATATGGCCCAGTCGAAGGCAGGGAAGAAGATAAGTCCGGTCTTTCCAGCTCTGCCTTTGCTTTCAGCTTTGATTCCAGCCATTTCAGGACCTCCATCCCTCAAGGATGCCCGCCGGCACCTCCAGCCTTACATCCAGAAGCCTTCCCACCGTGGACCAGCCTCTGACCATGTTGAAGATCTCGCTGTAGGTGACCTCTGCCTCTTTGGCTTGCTCTCCGATGCCGAGCCTCTCTGCCCTCTCAGCCAGGAGCTTCCTGGCCAGGGCCTCTGCCTGCTCCAGATTCATGTTTCTGCCAGTAACCTTTCCTGTTAGGCCTTCTTCTGCCACAGAGTATGACCCCTGCTCCGTGTCTACCCTGAGGTTCAAGGTCAGGGTGGGCCTGGCAACCGCAGCACCTATGGCGTTGGCCACCGGGGCGTACTCGGGTACTATGGACTTGGCTCCAAGCTTCTTGGCTATCAGGGGCACCAGAGGCGGCGCGCCTCCTCCAACGCCCACCACGCTTTGAGCCTGAAGCTTCTCGTTCTCCACTATCTCCCAGACGCGGTAGGCGGGCTCCTGCTCCCACTCTAGGAACATCTGCTCTACCTCTGAGACAATCTTTGCCACAACGGCATCCACCACCATCTGGGCCGCCTTCTCCAGGGTTACCCTGAGCTTCGATGCCACGCTTCCCATGGCCTTCTTGGCCAGGGCCAGATCCCCAATATCGGTCATGCCCAGCACCCTCATGGCATCGGTAGGCGTCGGTCCCGGTCCTCCCATGCAGAAGGCTGCGCCGTCCCTGCGAGGCCCGACATCAACGCAATCCTGGGCCACATTCACGACACTGTCGCCGCCTATAGCCACGGACTTGACGGCAAAAGCCCTGATGTGTGTCAGAAGGTTCTCAACCCTTGCTCCCTTGGAGGAGAGAAGGGGCTCGCCTGAGAGGATCAAAGCAAGGTCGGTGGTGGTCCCTCCGATGTCCACGATCACCGAGGTCTGTTCCACCGGGGTCAAAGCCAGGACGCCCATGATGCTGGCGGCGGGGCCTGAGAAGATGGTCTCCACGGGCATCTCCACCGATTTCTCCAGGGGAAGGGTTCCGCCATCTGCCTTGAGGATGTATACTGGGGCAGAAATCATCCTCTCCTTCAGGGCTCTCGCCACCTGCTCTGTGAACTCCCTGTAGCTGTCCTTGGTGGCAGCGGTAAGGAGGGTTGTTGCTGCTCTTCGGGGGAAGTTGAGCTGGCCTGTGACTCTGTGCCCCAGCTCTATCTGGGCATCGGGCATGATCTGGGATATTATCTCCCCGGCCTTCATCTCCTGGGAGTGGTTTCTCTGGCCGAACTTCCCAATGACTGCCACCTTTTTCAGTCCCAGGTTGGAGAGCCTCCGCCCCGCCATCCTGGCTTGATCCTCATTTAGCTTCTGAATTTCGTGGCCCCTGAAATCTATGGCCCCGTCCAGGACTATGGGCTCCTGGCCCAGCTGATAGTCTTTGGGGTTGGTTCCAGGGCCCGGTATGAGGACGAGGCCCACAGGCTGTGCCTTGCCCTCGGCAATCATATTGGTTATGAGAGTGGTGCTTAAGACCACACGCTCGACCTTCTTTGGATCAACGCCTTTCATTAGAAGATCAAAAGCATTGAGAAGGCACTTGAGAAGGTCTCCATGATTCGTGGGCACATAGGAGATCTTGACTATCCTGGTCCCATCGATCAGTACTGCGTCAGTGGTCGTGCCGCCGACATCGATTCCTATCAACATGTCACAATCGCCTTGCAGTGCTCGAGTAAAGCCAAGGTTCTATATCGGCCTTTCGATCAATAATCTAAGGAGATTGATCCGGGCAGACTATAATCGATGAGGATTTTTGCCCTTCGGATGGCTCCTCAAGGGCATGCTCAGAGTCTTCGGCCAAAATGCACTGGCTGCAGTTCCTACATTCGAACTGAATGGTTGTGTACTCAATCCCAAAATCCCTTTGCAGATGATCTTTGATATCTCCCATCAAGATCTCTGCCTGGTTGAGGCTCTGATCAGCCAGGACCACGTGGGCGCTTAAGATGGTGTGGCCTGAAAATATGTTCCAGATGTGGAGGTCGTGGACATCGATTATGCCCGGGACACCGCTCATGTTCTTCATCAACTGAGCTACCGAAAGTCCCTTGAGAACGTCTTCTATAAAAACATGCAAGGAGTCTCTTGTGACCCTCCTGGACCCGATGATAAGAACGATTCCTATGAGCACGCTGGCTATGGGATCTGCAAGCACCCTACCCGGTCTTCCAGATATCCAGGACGGCAGCGGCCACGCCAGCCGAGGAGAGGGCATCTCCCAGGATGTGCAGGTAAGCGCTGTGGGTGCTCAGATCATCCTTTAAAGCTTCATCTTCGTTCTCGTAGCTGCCGTGTTCATGGTGGCCATGTTCTTGACCAGCGTATTCACGACTGGCATGCTTATGGCCGCTCAAGGTAAAGGCCACTACCAAATTGACTACAAGTCCAATGGTAGCAAGTACCAGCAGCTCTATGCTCTTTACAAGCTGGGGAGCATAGATGCGGAGGTAGGCCTCCAGGAAGATCCTTGCTGAGATCTACCCCAGGGTGATGCCATTGGCCAGGGTAGCTATCACCTCCATGCGGTGGAAGCCGTAGCTGCGCCGGTCCCTGCGGGCAGGGAGGATAAGCACAGTAGCCAGGTAGCTGAGGCCCATGTAAAAGAGGTCCAGGAAAACGTGGGCATCATCGGTGAGGAGGGCGCCAGGCTTCTGTTCATGAAGCTTCAGGCGACCTCCGTGATGAAGATCAGGACGTTAAGGTTAAGGCTACTAGAAAGCGCCTTTCGATAGAATGAGCTTGATAGACCCTCGTGTGGTCTTTGTTTTTCGGTTTAGAATATTAATTTCACTAACGACCGTAGAGTAATCCTACTTCATCAACATCCACAAGAGTAATTTTAAATTCTAATCTAGCGCTTAAATTCTGGTACTAAAAAATAACAATTGAAGTGAGTTTACCAGGGATCCTGTAGCTAAGTATAAAAACTGATAGAAGCTTGAGACGTTAGTGCGCAGGAAGATATAGCATCATCAGATAGCCAATGAGGTTAAAGATGGTCTTTTTCTCTACACGGTCCTTGACGATCTCCTCAAGGAAAACGATCTTACTGAAGAGGATATCATGGAGAAGCTAGGATGGAAGCGTTCTTGGATAACAATGTGTAGATCTATTCGATAATCAGGGGTGGTCTAATCAGAATCTTCCCGCCTTTTCCTTCTCGATGCGTATGCTGTTGGTTATGCAAAAAGGAAACAAAAGAACATAAAGGGGAGCTACCACTAGTCTCTAATATCGATAACCTGGATGGTCTCAGAGTTTTATTTTAGCGGGAGGTGTTATAGATTGGCGCCAATCGCTTAGAATAATTTGACATAACTTTATTTTGATATAGAAAAAGTTAAATACCAAGGAGTGCTAGTAGTGTTTGCCGGTCGTTCTGACTGTGCCCCACCAAGCGGCCCCCCCCTGGGCCGCCTCTACCTAATTATCCTACTTAAAATTCATATCCCTATAATAGAAGGGGTTTTCCCAGACCATTAAATTTCGCCCATACAGAATATCAGATATAATATAGTGATATACAAGTGATAGTAGTATATAACTTAGCCATCCATAGTGAAGGGACGATCGCCGAGAGGTGGGATCACAAAAGAATGTTATTCTCGACGGTCACCGAAAATACCTCTAACAGCAGGTGTTTATTAACCTTAGCTTACTTACTTCGCCGCTAAGATCTCTCGCCATCGTGAAGCCACGTGCAGCTATCCTCCGACGGCTCAACACCCCATTGCTTTCTACTAAAGCCCAGGCTTATGAGCCACTCTGCCTCTTTCTGGCATATATCGACAAAGCCCTTAGTGGATCTGCCAATTTGATTGAGCTTCTTTAACTCGCAGGAACGGTGAGGGCAGAGCAGGAAATCTCCGATCTTCAGGCGGGTCTCGTTAATTCGCAGAGTTAGTGGGGGTTACGACGTAGTCGTAACAGGATGAAAGCGGAGCCCTCCCTTGTTATCACGGACTAACAGATAACTATTAAATACGGTAATAGAATATACCTGTTTTGATATAACATTAAACGTGATCATGCAGTACGTAGAACCACGAGTGTAGAAGGCAGAATGATCATAAGCTACAGGTATCCTATATTTCCGACCAAGGAAGTAAAGCAGAGGCTTTTAGCGTCTCTGGATACCTGTAGGTGGCTCTATAACCGTCTCCGGGATAATCTGGATAAAGACCATGAGTGGGCCTAGTAATCAAAGAGCGGATTTCCTTCATAAGCTTTCCAGGATGTATGCCAACGGATACGATATCATCTGCGTTGAAGATCTGGATGTTAAGGTCCTGAAGGAGAGTGGCCACGATAAGGGGATACATAGAAACATCCACGATGCCTCTTGGTCTAAGTTCATGCTCATGCTTTCGTACAAGGCTCAAAGTGCTGGTCGAAAGCTGATAGCTGTAGATCCGCGTAAAACTTATCAGAGGTGTTCCTGCTGCGGTAGCATTGTTAAGAAAGAGCTATCGGATAGGGGACATGATTATCCCTATTTGGGTTTTTCCTCTGACCACGACTACAACGCAGCCATGAACATACTCTTTGAAGGGATGGAACAGCCCGTAGCGCCCATAGAGTCAAAACCTCTACATCACATATCTGTGATGCAAGCTTTGGCCATGAAGTGAGAAGCCCTACC
>DAXJ01000017.1:12233-24067 GCA_002506335.1 Methanosaeta sp. UBA114
TTCATGGTGTGGTAGTTCACGTGTCGTAAAAATTTCAGCCCCAGAATCGCTTGGTCCTGGCATACTCCCTCTCGGCCTTAAGTATGTCCCTATAAAAATCCTGTTCATCCACCCTCAGCTTCGCTATCACCCTGGAGGCGGTCTCAGGTCCAAGGCCCCGGCTAGCTAGAGCTATGGCCGCAGTTTTCCCATAGCTGAGGACTAAATTGGCATTTCTAAAAACCCTCTTGGTCCTCCTCTTCTCCTCAGCGGTCTTCTTTCCCTCGGGCTTCTTGACCACCTTGATCTCCTCCTCCTCCCAGGGCTTCAGGGCAGCTATCCTCTTGGAGCTGCAGATGGGGCACTCGGGCGGGTCAGGGACCCTGGCAACATCCCTCATGGACTTCCATTTCTTGCAGTTGACGCAAAAGAGGATCACCCTATCGTTCATGATCCTGGACTTGAGGAGATCTATGACTGCGCCGTCGGCGTGCTCGGGTGATGTTATATCCCTTCCACCGCCTCTGCCACTACATCCTATGGGGCTTATGCTGCTTGTAGTTACTTTTATGCGGCCTTCCTTAATCCCCCTCAGGACTAAATCGGCCTTCTGAAGATCTAGGCGGTCGTGATAGATCTCCCTGAGGGCCTCACGGTACATGGGAGTTCCATCAAAGACCCTAAGGAGCCGGGCCATGCTGATCTTCTGATAGTCGATGTTCCTGGAGATGGCACCGAATTTCCTGGCCACGTGGACCATCTTCCACCGTAGGAGCGAGGTGTTCTTCAGGATCACCTCCAGGATGGGCTCAACGTGCTCGGGGTTCACGTCCAGGAGAAGGTGGGCGATCTCCTCTGCCAGCACTGTCCTAGGCAAGGTTAGGGCTATCCTGTAAGGATCAATATTCAGTGCCACGCTAGATCCGAACTTGGCCGAGAGGAGGGCCGTAAGAACCCTGCCCAGGGTATCGTTGGCTTTATGACCAAAACAGGCATTGACTACGGCCTCGGGACCGTCGGCCTCCACGACCACCAGGCAATCATCGGGCACCTCCAGGTTCTCCTTCATTTGCCTCTCCACCAGGTCCACGAACTCGCCGGCGGCCTCGGAATCTACCGGATATATATCGGTCAGGGCCTTTATGGCGGCACGAACTCCCTCACTGCCAGATTCCAGGGCTGATCTCACGTCATCCCTGATCTTTCCTACCTCCTGGGCCACCTGGAAGGGCACGGGGATCTCCTCTCCGATCCAGCTCGGGATCTCTCCACTCATCTGTATGGGGACGACCTTCACCTCATCCTCGCCTATCTCCGCCACTTCCCAGATCTCGCCCTTGGTGACGAAGGTAGCCCCGGGCTTGGCAAAGCTCACTACGAAGGCCTCATCCAGGGTGCCCACGGACCTCCTGCCCACTATATCGTAGATGTTGAACCTCTTCTCATCAGGGATCATGGAGAGATTCTCAAAGTAGTACTCTCTGGCCTTGCGGGTCCTATGTAGAATTCCATCCTGGACCCTGACCAGTCGGTGCTCGCTTATCTGATCCGCCACTGCATGGAACTCCTCCCTGGTCAAATCCCTGAAAGGATAAGCCCTGACGATGATCTCATAGGCCCTATCCATGCTTATGTCCCCGAAGTCCATCTCCAGGCCCACTATCTGATTGGCCAGGACGTCGGTGGGCTTCAGATGAATTTTCACCTCCTCCAGCTCTCCGGATACGGCCCTCCTGGCTATGGCGCAGGCCTCGGCCACATCATCGGGGCAGGTGGCAATGATGGTCCCTGTAGCGGTCCTGCCGATCTTGTGGCCAGCCCTGCCCACACGCTGTATGAGCCTGGATACCTCCCTGGGTGAGCTGTACTGGATGACGTGCTCTACGTCTCCTATGTCGATTCCCAGCTCCATGGAGGAGGTACATATGAGGCCTCTGAGATTTCCGGACTTGAAGTCCTCCTCGGCCTCAATCCTTGCCTCCACTGAGAGGCTGCCGTGGTGAATGCCTATGGGATCTCCAAGTTGCTTGAACCTGGATCCCAGGGCCTCTGCCGCCTGTCTGGTGTTGACGAAGACGAGGCATTTCTTCTCCTTGACCAGACCCCTTATCCATCTTATGTGGGCCGCCAGGTGGGGATCGCACTCAAGCTGTCCTGCCATGGAATAGTCGGCTCTAATGGGGGTTGGACTAACGATGGAAAACTCGGTGGCCCTCTCCACATCAGCCCGGATTATGCGACATCGTCTTTTGCTTCCTGAAAGGAGGCTTGACACCTCACCAGGTGATCCAACGGTTGCCGAAAGGCCGATTCTCTGGAATTCGCCTGAAAGCTCAACTAGCCTCTCCAGGAGGACAGCAAGTTGGGAACCCCTTTTGGAGGAGGCGAGCTCGTGGACCTCGTCCACCACCACCATCTTCACCGTGGACAGGTTTTTCCTGAGCCTCTTTCCAGTCAGCATCACCTGCAGTGTCTCTGGGGTGGTTATGAGCAGATCAGGAGGCTTTATCGCCTGCCTTCTCCTGTCGCTCTGGGTGGTGTCTCCGTGCCTGACAGCCACCGATACTTTAAGCCGCTCTCCCCACTCCTGGAACCTCCTGAGCATATCCCTGTTCAGGGCTCTGAGAGGTGTCACGTAGATGGCCTTGATGCCGCATCTCTCTCCGGATAGGATATTGTGAAAGACAGGAAGGGCTGCGGCCTCGGTCTTGCCTGTCCCCGTAGGGGCTATGAGAAGAACGTGATCTCCTTCCAGAATCGGTGGTATAGCCCTCTCCTGGGGCTCCGTAGGCTCAATGATCGATTGCTCCGCTAGCATCGACCTAATCTCAGGACAGAGGCTGGAGAAGGAGTTCACAAAGGTTAAATTTATAGGGATTATGAATACTTTGCGGTAAAAGACGATATAAATCTACGTTGATGATCGATGAGACGAAGGAGGATTTATGCAGATAGCGGTGATTGGAGGAGCTGAGTGCACCGAAGAGGTCAAGAGGATGGCCTACGACATTGGGAGGCTTTTGGCGGAGAAAGGCCACACGCCCATCTGTGGTGGCCTTACCGGCATCATGGAGGCGGTCTGCTGCGGGACCAAGGCAGCAGGAGGCGTAGCAGTGGGCGTTCTTCCTGGAGAGAAGCAGGAGGCCAATAGGTGCGTGGGGATCTCCATAGCCACGGGTATGGGCCACGCCAGGAATGCCATCATAGTAAAGAGCGCCGATGTCGTCATCGCCCTGCCGGGGGAGTATGGGACCCTATCCGAGATCGCTTTAGCATTAAAAATAGGAAGAAAGGTCATAAGCCTGAGGTCATGGGATGTGCCTGGAACCATCAAAGTCCAGACGCCGGAGGAGGCAGTGGAGCTGCTGGGCTGAAGACCTTAGCCAAGATCTTAATATAGTATTCCGATATGATACACCAATAGCTTTCTTAAAATGACTCTTTTTTATAATGGGACACTCTATTCCTAAAGGGAGAGATCGGTATGATAGCCCGCGTATATTTGATACGTAATTTGATACGTATAGCCTTTACAACGCTCTTTGCGATGCTTATTCTATCCCCGGCAGGGCTGGCAGCGGATGCCTCCCTTAAGGACGATTCCTTTCACTACATGCGAGGCGGGGTTAATGATCACCTGTACACCGAATGGTGGTATTTCAATGGAATCTCCAACGATACCCAATTCATCCTCACCTACTTCCTCTCCGATCCCGATAACATCTCGGGGCAGAGGAAGACGATGGTCAGGGCGGTGGTGATGGAAGATGACTCAAAGCCGTTGGTGGCCAGTAGATCAAGCGAGGGCTTTGGTGCAGATCGCAACAATCCGAGCGTGGACCTAGCCCAAAGTACCGCCGAAGCCCTGGACGGATCGACTTATAAGGCCTCCGGGAGCGCCGCGGACGAGGTTACAGGTGCCCCACTGAGCTGGGATCTGACCTACAGGGCGACATTATCCTCCTGGTATCCAGCACCTACCCAGAACCCCGCAGGTCATCTGATAGGCGATTGGATGAAGTGGCTGGTTTATATGCCCTCAGCCAGGGTCAGCGGTATCATTACCCTCGACAATAAAACCATTGACATCGACGGCACCGGTTATCACGACCACATCTGGGGCAAGTGGGCCTTCAACGATCCTACCTGGACCTGGGCCCAGGTTTCCGTACCTGAGGAAAATTTCAGCCTGATCCTCAGGGATACTAACGGCGCCAACAGGAACATCATCCTTGGGATTCAGCATGAGGGCCAGGTCTCCAAGTTCACCAGCCGCCAGGTAAAGGTAAGCTACGACGATTTCACCTTAGATATGGAGACTGCCAGAACCTATCCTTCGTCATACAGTATAGATGCTGACAACGGCGACCTTAAGCTATCGGCAAGGGTGGATGTGCAAAAGAGCGTGCCTATTATGGTGGATTACCCGTGGCCTCTGCCCGGTTATGTGATCTTCGAGCAGGTTTCCAGGTTCAATGGAACCCTCAGGGACAGAGGTGGCGAGGTATATAGCTTCGATAGGGCGAGCTTCTCAGAATATACTACCCATAAAATCCATACAATCTACGGGAAGGTCAACTCCACGACACCTGGAGCTATTACAGTTAAGGCAACCAATAAGAGGACTGGCCAGGCCAAGAGATCTCAGCCAAGCCTTTCGGGCTATTTCAGCCTGGATGGGAACTACACGGATTACATGGAGAACAAGAACGCTCTCTGGGTTGAAAATAACGATATAGTATCTTTGAAGGCGGAAGGACCTTTGGGGGAGATAAACGGTGCTGAGGTGATTGTAAACCTCACGGCCCACCAGCAGGAGGCAATACTCTAACGCCTGATGATCCAGTACCTTTTGCCTTTAGCGCCTGCCATTCTCAGTTTTTTTATATAAACTATTTCCTGCAGATCTCCGGTTCTGTGTAAAGCCAAGCCTTGAAAGTCATCATCTCTGTAGGGGATATTATCTTTAAGATCATCAACTTCCCTTTAAATAAGGCCTATGCAGCAGTAATTATTTATGCAAAGGATAATATGGCAGGTTGGGGTGATCGATTGAAGAAGTTAATACTTATAATGGCTCTTCTATGCATTGCATCCCTCGGTCTTAATGCGGCTGAGGCTCAAAGAACGAATTCTGCTGCGGATATTGCATCCAAGGCTCCAACTCAGACAGCAGCCCAAGCTGGGACTGCCCTCTACTCCTATGCATCAAATCTGTCCAGCACCACCGTCAATTTCATCAGTACTGCGTCGCTCTTCAACATCGGCAGTTACTTTGCAGCAGAGACGACGAAGTTCACTACCCCCAAAGCTGGCTGGAAGCTGAACAGGGTGGAGATCATAGGTTGGGATGGCTACAACGGCACAGCTGCGTCGGCTCCTGCTCAGCAGATCATAGCCATGGAAATCAGGGATAAGGACTTGAACCTTCTTTATAGGTTCAACGATATTCAATGGCCTTATACCAACTTCGTCCTTAACATCACAAGGCCCATGCCCATATCCATAGATCTGCCTTCCATACCCGTCAGCGGCGATTTCTACATCTGCTTCTACGACAGGGGCGCAGTCCTGGTGGGAACAGAGGTCGGAAATGCCACGGGCAACTCATACTTCTATGATGCAGTCTCCAGGGAGATCATACCGGCCGTCCTGCCCACTAACGACAACCAGACTGTTTCTGTGAACTGGATCATGAGGGCCTACGGGCAGTAATTAATCCCCGGCTTCTCCTAGCGAAAGGATTTATATGAAAACGCCTATCTGCAGCCGATGCTTGGCTCAGGTAAGACGTGCATTGGGGGCCTCCCTGGGGCGGGAAGCGTAGGTAAGGTGGCTGCAGATTGCATGTGCACGGCCCTTGAGTGCACTCACCTAAGGTCTTTTTTTTCCAGCGGCTTTCCAGCGCAGGTTATGGTGGGAGATGGTGTGGCTCAGCTTTTGCACGCCGAGCTTCAGCTTCCAAAAAGCCAGGACAACCTCCTGGTGCTCACCGGAGACGCCCAGCCCACGGGGGCCCAGGATATGTATTCCCTGGCCGGGGAGATACTGGAGGCAGCCAAGTCTCTGGGGGCAGATGAGATCGTGGCCCTGGCCGCCTGCGTGGGTGATAGATCTGAGAAGGTGGTTGGAGTATCCAGCGATATGGATGGCATAAAGGACTTGGAGAAGGCAGGCATACCAGTGTTCAGAAATGGAGCCATAGGGGGCATCAACGGCCTCCTGGCAGGGATGGCGCCCTTCTATGGCCTTAGGGGCTATTGCCTCCTTGGAACTACCTCAGGAGACGATCTCATAGATCTTCGTGCCATCTCTAACCTGCTGGATGCCATAAAAAAGGTTTTAGATCTGGATTTGCCCCTCCAAGTCCTCCCAGCGACCGAGGAGCACGGTAAGCCATCCTCCTTCGAAGAGATGGATATGAATTACCGCTAGGACTCCAGTTAAATAATCTAAATGGTCCTGACCACCAGGGTACCTCTCTGGACGCCCAGGGCAGAGGCTACCGGGCTGCACTTGGCCCTGAGGATGTATATGAGCCTGCCAGAGAGCTTCTCCTGATATTCGGAGATGGTCTCGAAGTTGCCCATGCCCTTGGAGAGTATGAGCCAGCTTTTATCGAAGAGTAGCTTTTCCGCTTCAGAGCTCAGGCATTCTAGGGATGTGCCCACCACTGAACCTGTGGGTATCACCTCAGTGGAGGTCATGCCTCGAAGCTCCTGGACTGTAACGTCGTTTAAGACCGGCTCGGCCTTGGAACCCATAACAATCCTCTTGCCCATCTCTTTCAGCTTCTCCACCACGAAGAGGTCAAAGACCACCTCACCGGCGTTGTCTGTGAGATAGAAGACGTTTTGGAAGGCAGAAAGTCTCCTATCCACCTCGGACAGATCTCCTGATAAGTTCTCCTCCAAGGTCTTTTGGAACTTGCCCTTAAAGGTAGAGTTATCGAAGTCGTGGCCCTTTACTCCGAACTCCATGGAGTTTGCGGCGGCGGCAATCCTCATCAGGGCCTCCAGCTTATTTTTTGACTCCACATAGAGCTTTCTGGCAGCCGGCAAAAGATCTAAGGCCAGACGGTTGCTATCGGCCTTGAGGGATTCATATGGGTCTAGGCCACCGCTTCTTCTCTGTATGATCTTCTCTCTCTCAGTGCCGACCAAGGCCGGGATGCCACGCTTGTGGCAGGCCATGAAGTCCACCAGCTCCTCCACGGCCTGGGTCTTCTCTTCTTCGGTTTTAAGCGCTAGATCGGCCTCGAACTTGGCCCTATCCAGGATGCAGCTGTAGCAGTCGGAGGCCATCTTCATGAGGGCCACCTACCGGCCAAGACCTTCACCACGTCAGGGATAGCCTGGCGGGCCACGTGGATGCACGATCCGCCACTCAGGACGAAGACCAGGCCTTTATTCCCTACTGCCTCCTTGATCATGGTCGCCATCCTGGGATAGGCATCGAAGGTCAGGTGGAAGCCGCCGTAGTCGTCCTCATGGGAATCATGGCCAAAGATGACGAAGCATATCTGGAAATCGAAGTCCTTGGCAAGCTCCAGAATCCCACTGAGCTGCTCCAGGAACTGGTAATTATTGGCATTATACCCAAGGCCGATATCGTAATTGTTCCTCTCAGGATCGAACTTGTTTCCACTGCCGCTGTGGAAGTTGATATGGAAAACATCGGGGTCATCGCCAAAGAAGTCCCTGGTGCCGTCCCCGAAGTGGGGGTCAACGTCCACTATCAAGAACCTCTCCAATCCCATTTCTCTTAGTTTAAGAATGGTGATGGCCACATCGTTGAAATAGCAGAATCCCCAGCATGCGCCCCTGGAGGCATGGTGACCGGCGGTGCCCGTGTAGGCAAAGGCTGATTCAGCCTGGCCTGTAGCCACGAGCTCAGCGGCCATCATCACCGACCCTACCGAGAGGATGGCCACATCTAGGTAAGGATCGGTGCTCATGTTCATCATGTGGCTCTCGGTGTGGGCTTTCTCCACCAGAGCCAGAGGAGTGGGATGGGCCTTGAGGACCTGGACGTCCTCCCCATCCACTACCCCTGATTCCATCAGCGCTTCGAAGGAGGGCCTTATCCTGTCCTTGAGGACGGAAAAGCCGTTTCTTCCAAAATCTTCATGGTAAGTAATGGCAACTTTCATGGCTTCATCCTTGGCTATCTAAATCTCCATCACCCTTGGATACCTCTCCAGTAGCATACCCTCAACCACTATGGGTACGGATCTCTTGGCATCCTTGACCGCGGATTGGAGGTCCCACTCACAGCTTGAATAGATGGTCATGAGAGGCTCTCCGGCCTTGACTGACTCACCCATCTTCTTGGTGATGATGACTCCAGCCGTCTTGTCGGCCGGAGCTCCGGCTAACCTTGCTATCTCCACTATCCTCTTGTTATAGAAGGCCACTATGTAGCCGGCGGTCGGGGATAGTATGTCCTCGTAGTACTGGCCTACCTGGATGTCATCGCTTGAGACCTTGGGATCTCCTCCCTGGGCCTCTATGATCTGCTTGAGCTTGGCCAGAGCCTTGCCACTGGTCAGTATCTGTTCGGCGGCGTTCGGGCCATCGCCCCTTCCTACGATGCCTCCCATCTCCAAGAGGATTCCAGCCAAGGCCAGGCTCTTTTCCCTCAGGCTGTTGGGGCCGCCCTTGTTCTCAAGCACTGTCAGGGCCTCTTTTATCTCCAGGGCAGGGCCAACAGTCCTTCCGACAGGAGATCCTCCGAAGGTCATGGCGGCCTCAACCCTTATCCCCAGGCGCTGGCCCAGGTCTATGAGATCCTTGGCCAGGATCCTGCCTGACTCTGTTGTGGGAAGCTTGGTGCCCGGACCTACCGGCATATCTATGACTACTGCGTCAGCACCGACGGCCCCCTTCTTGGCCATGATGGAGGCGAGCATCTGACTGTAGGGGTCCACGGAGAGGGCATACTCCGCCCTAATGAGCTTATCATCAGCGGGGGCGATGTTGGTAGCGCCGCCCCAGGCTATCACTCCTCCCACGCTCTCCGTGATCTCCTTGATCTCGTCGGCGGTGAACTCCACGGGGGCCAGTATCTCCATGAGGTCGGCAGTTCCTCCGGCTCCGGTGATGGCCCTGGAGCTCGTCTTGGGTATGAGGAGCCCTGCAGCTGCAACTATCGGGACCACCAGCAAGGAGACCTTATTGCCCGGAACGCCTCCTATGCTGTGCTTATCCATCACCGGGTGAGTGTCGAAATGAATTCTGTCGCCGGTGGCTATCATGGCCTTGGTGAGCCACTCGGTCTGCTCGGCATCCAGGTTGTGGATGTAAGAGGCGGTGACGTAGGCCGAGAGCTCCACATCGCTTAGGTTATTATCTACGATATCCTGAACAATGTTCCTTATCTGCTCCTCGGAAAGTTTTTTACCATCCATAATGCTCTTGATATAGTAGAGGGAGGCTGGCCTTGGGGCTGGCATGACATCAGCCTCTTTGGGCGACCTAAGCTCAGCGTAGGCCTCGGTGAAGAGCCCCAGCTGTCCGACATTCACCATCTGCTTGGTGGTGTCCAGGAGGGCGGTGATAGCTGCTCCCTTGGCTCTGACCCTCACTCTGTCCCCGGCATTGAGCCCCATCCTCCGGGCATCCTCCTGGTTGAGCATGACCTTGTTCTGGCCAATATCGATATCAAAGTGATGAACTTCAAGCATCTAAAGAACCTCTTGGGATCGCTTTCCATGCAGATGGGCAAGGGTATTTTTTTACTTTCCGCTGCTAAGGAGGGTTAATGATCTTATCCACTCTCCTTTTGCTTCCCGGGTGGTGCCGACGACCAGCCTTCTGCCCTCGTCCATCTCCTCCAGGACTCCGCAGGCCTCCACGGTCTCTCCTGGGGCCGCCTGGCCGGCATAAGTGTGGGAATAGCAATATATTTCCTCCACATCCCCGTCCAGCCTGTAGATGGCGGGGCTGTCAAAGGAAAAATCGGCGCCCTTGACCACACCGGTTATCTTCCTTCTCCCAAGAACCCGGCCTTCTGGCCTTGGTCTTATCTGCGCCCAGTCGCGGGTAAAAAGGAGGTCGAAGTAGGTGTTGCCAACCATCCCACGGTTGCCCTTCCTCTTCTCGTGGAGGATGAACTCCCCAAAGCTCACCTCGGGCTTTCTCTTACTGTATATCTTCTTCCAGGTGGCTTCGTCTAGATCCCGGATAGGGCCTGATCCCTTTTTAGCCTCGGTAATGATATCTCTAGCATTCCACCAGTGAGGGCCGTAGACCACGAAGTCTATGTCGGAAGTCGGGCCCTGGAGGCCCAGGAGCATGGACCCCGTGATACCCATCTGATCCATTGGAATCCCCCCTTCCTCCAGGGTCTCCACGATGGTTCTGACCCTCGGGTCCTCCTGAGCAACTGCATGGAGACTAACAGAAGGCAGAAACATCCTGCGGACGTCCTTTTCGGGGATAACATGAAGATCTTTGACGTATTCGGGCTTGTTTGCTTTTAAAAATCGAAAGGAATCCTCGAAATCCATCTTTCTGTACCTGGTGCCGAAAGCCTCCCTTGCCCCCTCTAGATCGGGGATGTATCTGAGGAGGCATCTGAAGCCCTCAAGATGGTTGTAATCTGCTACAGCGAAGATCCAGCCGTCTACCGTCTCCAGGAAATCTCTGATCCTTGCCCTCAAGATATCGCCTTCAGCACCTCTTCTAAGCCAGCTCCCTCTCTTATAACCTTTCTATTGGATAAGTCCAGGAGCGTTGAAGGTTTGCCGTAAAGACTCTTGCCCCCGTCAACCACGCCATCCACCCTCTTTATGATCTCCTTGGATACCTCCTCCAAGCGGGTGGGAGGAGAAGATCCGGTCTTATTGGCGCTGGTGGAGGTGATGGGCCCGGCGGCATCTATGATCTTCATGGCCAGCTCATGGTCGGGGAATCTTACGCCGACCAGGGGAGAGCCTCCTGTGAGGACATCTGGGACTACATTCTTTTTCTTGAGCAGAAGGGTTACTGGCCCCGGTAGCAGCCTTTCTACCAGGGGCCGGTCCTCATCCCTGACCTCAGCCACCATATCCAGCATCGTCAGGCTCGATATGGCGATGCTTATGGGCTTATCCAGAGGCCTTCTTTTTATCTCGAAGATTCTTAGAACCGCCTGTTCGTCCAGGGCGTTTGCCCCCAAGCCGTAGACGGTCTCAGTGGGGTATACCACCACCCCACCGCCGATGATGATCCTTGCGGCTTCCATAGCATCCACAGAATTCATTTTCTTCTGATATTCGCTATGTCCCCGAGAGTTAAGCCCTTGCCACTGGATCTGGCCTTGACCTGGGCATCCGTGGCCTTGTCCGTGAGCTTTATGTGGAGCGCTCTTTCCAGCTTCACCCTGGTACTATCCTCGGGAACTATCTCCTCACGCTCTATCTTCTTCAGCAGAGTGGCCTTCTCTTTGATTCTCAGCGCTAGTTCTTCTGGTGCCAGGTTAAGGCTTTCCCTGGCTTCTCTGATCAGTCTGCCGTATTCCGGTACGATCTCCACCAAATCTTTGAAGTGGTCGCGAGGTTTAGGTCTTGGCTGGGCGAAGGTACGCTCAACCGGAGCGACTTTTCTTGTTACCGGCGACCACTTTTCCTCAGCTTTTCCGAAGCGAGCACAGCTCTTGCACGCATCCAGCGCTGAGCCATCAATGACTATCCTGCTACAGGGTCCTTGTATATCAGCGCCACATATCTCGCATTGCATCCTCTCAACTCGGAAACCTTTATAGGGGTACGAGATTATAAGCTTTTTAGATATGGCTGAAACCGGAGATGGCATAAACGAGTCCCAGGCTGGCGCGGACTTTTCACGCTACATCCTGGACCGCATGCGCCAGCT